>NZ_JBYLFR010000005.1:0-198567 GCF_057748165.1 Paracoccus sp. NIOT.M2S5SZ12
CCCGACCAATCCGCAACAGACATGACAATCCCTCCCAATCCCAGAGAAAGATGAACCAGAAACGCAAGGCAAATGCAACTGTAGTACTAGGGCCGCGCTTCGCCCGTCCGGCGCCAATGCGCGGGCACGTCCCACAGGGGGCGGGCCATCTCGGCCATGACCTCGTCGCGGGTCAGGCCGATGTCGTGCAGCTGGTCGTCCGTCAGGCGCGACAGGTCGATGCGGGTGCGGCGGACGTCGCACATGGTCAGCGCCCGCTCCAGCCACCACGGGCGGGGCAGAATTCCGTGACCGGTCACGACGTTCAGCAGGGCGGTCTTGGGCGACATGGTTCAGGCTCCGTGATCTTTATCATCAACATGATAGATGAATGGCGGTCGTGTCATCTTTCATGTTGATGAATAGGGGCGGGCGCGGTATTTGTGAAACGAATGGTTTTGATGCGACTCATCAGGGAAACTGGACGATGCGCAATCTGGATGTCGGCACGTTGCGATCGCTGCAGGCGGTGGCCGAATACGGGGCGGTGACCCGCGCGGCCGAGGCGCTGAACATGACGCAGAGTGCGCTGTCGATGCAGATGAAGCGCCTGGAGGAGGTGTTCGGCCGCCCGATGCTGGCCAAGGCCGGGCGGGGCGTGATCCTGTCGGATTTCGCGCAGGACCTGCTGGGCGAGAGCCGCAAGCTGGTGGCGCTGAACGACGCCATCCTGTCGCGCTTCACCGGGCTTCAGCCGGAACAGAAGCTGCGCGTCGGGCTCAGCAGTGACTGGCTGTTCGCCAAGGTGGCGCAGACGGTGCGCGCGTTCCGCACCGACTTTCCGCGCATCGAGCTGTTCATGCGCGACGCCCGCACCAAGGACCTGCGCGCGCAGATGCGCCGGGGCGAGCATGACATCATCCTGACCACCGAATTCGAGACCCCGCCCGGCGCGATCCATCTGGCCAAGGTCGATCTGGCCTGGGTGGGGGCCGTCGGGGGTGCCGCGTGGCAGGACCGGCCGCTGGCGCTGGCGACCTCGTCGCATTGCGCCTATTACCCGGCGGCCATCGCGGCGCTGGACGCGGCCGGGATCGCCTGGACCCATCCGGCCGGCGAGGGCGGGGACGAGAACTGGCACATCCTGGCCGCCGCCGATCTGGGCGTGACGGTGCGCCCCCGCGGCATTCCGCAGGCGGGGCTGGAGGATATCGAACATGGCGGCGCGCTGCCGCCGCTCCCGCCGACCTGGCTGAACGTATATGTGGCGGACGGTCCGGCGCGGCGGACGGCCTCGGATTTCGCGGGCTACCTGCGCCGCGTCGTCTGCGAGGTCGCCGCCGCCGCCTGACGGATCAGACCACCACGCCCGCGCCTTCGGTCGCGGGCCCCGCATTGGCGCGGAAGGCCGCGAACAACTCGCGTCCCAGGCCCTCGTGGCTGTCCTTGGGGTCGAAGACGGCGGCCTCGCGGCTGTCGAAATCGGCCTCCAGGCATTCCAGCGTGCCGTTCGCCGCATCCAGCCGCACCATGTCGCCGTCGCGCAGCCTGGCCAAGGGCCCGCCCATGGCCGCCTCGGGCGAGACGTGGATCGCCGCGGGCACCTTGCCCGACGCGCCCGACATGCGCCCGTCGGTGACCAGCGCGACCTTCAGCCCCCGGTCCTGCAGCACCGCCAAGGTGGGCGTCAGCGAATGCAGTTCCGGCATGCCATTGGCGCGCGGTCCCTGGAACCGGACGACCACGATCGTATCCTCGGTGAACTCTCCATTGCGGAAGGCGGTCTTGACCGCATCCTGATCGCTGAAGACGCGGGCGCGCGCCTCGATCAGGTGGCGTTCGGGGGCGACGGCGCTGATCTTGATGACGCCGCGGCCCAGATTGCCCTGCAGCTGCTTCAGCCCGCCCGTCGGCGCGAAGGGATCGCGGGCGGGGCGCAGGATGCGGTCGTTCAGCGTGCTGCGCGCGCCGTCCTCCCACCGGATCGCCTCGCCGTCCAGCTTGGGCTCGCGAACATAGCCGTCCAGCCCCGACCCCGTGATCGTCTTGACATCCGCATGCAGCAGGCCCGCCTCCAGCAGTTGCCCGATCATGTAGCCCAGGCCCCCGGCCGCGTGGAAATGGTTCACGTCCGCCAGACCGTTGGGATAGACGCGCGCCATCAGCGGCACGGTCTCGGACAGGTCGTGGAAGTCCTGCAGGTCGATCAGCACGCCCGCCGCCCGCGCCATGGCGGGCAGGTGCAGGACCAGGTTCGTGGATCCGCCCGTGGCCATCAGGCCCACGATGCCGTTCACGAAGGCGCGTTCGTCCAGCACCTGACCGGCGGGGGTGTATTCGTTGCCTAGATTGGTGATCTGTGCCGCGCGCTGGACGGCGGCCACGGTCAGCGCCTCGCGCAGGGGCGTGTTCGGGTTCACGAAGCTTGAGCCGGGCAGGTGCAGGCCCATGAACTCCATCAGCATCTGGTTGGTGTTCGCGGTGCCGTAGAAGGTGCAAGTGCCCGCCGAATGATAGCTGGCCATCTCGGCCGCCATCAGCGCGTCGCGGCCGACCTCGCCGGTGGCGAATTGCTGGCGGACCTTGGATTTCTCGTCATTGGGCAGGCCCGAGGGCATCGGACCGGCGGGCACGAAGACCGCCGGGATGTGCCCAAAGGTTGCGGCCGCGATGATCAGCCCCGGCACGATCTTGTCGCAGACCCCCAGATAAAGCGCCGAATCAAAGCAGTCATGCGACAGCGCCACCCCGGCGGCCAGCGCGATCACATCGCGCGAGAAGAGCGACAGCTCCATCCCCGGGCGGCCTTGCGTCACCCCGTCGCACATGGCGGGCACGCCGCCCGCGACCTGCACCGTGGCCCCCGCCGCGCGGCCCGCGGCCCGGATCACGTCGGGATAGCGTTCGAAGGGCTGATGCGCCGACAGCATGTCGTTATAGGCCGTCACGGTCCCGATATTGGGCTTTCGCGTCGTCGCCATGTCGACCTTGTCCTCCATCGCGGCATAGGCATGGGCCTGGTTGCCGCAGGACAGGTGCGCACGGGCCGGGCCGTCCTGCGCCGCGCGCGCGATCTTGGCCAGATAGGCGCTGCGGCTGTCATGAGAGCGTTCGCGGATGCGGTCGGTGACGCGGTCGATCATGGCGTGAAGGGTCATGGGGGCCTCCTCTGGCTTTGCGGCACTATACGCCGTTAGCGATAACGGGGCAACCGTCGGCGGTGGCCAGCCTTGTGCGCGGGGGTGGGAAATGTCAGATCGACCGCAAAAGGAGTTTTGCCGTGAGCGAACTGCAGGACGACCAGCCGGTCACCCATCCCAACGATCGCGCCGTGATCCGGCTGCGCCCGAAATCCAAGCCGCAGGCGATCCGCCACGGCTTCCCCTGGGTCTTTGCCGATGAGGCGGTCTTGGACCGCCGCACCAGGGCGCTGCCCCCCGGCGGCCTCGCGGTGCTGGAGGATGCCGAGCGTCAGCCGCTGGCCCTGGTGACCGTGAACCCGATCAGCAAGATCATCGCCCGCGTGATGGACAGCGACCCGGATGCGGTGATCGACGGCGCCTGGCTGCGCGCGCGCCTGACCCGCGCCCTGCAGATGCGCGAGCGGATCTATGACGAGCCCTTCTATCGCCTGGTCCATGCCGAGGCCGACGGCCTGCCGGGCCTGGTCATCGACCGCTTCGGCGATGCGGCCGTGATCCAGCCCAACGCGGCCTGGGCCGACGGCATGGCCGAGGACATTGCCGATGCGCTGATCGCGGTCGCGGGCGTCTCCACGGTCGTCCTGAACGGGCAGGGCCGGTCGCGCGGCCTGGAAGGTCTGGCCGAGCGGCTGGAGGTCATCCGTGGCGCGGCCCCCGCCGGTCCGGTCCAGGTGCGCATGAACGGCGCGACCTATCTGGCCGACCTGCTGGGCGGGCAGAAGACGGGTCTGTTCTTCGACCAGCGCCCGAACCACGCCTTTGCGCAGCGGCTGGTGGATGGCGGATCGGTCCTGGACGTGTTCAGCCATGTGGGCGGTTTCGGCCTGGCGGCGCTGGCGGCGGGGGCCGACAGCGCGCTCTGCATCGACGGCAGCGCGCCCGCGCTGGAGCTGGCGCGGGGCGGGGCGGTGGCCATGGGCGCCGCGGACCGGCTTGAGACGCAGCAGTCGGATGCCTTCGACGCGCTGGAGGCGCTGGCGGAACAGGGCCGGACCTTCGACGTGGTGGTCTGCGACCCGCCGGCCTTCGCACCGTCGAAGCCCGCGCTGGAAAAGGGCCTGCGCGCCTATGAGCGGGTGGCCAAGATGGCCGCGCCGCTGGTCGCGCCGGGGGGCTATCTGGTGCTGTGCAGCTGCTCGCACGCGGCCGACCTGACCGCCTTCCGCAATGTCAGCGCGCGCGGCATCGGGCGCGGCGGGCGGCGCGGGGTGCTGATCCATACCGGTCAGGCCGGTCCCGACCATCCGACCCTGCCGCAGCTGGCCGAGACGGGCTATCTCAAGGCGCTGTTCTTCCGGCTGGACTGATGCGCGCCGTCCTGGACGCCAATGTGCTGTTCCCCACCATCCTGCGCGAGATCCTGACCGATCTGCCGCAGGCGGGGCTTTACGACGCGCTGTGGTCGGACCGCATCCTGGAGGAATGGCGCCGCGCCGCTGCCCGCGTCGGTCCCGATGCCGAAAGCGTCGCGGGGGCCCAGATCGCGCTGCTGCGCCTGCGCTTTCCGCAGGCCGCGCAGGCCGATGACGGGCAGGCGGCGATCGACTTGGACTTTCCGGACCCCGCCGACCGCCATGTGGTCGAGGCCGCGCTGGCCGGGGGCGCGTCCCTGATCGTCACCGCCAACCTGCGCGACTTCCCGCAGCGGATGATGGCCGGGCTGGGCCTGCGCGCCATCCACCCCGATGCGTTTTTGCTGGATCTACTGGCGCGCGACCGGCCCGCGGTCCTGTCCGCTTTGCGGGCCGCCCGCGACCGTGCGGAGGCGGCGGGCGGTGCCATGAGCATGGACGAGATGCTGAAACGCTGTCGCCTTCCGCGGCTGGCGCGTGCAGTGAAAGGTTGAACGGCATTGCTGTTATCGCTAACAAGGGATAAGGCGGACGCCACCCAACAGGAGGACAGCATGGTCTCTCGTGTCATTCCGGTCGATGACTTCGACCTCGTGATCTTTGGCGCCACGGGCGATCTGGCCCATCGCAAGATCCTGCCCGGTCTCTACCGGCGCTTCAAGGCGGGACAGTTCCCGGCCACCAGCCAGATCATCGGCGCCGCGCGCACCGACCAGGACGACGACGCTTTCCGCGCCGAGGCCTCCAAGGCCATCTGCGAATTCGCAGGCGCCAAGCGGGACGATCCGCAGCTGACCGAGTTCCTGGGCCTGCTGGGCTATGTCCCCATCGACGCCAAGGGCGAGGGCGGCTGGCAGGCGCTGAAGGACCGGATGCGCAAGGGCGCGGTCCATGCCTTCTATTTCTCGGTCGCGCCGGCGCTGTTCGGCGACATCGCAGAGCGTCTGGCGGGCCACGGCATCGCCGATGAGGACAGCCGCATCGTCGTCGAAAAGCCCTTCGGCCGCGACCTGGCCTCGGCCCGCGCGCTGAACGCCACGCTGGCGCAGCATTTCAACGAACAGCAGATCTACCGGATCGACCATTATCTGGGCAAGGAGACCGTCCAGAACCTGATGGCGGTGCGCTTTGCCAACATCCTGTTCGAGCCGCTGTGGAACGCGCAATACGTGGACCACGTCCAGATCACCGTGGCCGAGACCGTGGGCGTGGCCGGGCGCGGCAGCTATTACGACAAGTCCGGCGCGATCCGGGACATGGTCCAGAACCACATGATGCAGCTTCTGTGCCTGATCGCGATGGAGCCGCCCTATCACTTCGACCCCGATGCCGTGCGCGACGAGAAGCTGAAGGTGATCCGCGCGCTGGAGCCGCTGGAGCCCAACGACATCGTCCGCGGCCAGTATCAGGGCGAGGGCAGCGACTATCTGACCGATGCCGAGGACCCCGATTCGCGCACCGAGAGCTATGTCGCGATGAAGGTGCGCATCTCCAACTGGCGCTGGCAGGGCACGCCCTTCTACCTGCGCACCGGCAAGAAGCTGCGCGCGCGGACCAGCGAGATCGCCATCGTCTTCAAGGAGCCGCCGCATTCGATCTTCGACGACAGCGGCCATCCCAAGGCCAACGAGCTGGTCATCCGCCTGCAGCCGAACGAGGGCATGAACCTCAAGGTGATGATCAAGGAGCCGGGGCCGGGCGGCATGCGCCTGGTGCAGGTGCCGCTGGACATGTCCTTTGCCGACGCCCTGGGGGCCGAGGGCGCGGACATGCCCGACGCCTATGAACGCCTGATCATGGACGTGATGCGCGGCAACCAGACGCTGTTCATGCGCGGCGACGAGGTCGAGGCGGCCTGGGCCTGGACCGACCCGATCATCAAGTCCTGGGAGGAGGGCAAGCGGCGCCCGGAGCCCTATGACAGCGGATCCTCGGGCCCCGAGGAGGCGTTGCGCCTGATGCATCGCGACAACCGTCGCTGGAGGGAGATCAGGGCATGAGCATGGATTTCAAGGACTATCCCGACCGCGAGATGCTGGCCTTGTCCGTCGCGGACCGCATCGCCTCGCAGCTGGCCCAGCATCTGCGCGGCCATGACCGGGCGACGCTCTGCGTGCCGGGTGGAACCTCTCCGGCGCCGGTCTTCGAGACGCTGTCGGGGGCCGATCTGGACTGGTCCCGCGTCACCGTCGTCCTGGGCGACGAGCGGTGGGTGGATGGCGAGCACAAGCGGTCGAACTCGCGCCTGCTGCGGCGGCATCTGCTGAAGGACAAGGCGGCGGCGGCGGATTACATCGACCTCTATACCGGCGACGCCTCGCCCGATCTGGCGACCGACGGGCTGGCCGAGCGGCTGGCACCGCATCTGCCGCTGACGGTGGTTCTCTTGGGCATGGGCAACGACATGCACACGGCCAGCCTGTTCCCCGGCGCCGACCATCTGGAGGCCGCGATGGCCCCCGACGCCGCCCCCGTCATGGCGATCCGCGCCGAGGGTGCGGAGGAGCCGCGCATCACCCTGACGCGGCCCGTGCTGGCCGATGCGCTGAACATCCATGTCCTGATCATGGGCCCCGAAAAGCGCGAGGCGCTGGAGCGCGCGCAGAAATCGGACCCGATGGACGCCCCGATCCGCGCCTTTCTTGACCAGGCCACCGTCCATTGGGCCGAATGAGGAACTGACATGACCGCAATCTGGAACCGCCTCAAGGATCACCGCAAGGCCCAAGGACAGGCCCGGATCGAGGCGCTGTTCGACGCCCAACGCGCCACCGACTACCGGGTGCAGGCGGACGGGCTGACCTTCGACTATTCCAAGACGATGATCGACGCGCGCGCCCGCGATCTGCTGCTGGAGCTGGCGGCCCCTGTTGCCGCCCGCCGCGACGCGATGTTCGCGGGCGAGAGGATCAACGAGACCGAAGGCCGCGCCGTCCTGCACACCGCGCTGCGCAACCTCTCGAGCAGCGTGATCGTCGACGGACAGGACGTGATGCCCGCGGTGCGCGACACCCATGCCTGGATGTCGGACTTCGCGCGCCAGGTCCGCGACGGCGGCTTTGCGGGGCAGGGCGGGCGCATCACCGATGTGGTGAACATCGGCATCGGCGGGTCCGACCTTGGTCCGGCCATGGCGGTGCTGGCGCTGGCGCCTTGGCACGACGGGCCGCGCACGCATTTCGTCAGCAACGTGGACGGGGCCGACATCGCCGACACGCTCAAGGGGCTGGACCCGGCCACGACGCTGGTGATCGTGGCCTCCAAGACCTTCACCACCATCGAGACGATGACCAACGCCCAGACCGCCCGCGACTGGATGGCGGCCTCGGTCGCCGATCCGGGCGCGCAGTTCGTGGCCCTGTCCACCGCCGCCGCCAAGGCCGCCGATTTCGGCATCGCCGAGGACCGCGTCTTCGGCTTCGAGGACTGGGTCGGCGGGCGCTATTCGGTCTGGGGGCCGATCGGGCTGTCCCTGATGCTGGCCGTGGGGCCGGAAGCGTTCGATCAGTTCCTGGCCGGCGGCGCCGCGATGGACGCGCATTTCCGCACGGTGGAGCCCGCGCGGAACCTGCCCGTGATGCTGGCCCTGACCGGCATCTGGCACCACCAGATCTGCGGCTATCCGACCCGCGCGGTGCTGCCCTATGACAACCGCCTGATGCGCCTGCCCGCCTATCTGCAGCAGCTGGAGATGGAATCGAACGGCAAGCGCGTGGCGATGGACGGAAGCGACCTGGAGATCGTCTCGGGCCCGGTGGTCTGGGGCGAACCCGGCACCAACGGCCAGCACGCCTTCTATCAGCTGATCCACCAAGGCACGATGCCGGTGCCGTGCGAGTTCATCCTGGCCGCGCGCGGGCATGAGCCGGACCTGGCGCATCACCACATCCTGCTGGCCGCGAACTGTCTGGCGCAGTCCGAGGCGCTGATGCGCGGCCGCACCCTGGACGAGGCGCGCGCCCTGATGGCCGCCAAGGGCCTGGAGGGGGCCGAGCTGGACCGTCAGGCCCGCCACCGCGTTTTCCCCGGCAACCGCCCGTCGACCACGCTGCTGATGGAGCAGCTGACGCCCTTCGCCTTGGGCCAGATCGTGGCGCTGTATGAACACCGGGTGTTCGTGGAGGGCGTGATCCTGGGCATCAACAGCTATGACCAATGGGGCGTCGAGCTGGGCAAGGAACTGGCCCTCAAGGTCGAGCCGCTGCTGAAGGGCGAAGCCGCCCCCGGCCACGATCCCTCGACCGAGGCGCTGGCGGCGCTGATCCGCGACATGCGCGGCTGACCGCCCCCGCCCGGCACGACAGGAAAGCCGCTCCGGCCGTCCGGGGCGGCTTTTCCTTGGCGGCGCAAGATTGTAGGGTCCGCGCCAGCACGGAAAGGTCTGATCATGGCATTCTTCTCGAAACTGCGCGAACGGCTGACGCGGTCGTCGACCAAGATCGGCTCGGGCCTGGACGACATCGTGGCGGACGCCCCCGAGGCCGCGGCACCCGCGCCCCAGGCACCGGCCCCCGCGGCCGAACTGCCCGCCCCCGTCGCCACCCCCCATCCGCAACCCGTCCAGCCGGGTCTGGTCGGCCGCCTGTTCGGTCGCGGCGCGGCGCAGCCCGAGGAACCCCGGCGCGCGTTGGACGACGACATGCTGGAGGAGCTGGAGGACATGCTGGTCCAGGCCGATCTGGGCGTGGACACCGCGCTGCGCGTCACCGCCAACATCGCCGAAGGGCGGATGGGCCGGCGCGTCTCCTCGCGCGAGCTGAAGGAGCTTCTGGCGACCGAGATCGGCCGCATCATGGCCCCGGTCGCGCGCCCGCTGCCGATCTATCCGAAAAAGCCGCAGGTGGTGCTGGTCGTGGGCGTGAACGGCGCGGGCAAGACCACCACCATCGGCAAGCTGGCCAGCCAGTTCCGTGCCGCGGGCAAGTCGGTCGTGATCGCCGCAGGCGACACGTTCCGCGCGGCGGCGGTCGAGCAGCTGCAGGTCTGGGGTCAGCGGGCGGGCGTGCCGGTGATGGTCGCGCCGCAGGGCAGCGACCCGGCCAGCCTGGCCTGGGACGCGATGGCGCGGGCCGAGGCCGAGGGCGCGGACCTGCTGATGATCGACACCGCCGGCCGCCTGCAGAACCGCCAGGACCTGATGGAGGAGCTGGCCAAGATCGTCCGCGTGATCCGCAAGAAGGACCCCGAGGCGCCCCACAACACCCTGTTGGTGCTGGACGCCACGACCGGCCAGAACGCGCTGAGCCAGGTCGAGACCTTCCGCAAGCTGGCCGACATCTCGGGTCTGGTGATGACCAAGCTGGACGGCACGGCGCGGGGCGGCGTGCTGGTCGCGCTGGCCGACCGGTTCGGCCTGCCCATCCACGCGATCGGGGTGGGCGAGCAGATCGACGATCTGGACGCCTTCGATGCCGACGACTTTGCCCGCGCCCTGGTCGGGCTGGACGGCGGCACCGCCTGACCTCCGCTCCGCACGACGCCGGGCGGAACGGAGGTTGACTCCGTCGCCGATAAGAACAAAACATGAACTGAGAATCCCATCCCGGTTCATCCCATGCCGTCTGCCGCCACCCTGTCCACGCTGAGATCGCGCATCGCCCATCTGGAGGGCGAGGGGCAGGGGCATGAGGTGCTGCCCTTCGGCATCCCCGACCTGGACCGCCGCCTGCCGCAGGGGGGGCTGTCCCTGGGCTGCCTGCACGAGGTCGCGGGCGGGGCCGAGGGGGCGGTGGACGGCGCGGCGGCGGCCTGCTTTGCCGCGGGCATCGCCGCGCGTCTGCCGGGTCAGGTCCTGTGGTGCGTGGTCCGGGCGGACCTCTTTGCGCCGGGTCTGGCCCAGGCCGGCCTGCCGCCCGAACGGGTGATCCATGTCGAGGCTGGGGACGAGACCGCCGTCCTGGCCTGCATGGAGGAGGGGCTGCGCCACGGCGGCCTCTCCGCCGTCGTGGCCGAGATCGGGCGGCTGTCCATGACCGCCTCGCGCCGCCTGCACCTGGCCGCCAAGGGCAGCGGCACCACCGGCATCGCGCTGCGCCGCTGGCGTCAGCAGGCCGAGGCGGCCGATTTCGGCCAGCCCACGGCCTCGATGACGCGCTGGCGCATATCCGAACGCGGGTCCGCGCCGCTGCCGGTGCCGGGCCTTGGCCGGGCGCGCTGGCGGGTGGAACTGCTGCGGGTGCGGGGCGGCGAATCCTTCGATCTGGAACTGGAGGCTTGCGATGGCACGGGTCATCTCGGTCTGCCTGCCGATGTGGCCGATCGACCGGCTGCGGCGGCAGGACGACACGCCTTCGGCTGACGCGCCGCTGATCCTGTCCGGGCGCGTGGGCAGCCGCCGCCTGGTGACCGCCGCCTGCGACGGCGCGATGGCGCTTGGCCTGCGGCCCGGCATGCCGGTCGCCAAGGCGCAGGCGATGGTGCCGGACCTGCGCGTCCAGCCCGCCGATCCCGCCGCCGATCTGGCCGGGCTGGAGCGGCTGGCCCTGTGGCTGATGCAGCGGTTCGCGCCCATCGTGGCGGTCGATCCGCCCGACGGGATCGTCATCGACGCCACCGGCACCAACCACCTGCATGGCGGAGAGGCCGCGATGCTGGACGCGATCCTGGGCCGGCTGACCCTGTCGGGCGTGACCGCGCGGCTGGCCATGGCCGACAGCTGGGGCGCGGCCCATGCCATGGCGCGGCACGGGGACAGCCCCGCCATCGTGCCGCCGGGCGGTGCGGCGGCCGCGCTGGCGCCGCTGCCGCTTCAGGCGCTGCGCCTGCCCGACGCGGCGCTGTCCGGCCTGCGCGATCTGGGCGTGGCCAGCATCGGAGAGCTGGCCGCGATGCCGCGCGCGCCGCTGACCCGCCGCTTCGGCCCCCAGGTCATCCGCCGCCTGGATCAGGCCCTGGGCGCGGCGGCCGAACCCATCGACCCGCTGCGCCCGGCCGATCTGGTGACCGCGCGGCGCGTCTTTGCCGAACCCATCGCCGCGGCCGAGACCATCGCCCGCCAGATCGACCGGCTGACCCGCGACCTCTGCCGTCAGCTGGAGGCGCGGTCCCTGGGCGCGCGGCGGCTGGACCTGATCTGCTGGCGGGTGGACAGCCACGCCCAGCCCGTGCGCGTGGGCCTGGCCGCCCCGCAGCGCGACCCGGCGCGGCTGACGCGGCTGCTGTCGGACCGCATCGCCACCATCGACCCCGGTTTCGGGATCGAGATCATGTCCCTGACCGCCACCCTGGCCGAACCGCTGATGCCGCGCCAGGTGGGCGGCCTGCTGGAACCCGCCGCGCCCGACATCGCCGGGCTCATCGACAGCCTGACGAACCGCGTCGGCGCGCGGGGCGTCTTCCGGCTGGCCCCGGTGGCCAGCGACGTGCCCGAACGCTCGGTCGCGCGGGTGGCGCCGCTCTCGGCGGTCACCGCCTCCTGGCCGGACCACTGGCCCCGCCCGGCGCGCCTGCTGCCCCGGCCCGAACCGATCACCACCCTGGCCCTGCTGCCCGACCAGCCGCCGCACTGGATCGTCTGGCGCGGCACCCGCCACCGGGTCCGCCATGCCGACGGGCCGGAGCGCATCTTCGGCGAATGGTGGAAGCGCGACGCCGAGATGCGCGCCGTGCGCGACTATTTCCGCATCGAGGACCAGGACGGCCGCCGCCTGTGGATCTTCCGCCAAGGCGACGGAGAGGACACGGCCACCGGCTCGCATCGCTGGTTCCTGCACGGGGTCTTCGGATGAGCCCTGTCGAACTCCAGGTGACCACGAATTTCTCGTTCCTGCGCGGCGCGTCCTCCGCGCAGGAGCTGTTCGCGACGGCCGCAGCGATGGGGATGCGGGCGCTGGCGGTCACCGACCGCAACAGCCTGGCCGGAATCGTGCGTGCGCATGAGGCCGCGAAGGAGACCGGCGTCCGGCTGATCGTCGGCTGCCGTCTGGACCTGCGCTGCGGCATGTCGGTGCTGGTCTATCCCATCGACCGCGCGGGCTATGGCGGGCTCTGCCGCCTGCTGTCCTTGGGCAAGGCGCGGGCCGGCAAGGGGGCGTGCCATCTGGACTGGGCCGATCTGGCCGATCATGCCGACGGGTTGATGGCCGTGCTGCTGCCCGACATGGCCGATGAGGAATGCGCACTGCGCCTGCGCCGGATGCGCACCGTCTTCGGCGAGCGTGCCTCTCTGGCGCTGACGCTGCGGCGGCGCCCGAACGATGCGCTGCGCCTGCATCAGCTGTCCGCGCTGGGCGCGCGGGCGGGGGTGGCCACGGTCGTCACCAACGACGTCCTCTATCACCATCCCGACCGCCGCATCCTTCAGGACGTGGTGACCGCGATCCGCCTGAACACCACCGTCGACGCCCTGGGCCTGCGCCGCGAACGCCATGCCGACCGGCACCTGAAGCCCCCGGCCGAGATGGCGCGCCTGTTCGCCCGCCATCCCGACGCCCTGGCCCGCAGCGCCGAGATCGCCGACCGCTGCCGTTTCACGCTGGACGATCTGGAATACCAGTATCCTGAGGAACGCCCGGACCCCAGCATCAGCCCGCAGCAGACGCTGGAGGCGCTGACCTGGCAGGGGGCGGCCGAACGCTATCCGCAGGGCGTCCCGCCCCAGGTCGCCGAAACGCTGCGCCATGAGCTGGGCCTGATCGCGCATTTGAAATACGCGCCCTATTTCCTGACGGTGAACAACATCGTGCGCCATGCGCGCGACCAGGGCATCCTGTGCCAGGGCCGCGGGTCGGCAGCCAATTCCGCCGTCTGCTATGTCCTGGGCATCACCGCCATCGACCCTCAGGGCGGCACCCTGCTGTTCGAGCGGTTCATCAGCGAGAATCGCCACGAACCCCCCGACATCGACGTCGATTTCGAGCATGAGCGGCGCGAGGAGGTGATCCAGTGGATCTACCGCACCTATGGGCGTGACCGGGCCGCGCTGACGGCGGTCGTCATCCGCTATCGCACCAAGGGCGCGCTGCGCGACGTGGGCAAGGCCCTGGGCCTGCCCGAGGACGTGATCCGCACCATCTCGGGCCAGGTCTGGGCCTGGTCCGAGGAGGGTGTGCCGGACAGCCTGCTCCGCGCGCTGAACCTGAACCCGGCCGACCGTCGCCTGCGCCTGACGCTGGACCTGGCGGCCCAGCTGCGCGGCACGCCGCGCCACCTGTCCCAGCATCCCGGCGGCTTCGTGCTGACCCGCGACCGGCTGGACGGGCTGGTGCCCATCGAGCCCGCCGCCATGCAGGACCGCCAGATCATCGAATGGGACAAGGACGACATCGACACGCTGCGCTTCATGAAGCTGGACGTGCTCGCCTTGGGGATGCTGACCTGCATCGCGCGCTGCCTTCGCCTGCTGCGCGCGCATAAGGGACTGTCGATGGACCTGGCCTCGATCCCGTCCGATGATACGCCGACCTTCGACATGATCTGCCGCGCCGACACCCTGGGCACCTTCCAGATCGAGAGCCGCGCCCAGATGTCGATGCTGCCGCGCCTCAGGCCGCGCAGCCTCGAGGATCTGACCATCCAGGTCGCCATCGTCCGCCCCGGCCCGATCCAGGGCGACATGGTCCATCCCTATCTGCGCCGCCGCGCGCGGCAGGAGACGGTGGTCTATCCCAAGCCCGAACTGGAACGGGTGCTGGGCCGGACCTATGGCGTGCCGCTGTTTCAGGAACAGGCCATGCGCGTTGCCATCGACTGTGCGGGCTTCACGCCAGGTCAGGCGGACCTGCTGCGCAAGTCGATGGCGACCTTCAAGCTGACGGGCGGCGTCTCGGCCTTTCGCGACCGCGTGGTGGATGGCATGGTCGCCAACGGCTATGAGGCGGCCTTCGCGGAACAGATCTTCCGTCAGCTGGAGGGCTTCGGCAGCTACGGCTTTCCCGAAAGCCACGCGGCCAGCTTTGCGCTGATCGCCTATGCCTCGGCCTGGCTGAAATGCTGGCACCCCGACGTGTTCTGCGCGGCGCTGCTGAACAGCCAGCCGATGGGCTTCTATGCCCCCGCCCAGATCGTGCGCGACGCGCGCGACCACGGGGTCGAGATCCGCCCGGTCTGCATCGCCCGCTCGGACTGGGACTGCACGCTGGAGCGGGCGGGGCAGGGCCATGCCGTGCGCCTTGGCCTGCGCATGGTCAAGGGGCTGGCGGAAATCCATGCCCGCGCGATCATCGCCGCCCGCCCGGCCGCCACGGCGGAGGATCTGTGCCGCAGCGCCGGCGTGCCCGCCGCCGCCCTGACCCGCATCGCCGAGGCCGATGGCTTTCGCCCGGCCTTCGCGCTGACGCGGCGCGAAGCGATCTGGGCGATCCGTGGCCATCAGCCGGACCTGCCGCTGTTCGCGGCCCAGCCTGCGGGTGAACCCGCCGTCCGCCTGACCCCCATGCCCGCCGGCCGCGAGGTGGTCGAGGATTACGCCCATACCGGCCTGACGCTGCGCCGCCACCCGCTGTCCTTCCTGCGCGAAGGCTTGGCCCGGCGCGGCATCCGCCCCTGCGCCGAGGCGATGGCGGGCGCCGACCGTCGCTGGATGCAGGTGGCGGGGCTGGTTCTGGTGCGTCAGCGGCCCGGTTCGGCCAAGGGGGTGATGTTCATCACCCTGGAGGACGAGACCGGCATCGCCAATCTGGTGCTGTGGCCCAAGGTCTTCGACCGGCATCGCCGCATCGTCCTGGGCGCGGGCATGATCGGGGTCGAGGGCCGCGTCCAGCGCTCCGGAGAGGTGGTCCATCTGGTCGCCCACCGCCTGACCGACCTGTCGGACCTGCTGGCAGGCGTCGGCCGGCAGGGCGCCTTTCCGCTGCCCCACGGGCGCGGCGACGAATTCCACCGCGGCGCCCCGCCGCCCGATCCGCGCGCCAAGACCCCGCGACCCCGCGACATCCTGATCCGCGACCTGCCCGGACCCGGCATCACCGTGACCGGCCGCAACTTCCGCTGAGGCGCATGCGAAAGGGGCCGCCCCTGCGGACGGCCCCCATGCATTGGGTCGATGGCCGCCTTAGCCGGCGGCGGCGTTGCGCTGCGGGGCCGCGGCCTCGCGGCGGGCGCGCAGCTCCTCGGCCACCAGGAAGGCCAGCTCCAGCGACTGGCTGGCGTTCAGGCGCGGATCGCAGGCGGTGTGATAGCGGTCCGACAGATCCTCGTCGGTGACGGCACGCACGCCGCCGGTGCATTCGGTCACGTCCTTGCCGGTCATCTCGAAATGCACGCCGCCGGGGATCGTGCCCTCGGCCTTGTGGACGGCGAAGAACTCGCGGACCTCGCGCAGGATCGAATCGAAGGCCCGCGTCTTGTAGCCGGTCGACGACTTGATGACGTTGCCGTGCATCGGGTCGCAGGACCAGACGACGTTCGCGCCCTCCTCCTGCACCGCGCGGATCAGGCGGGGCAGGTGGTCGCCCACCTTGCCCGCGCCGAAGCGCGCGATCAGCGTCAGGCGGCCCGCCTCGTTCTCGGGGTTCAGCTTCTCCATCAGCACCTTCAGGTCGTCCGCCGTGGTGCTGGGGCCGCATTTCAGGCCGATCGGGTTCTGCACACCGCGGCAGAACTCGACATGCGCGCCGTCGGGCTGGCGCGTGCGGTCGCCGATCCAGATCATGTGGCCCGATCCCGCCACCGGCAGGCCCGTGGTGCTGTCGATGCGGGCCAGGGCCTCCTCGTATTCCAGCAGCAGCGCCTCGTGGCTGGTGTAGAAATCGACCTTGGACAGCTGATGCGCGGTGTCGGAATTGACGCCCGCCGCCTGCATGAAGGCCATCGCGTCGCTGATCCGGCCCGCGATGTCGCGATAGCGCGCGGCCTCGGCACCGCCCACGAAATCGGCAATCCAGCTCTGCACGCGGTGCATGTCCGCGAACCCGCCGGTCGAGAAGGCGCGCAGCAGGTTCAGCGACGCGGCCGCCTGCGTATAGGCCGCCAGCATCCGCTGCGGGTCGGGAATGCGCGCCTCGGGGGTGAAGTCGAAGCCGTTGATGATGTCGCCGCGATAGCTGGGCAGCTCGACCCCGCCGATGACCTCGGTCGGCGCGCTGCGGGGCTTGGCGAACTGGCCCGCCATGCGGCCGACCTTGATGACGGGCATCTGCGCGCCCCAGGTCAGCACCACGGCCATCTGCAGCAGCACCTTGAAGGTGTCGCGCAGGTTGTCGGCGCTAAATTCGCTGAAACTTTCGGCGCAGTCACCGCCCTGCAGCAGGAAGGCCCGGCCCGCGGCGGCATCGGCCAACTGGGCGCGCAGGCGGCGCGCCTCTCCGGCAAAGACCAGCGGCGGATAGCGGCGCAGCTGCGACTCCACCGCCTCCAGGGCGGCCGCGTCGGTATAGTCGGGCATCTGGACGCGCGGATAGGCGCGCCAGCCGGCCTTGTCCCAGGTCTGGGTGGCGGTCTTGCGGATCTGCTGCGTCATGTCCTGCGCTCCTTGGAAAAATGTGGCGTCGGTATAAACGCTAACAGGCGGCAGGGAAAGGGTCTGCCGCCGCCCGCCGGAAAGCCCCCTTGCCGCGGCGTCAAAAGGCTGTTTGGGTGCCGGGCGCAACCCGCTCGCAAAGATCGCCCCATGCCAGCCGACAAACCGCGCCGCTTCACCTTTCTCCTGCTGGACCGCTTCACCATGCTGCCCTTCGCGGCCGCGATCGAGCCTCTGCGCCTGGCCAACCGGGCCTCGGGGCAGGCGCTGTTCGACTGGCGGCTGGTTGGGCCGGGGGGCGAGGTCGCCACCTGCTCGAACGGCACGCGGGTGATGCTGGACGGGGGCCTCGACCCCGAGGCTCCGCCGCCCGGTCGCGACGAGGTCGTGATCGTCTGCGGCGGCACCGAGATCGCGCGCGAGGCCACCCGCCCGGTGCTGGCCTGGCTGCGCAGGCAGGCGCGGGGCGGCGCGGCGATGGGGGCGGTCTGCACCGGCACCTGGGTCCTGGCCGACGCCGGGCTGCTGGACGGCCGCCGCGCCACCATCCACTGGGAGAACCACGACGGGCTGGCCGAGGCCTTTCCCGAGGTGGACCTGTTCCGGTCGGTCTTCGTGCATGACGGCAACCGGCTGACGGCGGCGGGCGGCACCAGCTCCATCGACCTGATGCTGCACCTGATCGCGCTGGCGCATGGCGACGCGCTGGCCGCCGACGTGGCCGACCAGATGCTGCACACCGCGATCCGCACCGGCCAGGACAGCCAGCGCCTGTCGATCCCCATGCGGATCGGCGTGCGCCATCCGCGCCTGGCCGCCGTCATCGCGCGGATGGAGGCCAATCTGGAGGACCCGATCAGCCCCGCCCAGCTGGCCCTGGATGCGGGCATGTCCACCCGCCAGCTGGAGCGGCTGTTCCGCCGCTACCTGAACCGCAGCCCAAAGCGCTACTACATGGAGACCCGCCTGTCGCGGGCGCGCAACCTGCTGATGCAGACCGAGATGTCGATCATCGAGATCGCGCTGGCCTCGGGCTTCTCCAGCCCGTCGCATTTCTCCAAATGTTACCGGGCGCAATATGGCAGCACGCCCTATCGCGAACGCGGCACCACCGCTCCGCGCGCGGACTGAGGCGCGTCAGTCCGCCCGCGGGGCGTCGAAGCGGTTCACCGGGATCTTCAGATAGCGATGCCCGTCATCCTCCGGCTCGGGCAGGCGTCCGCCGCGCAGGTTGATCTGCAACGCGGCCAGGATGCGGTCGGGTAGGGGCAGCGTCGCGTCGCGCGCCTGGCGCAGCGCGATCCAGTCCGCGCGCGCGGTGCCGTCGCGGACATGGCGGTTCTCGGCCCGGTGGCGGGCGACCGTGGCCTCCCATGCCGGACCGTCGCGGCCCTTGGCACCATAGTCGTGACCCACGAACAGACGCGTCTGCGGCGGCAGCGCCAGGATCGCCTGGATCGACTCCCACAGGGCCTCGGCATCGCCACCGGGAAAATCGGCCCGCGCGGTGCCGACATCGGGCTGCATCAGCGTGTCGTGCACGAAGGCCGCATCCCCGCAGACGAAGGTGATCGAGCCGAGCGTATGGCCCGGCGACAGCATCACCCGCACCTCCAGCGTGCCGATGCGGAAGGTCTCTCCCTCCGCGAACAGCCGGTCAAAGGCGCGTGCCGGATCGAAGGCATGGGGCAGGTTATAGAGCTGGCCCCAGATTTCGGCGATCTCGGGAACACGCGCGCCGATGGCGTTGGGCGCCCCCGTCCGCTCGCGCAGCAGCGCCGAGGCCATGACGTGATCGGCATGCGGATGGGTGTCCAGCACCCATTCCACCGTCAGCCCCTCGCGCCGGACCAGGTCCAGGACCTGATCGACGCTTTCCGTCGTCAGGCGGTAGTGCTGCACGTCCAGGTTCCAGACCACGTCGATCAGCGCGGCCCGTCGGGTCGCCGGATCGGCGCAGACATATTGCACCGACCCCGTATCGGGCTCGTAGAGACCCCAGACATCCGGGCTGCCCGGACCGGTGGAGGGCGAATGGCGGATGATGCGCGTCATGAGGATGCCCCCGCGGGACGGGTCGTGGCGGCGCGCTTCATCCGGGCCCCGATCCACAGCCCCGTCAGCATCGTCGGAACAAAGACCAGCGTCCCGGGCGCCAGCAGCGGCAGCGCCGTCAGCGCCGGCCCCGGACAGAAGCCTCCGATGCCCCATCCAATCCCGAACAGCGCGGCGCCGGTCAGCAGCGGACGGTCGATCTGCCGCCCCGACGGAACGTCGAAACGGTCCCCGATCAGGGGCGCCGGACGCCGCCACACCAGGCGGTAGCCCAGAAAGGCGGTCACCGTCGCACCACCCATGACGAAGGCCAGGCTGGGATCCCACCGCCCGGCGATGTCCAGAAAGTTCAGCACCTTGGCCGGATCGGCCATGCCCGACACGATCAGGCCCAGACCGAAGACCAGACCGCTGAAAAAGCCCGCGATGATGCGCATGGATCAGCCTCCGATGACGTGGCGCAAAACAAAGACGGTGGCAAAGCCCGCGGCCATGAAGGTCGCCACCGCCGCAAGCGACCGCCGCGACAGACGCGCCAGCCCGCAGACCCCGTGCCCCGAGGTGCAGCCCGAACCAAGCGCCGTGCCGATCCCGACCAGCAGCCCAGAGAGCGCCATCGCCGGCAGGTTCTGCGGCACGCTCTGCGAGACCGCGCCGCCGATCAGCAGGACCGCCACCGGCGCCGCCAGGAGCCCCGCAATGAAGGCCCACCTCCAGTCGCGATCCGTCGCCGCCCCGGCCATCGGCACCAGCGCGCCGAGTGCCCCCTGCGTGATCCCGGCGATGCCCGCGATCCGGCCGAAGAGGGCCATGACCATCACCGCGCTGAGCCCGATCAGAACGCCGCCGCCAAGCGCGCTCCAAGGCGTGAAATCCGTCGCGACCTGCATGTCCATCCGATGCCTCCGATCACAGGGCGCTTGCCGTGGCCGCTGCATGTGCGATAATATTAGTGATTACTAAATAAGTAAATGCTGATGTAATGCAGATCGACTCCGATGCGTCCCTTGCCCTCCAGGCGCGTGCGGACCACGTCGCGGCGCGCCTGTCGCTTCTGGCGAATGCCAAGCGTCTGCTGATCCTGTGCGAACTGGCCAAGGGCGAACGGTCCGTCGGCGCCTTGCAGCAGGCCGTGGGCCTCGGCCAGTCGGCCCTGAGCCAGCATCTGTCGAAGCTGCGCGAGGCAGGCATGGTCGCGACGCGCCGCGAAAGCCAGACGATCCACTACCGGATCGACGATCCCGACGTGCAGGTGATCATGATCGCGCTCTACGACGCGTTCTGCAAGGACCTCTGACTGGGCAGAGGGATGCGAAACAGGGCCATCCGCGATGCCAGACAGTCTCCGGACCCACGGGCCGGTGGCCTATGATTCGCTTATCTTACAATGTCTTGGATGATTTTGGCTGGGGCGGTAGGATTCGAACCTACGGTACACGGTACCAAAAACCGATGCCTTACCACTTGGCCACGCCCCAACTGTGGGAGGGTGATTACCCAAGCCGTCGGAGAGGTGCAAGACGTAAAATGCAGAAATCTTGCCTCCGCCCGAAAGCCCCGATATCGACGCGCCATGGAACAGGCGGATCTTGTCATTCTGGGGGCCGGGGCTGCGGGGCTGTTCTGCGCGGGCTCGGCGCTGGCGCAGGGCAGGCGCGTCGTCGTGCTGGATCATGCCGCGACGCCGGCGGAGAAGATCCGCATCTCGGGCGGCGGGCGGTGTAACTTCACCAATCTGGCGACGGCGCCGGATCGATTCCTGTCGGGCAATCCGCGCTTTGCCGCCAGCGCGCTGGCCCGCTATCGCCCGCAGGCCTTCGTCGATCTGGTGGATCGGGCGCAGATCGCCTGGCACGAAAAGACGCAGGGACAGCTGTTCTGCGACGGCAAGGCCACGCAGATCACCGCCATGCTGCTGGAGCGCATGACGGGTGCGGAGCTGCGGCTGCAGACGCGAATCGATGCGGTGACGTGCGACGCGGACGGATTCCGCATCGACACGTCGGGCGGTCCGATCCGCGCCGGCCGCGTCGTGGTGGCGACGGGCGGCAAGTCGATCCCCAAGATCGGGGCGACGGGGCTGGCCTATGATCTGGCGCGGCAGTTCGGGCTGCGTCTGGTCGAGCCACGCCCTGCCCTGGTGCCACTGACCTTCGCCGAGCAGGACCTCGCGCTGTGCCGACCGCTGGCCGGGCTGTCGGTCGAGGCGCGCATCGACCACGGCGGCGGCCGCTTCCGCGACGCGATGCTGTTCACGCATCGCGGCCTTTCCGGGCCGGTGATCCTTCAGATCTCCAGCTTCTGGCAGCCCGGTGAGACGCTGACCGTCGATCTGGCACCCGACCGCGACATCGCCGCCGAACTGAAGGCCGCGCGCGGGCGCAGCGGCAAGATCCAGGTCGCCACCGCGCTGGCCCAGATGATGCCCGAACGGCTGGCACAAGCCATCGCCGCGGATGCCGGGATGGAGGGCAGGCGCCTGGCCGATCAGCCGAACCCGCGGCTTGAGGCGCTTGGCGCGCGGGTGAACCGCTGGCAGGTGCGGCCCGTGGGCACCGAAGGCTATCGCACCGCCGAAGTCACCCTGGGCGGGGTCGACACGCGCGATCTGGACGCGCGCACGATGCAGGCGCGGGCGGTGCCGGGGCTGGCCTTCATCGGCGAATGCGTCGATGTCACGGGCTGGCTGGGCGGCTACAACTTCCAGTGGGCCTGGGCCTCGGCGGATGCGGCGGGGCGCGCCGTCTGATCTCAACGCGGGGTCGCGGGGCTCAGCAGGTCGCGGCCGTCATCGACGCGGCCGCGTTCCACCATCTCCTCGAAGGCGGCGTCGGGGCCAAGCTCGGTCAGGCGGCGGTCGGCGGGGCGCTGCGGCGCGCTGCGCGTGGCGGCCGCGCTTTCGGGCTGTTCCAGCCGCAGGCGGTGGACCGGTTCGGGAATGCCGAAGCCCTTGGCGTCCAGCGCGTGGCGCAGCAGGCGGAACGCCTCGCCGCGCGCCAGGTCGAAATCGGTGCCGTCCTGGGACACCCATCCGCCGGCGCGGATCACCACATGCTCGGGCCCGTCGGCATCCAGCCACGCGACGGGTTCGGGCCGCTTCAGCACGAAGTCCATCCCCGCAAGCGTCCTGATGACCAGATCGCGCGCCCGGCCCAGATCAGCGCCGGGATCGACCGTCAGATCGACCATGAAGCGCCGTTCCGGGTTGCGTGTGTAGTTGGTCAGCACCGCCTTGTAGATGATCTGGTTCGGGATGCGGATATGGTTGCCGTCCAGCGTCAGCAGCGTCGTGCCGCGGCTGGTCAGGCGGATCACCCGGCCGCGCAGGCCGTTCACCTCGATCAGGTCGTTGGGGTTGAAGGGCTGGCGCAGCGACAGCAGCATCGTGGCCACGAACCCCTCGATCGTGTCGCGGGCCGCGAAGGACAGCGACAGGCCGAAGATGCCCGCCGCCCCCAGCAGCGTGCCCAGCAGCGCCCGCGCCCCCATCAGGTCCAGCGCCACCACCAGCGCCACGATCCAGGCCGTCAGCCGGATGGTCTGCGCCAGAAAGCCTGCGATGAACGGGTTCGGCGCGATGTTGGCCAGCGTCCGTTCGCGCCGCGACAGCCAGCCGCCCGCCAGCACGATCAGCGCCCCCACGGCCAGGCCAAGCGCCATGAAGGGCAGGCCCGCGACCACCTGGGTCAGGCGCGACTGGAACCGGTCGCGGACCGAGACCAGCCGCGTGCCCAGATCCGTGGACAGGGTCAGCTGATCCTGGATGGCGACGACGCCCTCGACCCGCGCCAGAAGACCCTCGACGCGGGCGATCGTCTGCTGTTCGGCGACCTCTCCGGACAGGGTGACGATCCCGGCATCGACCCGGACGCGGATGCCGTCGAACTCGGGCACCTGCGCCAGGATGCCGGTGATCCGCGACAGGATCGCCAGGTCGGTCGCGCGGTCGTCCCCGGTCGAGATGGCGCCGCTCGGAACCTGCGGGGGCACCGCGGCTGGGGCCTGGGCTGCGGCCGGGGCCGCCAGCGCCAGCAGGAGCAGCAGGACCCGGATCATGCCGGCAGGGGGTCGGCCTTTGCCAGCCGGTCGAAGGCCATCAGCGACGCGACCAGCGCGGGCATCCGGTCCAGCGGGATCATGTTCGGCCCGTCCGAGGGCGCGGTGTCGGGGGCCTCATGCGTCTCGATGAAGACCCCGGCCACGCCCAGGGCCACGGCGGCGCGCGCCATGACCGGCGCGAATTCGCGCTGTCCGCCCGAACTGCCGCCCTGTCCGCCGGGCTGCTGGACGGAATGGGTCGCGTCCATGATGACCGGATAGCCGGTGCGCGCCATGATCGGCAGCGACCGCATGTCCGCGACCAGCGTGTTATAGCCGAAGCTGGCCCCGCGTTCGGTCAGCAGGATGTTCCCGTTGCCGGTCGAGGCGACCTTCTCGGCCACGTTCGGCATGTCCCAAGGGGCCAGGAACTGGCCCTTCTTGATGTTCACCACCGCGCCCGTGCGGCCGGCGGTCAGCAGCAGGTCGGTCTGCCGGCACAGGAAGGCGGGGATCTGGATCACGTCCACGACCTCCGCCGCCCGGACCGCCTGCTCGGCGTCATGCACGTCCGTCAGCACCGGACAGCCGAAGCGGTCGCGCACCGCGGCCAGGATCGCCAGCCCCTCGTCGATGCCCAGGCCCCGCCGACCCGACAGCGAGGTGCGGTTCGCCTTGTCGTAGCTTGCCTTGAAGACGAAGGAGGCGCCCGCATCGGCGCAGGCCCCGGCCATGGTCTCGGCGATCATCAGGGCGTGATCCAGGCTTTCCAGCTGGCAGGGCCCCGCGATCACCGTCAGGGGCAGGTCGTTGCCGCAGGTGATCGGGCCGATGGAAACGTGCTTGGGCGTGGTCATGTCGATACCTGTTCGCGTAGGATGGAGGCCGTCAGCGACAGCATCAGATAGATACCCGAAAAGATAAGGAATGCCACCAGGGTGTTCTGGAACGCCTTGGGATAGGTGGCCTCGTCCGGCGGAATGGGGGCGATGGACAGCGACAGATAGCGCACCTGCTTGTTGGCCTCGATGCGCGCGGCCTCCATCTGGGCGGCGGCCGCGCCCAGCATTTCCTGGCGCGTCAGCATCTCGGCCTCGGCCACGCGCAGCTCTCCGCCGATGGCGGCCAGCGAATTGCGCGAATCGCTGCTCTGGGTCAGCTGCAGGCGAGTCTCGGCGACAAGCTCGCGCAGGCGCTGGATGTCGCCGCGCAGTGCGTCGACGCGGCTCTGCAGCGGGCGCGGGTTCGCCAGAAGCTGGCCCAGCTCAAGCTGCTTCTGGGTCAGCTGGCCCTCCAGCGCGCCGACTTGGCTCATCACGACGCCGCTCTCGGCCGCCGGGTCCAGGACGCCGAGACGCTCCTGCAGTTCCTGCACGCGCATCTGGGCGGCCAGCATCTTGGCCTCGGCATCCTCGTAGGTCTCGCGCGCGCCCTCCATCTGGTCCTCGCGCATCCGCGCGGTCAGCCGGTCGACCAACTCCTCGGCATAGGAAATGAGGGCCAGCGAGAACTGCTGGCTCAGCTGCGGATCGGGGGCGATGACCTCCATGTTCAGCACGCCCTCGGTCGGGTCGTAGCCGATCTTGATCGAATCCTGGTAGAGCCCGTAGGTCGCCTCGTTGGTCGCGTCCGCCGGCAGGCGCTTGACGACGTCGACCGAGGGGTCCTGATAGGCGCGCCGGAAGCCCTGCTCTTCGTCCAGGCGCAGCATCGCGTCGCGTGAGGTCAGATAGCTCTGGACCGCGACCGCATCCTGGTTCGTGCCCATGCCCGACCCGCCCAGCATCGCCCCGAGCCCGCCGCCCGAGGATGACGATTCCGCCGACTGGATCTGGAACTGCGAGATCGTCGCATAGAGCGGCGAGGCCATGCGGAAATAGTACCAGCCGACCAGCGCGGTCGGCAGGATGACGAAGAAGAGCAGGCGGAATGCCAGCATCGCCATGCGGCGGCGGCGGCGGCGGGCCAGGTCGCGCTGAATGCGGAATATCTCGGCCGCGCGCTTCTCCTCGGTCAGCTCCTCGCGCGAGGGCAGGGCGGGGCGGCTGCCGGGCGCACGGTCGGGCAGGATCGAGGGAACCGGCACGGGCCGCAGGGCAGGGGCGTTCGGCGCGGGGCTGGCCTGCGCGCGGCTGCCCTCGGACGACAGGATGCTGCCCACGGCATTGCGGTGGGACGGGTCGATCCCGCGTTCGCGCAGCCGCAAGACGGCCTCCTCGCCCGAGGCCACCTCGATCTGGTGCAGGGCCGCGATACGGCGCGCGATGCGCAGCTGCCGCTCGTTCAGCTTCTCGGCGCGGATGGCGGCCAGGCGGGCCTCCAGGTCGGGGTTCGGCTCAGGCTCGGGCTTGTCCTTGTTCAGGCTGAAGTCGCCGAAGCCGTCATCGACGGGACCGCTGGCCAGGAACCGCTCCAGTGCCGCGTCCTCGCCCTCGGGCGCGTCGGGGCGTGCACGGCCCGGGCCGCCGGGGGCGGGCTCCGGCACGACCGGCCGGGGCGGCGCGTCGGGGCGCCGCGTCACCTCGACCCGGACGGGACCGGACGCCGCGGGGGCCGGCGTGCCGGGCGTGATCGCGTCCTCGTCCGACACGTGATAGCGGCGGGCCTTAGGCGGTGTAGTCATAGTATTGCTTTGCCTCGTCGAGGGTCTCGAACATGTACAATCTGCCGTCGCGCAGGATCGCGGCGCGATTGCAGAACTTTTCAATGGTGCTGGGCTGGTGCGACACGATCACCGTGGTCGAGACCTTCAGCCGGTCGAACAGCACCCGCCCGGCCTTGCGGTTGAATTCGACATCCGTGGTCTGGGGCATGCCCTCGTCGATCAGGTAGATGTCGAAGTCCAGCGCCAGCAGCAGCGAGAAGTTGAACCGCTGCCGCATCCCGCTGGAATAGGTGCCGACGGGCATGTCGAAATATTCGTGGATGTCGCAGAGCCAGCGCGTGAAGGCCGAGACGTAATCCGGGTCCAGACCGTAGATCCGCGCGATGTAGCGCGCGTTCTCGTTGCCGGTATGGCGGGTAATCAGCCCGCCCATGAAGCCCAACGGAAACGAGATGCGGCAGTCGCGACGGATCTTGCCCTCGTCCGGCTTCTCGAGGCCGCACATCATGTTGATGATCGTGGTCTTGCCCGTGCCGTTCGGCGCCAGGATGCCCAGGGAATTGCCCAGCTCGACCCGGAACGAGGCCTGGTCCAGGATGATCTTGTGCTGTTTGCCGGTCCAGAAGGACTTGGAAACCGTGTCGAACTCAAGCATGGCCTTGCGATACCAGATAAAAAGACGGCACGAGGCGTGCCATGCCGCGGGCCCCGGGCTTCCCCCTTTGACCTTACGGATGCGGCGGCAGCCTGTCCACCCTTCGCATTCCGCCCCAGAAAACGTGATCTGACCAGCCTTATATCACGGCCATTTTGCCATAAGTTCGACGGATGTTCACAGAACCGCCACCTCCGCTCGACGCGTCCGACCTGCCCGACCGCATCGCTGCCTGCCGCCTGTGCCGCGAGCGCTTCGCGCTGACGGCGACCGCGCATGCCCCGCGGCCCGTCGTCTGGTTCCGTCCGGGCGCAAGGTTGCTGATCGTGGGGCAGGCGCCCGGCGCGCGGGTCCATGCCAGCGGGCGGCCCTTCACGGACCGCTCGGGCCAACGGCTGCGCGATTGGATGGGGGTGGACGCCGACACCTTCTACGACCGCGACCGGGTGGCGATCGTGCCGATGGCCTTCTGCTTTCCGGGCTATGATGCGCGGGGCGCGGACCTGCCGCCGCCGCCGATCTGCGCGGCGACCTGGCGCGACGCGGTCATGGCGCAGCTGCGCCCGCGCCTGACGCTCCTGGTGGGCGGTCACGCGATCCGCTGGCATCTGGGCGCGCGCAACGTGACCGAGGCCGTCAGATCCTGGCGCGACCACGCGCCCGGCATCGTGCCGCTGCCCCATCCCAGCTGGCGCAACACCGGCTGGCTCAAGGCCAATCCGTGGTTCGAGCTCGACCTGCTGCCGGACCTGCGGGCGGCGGTGGCGGCGGTCCTGTAGGGCGGGACGGGCTGGCGAGCGGCGCCGCGACCTGCGATAGTTCCGACCGACGCGCCTGACCGGCGCCTGGTTCGACCCCGTCCAAGGATGCCGCAGACGATGCAGACCGACCTTCAGATTGCCCGCGCCGCCGCCAAGCGCCCCATCGCCGAGATCGCCGCGCGGCTTGGCCTGACGCCGACCCAGATCCTGCCCTACGGCCATGACAAGGCCAAGATCACCCACGAGGCACTGGCCGGGCTGGACGGGCCGCAGGGGCGGCTGATCCTGGTCACCGCCATCAACCCGACCCCCGCCGGAGAGGGCAAGACGACCACCACCGTGGGTCTGGGCGACGCGTTGAACCGGATCGGTCACCGCGCCACCATCTGCATCCGCGAGGCGAGCCTGGGGCCGAATTTCGGCATGAAGGGCGGGGCCGCCGGCGGCGGACATGCCCAGATCGTGCCGATGGAGGAGATCAACCTGCACTTCACCGGCGATTTCCACGCCATCACCTCGGCGCACAACCTGCTGGCGGCGATGATCGACAACCATGTCCACTGGGGCAACGCGCTGGAGATCGACACCCGCCGGATCAGCTGGCGGCGGGTCATGGACATGAACGACCGGGCGCTGCGCGAGGTGGTGGTGGGTCTGGGCGGGCCTGCCAACGGCTTCTCGCGGCAGACGGGGTTCGACATCACCGTCGCCTCCGAGGTCATGGCGATCCTGTGCCTGGCGCGCGATCTGGCCGACCTGCAGGAGCGGCTTGGCCGCATCATCGTGGCCGAGACCCGCGACCGCCGCCCCGTCACCGCGCGCGATCTTCAGGCCGACGGCGCCATGACCGTGCTGCTGAAGGACGCGCTGCAGCCGAACCTGGTCCAGACGCTGGAGAACAACCCCGCGCTGGTCCATGGCGGCCCCTTCGCCAACATCGCGCATGGCTGCAACAGCGTCATCGCGACGCGGGCGGCGCTGCGCCTGTCCGACTATGTCGTGACCGAGGCCGGGTTCGGCGCCGATCTGGGGGCCGAGAAGTTCCTGAACATCAAGTGCCGCCTGGCCGGGCTGTCGCCCGCCGCCGTGGTGCTGGTGGCGACCGTGCGGGCGCTGAAGATGAACGGCGGCGTGGCCAAGGCCGACCTTGCGGCCGAGGATGTCGCGGCGGTCACGGCGGGTTGCGCCAATCTGGGTCGCCATATCGACAACCTGCGCGGCTTCGGCCTCCCGGTCGTGGTTGCGCTGAACCATTTCGCGGGCGACACGCCCGCCGAGATCGCGGCCCTGCAGGACTACTGCGCCTCGCGCGGCGTTCAGGCCGTTGTCGCGCGTCACTGGGCCGAGGGCGGCGCGGGGGCCGAGGATCTGGCGCGCGCGGTCGTGGCCCTGGCCGACCGGGGCGCGGCGATGACGCCGCTCTATCCCGACGACATGGACCTGTGGGACAAGATCCAGACGATCTGCACCCGCATCCACCATGCCGCCCGCGTGGAGGCCGCGCCCGGCGTGCGCGAGCAGCTTGCCGCGTGGCAGGCGGCGGGGCATGGGCGCATGCCCATCTGCATCGGCAAGACGCAGTACAGCTTCTCCACCGACCCGACGCTGCGGGGGGCGCCGACCGGGCATGTCATCCCGGTGCGCGAGGTGCGGCTGAACGCCGGCGCGGGCTTCATCGTGGCGATCTGCGGGCAGATCATGACCATGCCCGGCCTGCCGCGCCATCCCGCCGCCGAGACGATCCGCCTGGACGATCTGGGCCAGGTCGAGGGGCTGTTCTAGGCCGCGGCGGCCGCCTGCAGCTCCGGCTCCAGAAGCTGGGCGAGCAGGGTCAGCCGGTCCAGCCGCTCCAGCGCCTCGGCCAGATCGGGCGCGGGCTGCATCGCTGCCACGGCCATCCGGCGCGCCATGGCGCGGATCGGTGGCGTCAGGGGCGCATTCGCGTGATGGCGGGCGATGCGTGCGCAGGCCAGGAAGGCCGCCGCGTCGTCCCTCAGCGCCGCGCGCTGCCACAGCGACAGAAGCGCCGCCGGCGGATCAGAACGGATCGTCACCGGATTGCCGCGCAGCCAGGCGGCCTCCGTCGCGGCGGGGTCGGCGCCTGAGCCGGGGCCGCGACCGATCCGCAACCAGCCGCGCAGATGATGCGCGGCTACCGCGTCGCGAAAGCACAGCCGTGCCAGATGGGCCAGCTGGTCCGGCCCGGCATGCCGCGGCGCGTCAAGCCGGGCGAACCAGTCGCGCCCTTGCGCCCGCGTCAGGCTGGCCGCGGCCCAGAGCGCTAGGTCTGGCGGCACCGGGCGCGCCGCGATCTGGTCGGCCAGCCCGCGCAGCGCCGCGTGCAGCGGGCGCGGCTGCAGCCATTCCGGCGCCGGCCCCCGCCAGCGCCGCCACGCGCCCAGATGCAGGGCCATCGCCACGCTCAGGGTCGGCACGACCGCGTCGGACAGGGCCTGATCCGCCGTCCCGAAGCCGAGCCTTGCGGGAAACGATCCGTCGGGCCGCTGCGCCTGCATCATGTCGGCCATCATGTCGGCGACGGGATAATCGGGGTCCAGAAGCCTGAGGCAGAAGGCCATCCGCGCGACCGACGTCGTGCAGCCGCGCGTCTGCGCCCAGAGGGACAGCGCCCGCAGGTTGTCGAAGACGACCGCGAAGACGCGCGGACCCGACAGGCGCGGACGCCGCGCGCCGTGATGGCACAGCTGCATCAGCACCTCGCAGCGGATCGCCACGTCCTCTGCGCTGGGATGGTCGGGCTGGGCGGTCAGCACCGCCTCGGCCCGTGCCGACAGGGAAGGGTCGTCGGACAGGGCCAGCCGCTGCGCCAGCGGCAGGGCGGGATCGTCCGCCAGCGCGTCGCAGGCCAGCTGCCACAGCGGCTCGTCCCGCGCCACCAGCCCGCCTGCCAGCATCAGGCGCACCAGCGCGTCGTCGCGCGCCCCCTCCAGCACGCGGACCGCCCCCGCGCGGACCAGATCGGCGGTCAGCCGGCGCGTCACGATGACCTCGATCGGAGAGATGCGGCCGCGCAGCCCGGTCAGCACCGGCGCCACCTGTCCCACCATCGCCAGCGCGCCCAGATCGGGGTGATCCGGCGGCACGGGGTCGGGCAGCGCCATGATGTGGCGGCGCAGCCATTCCAGCCCGCGGTTCGACAGCAACCGCAACAGTTGATCCAGTGATCCGTCCATCCGCCACCCCGTCCGATCTGCGCGATCATGTCCGGGGGACGCCCGTTCGCAAGAAGCGGATGCAGACAATTCAAGCGACCGGACGCGCGACGGCGGGAATTGCACCGGACGCCCGGTCGCGGTAAAGCCCGGCCATGAGCAACCGCCCCGACCTTCCCCCCGAGATCGCCCGCCGCCGGACCTTCGCGATCATCTCGCATCCCGACGCCGGCAAGACCACGCTGACCGAGAAATTCCTTCTGTATGGCGGCGCCATCCAGATGGCGGGACAGGTGCGCGCCAAGGGCGAGGCACGGCGGACGCGGTCGGACTTCATGAAGATGGAGCAGGACCGCGGCATCTCGGTCAGCGCATCGGCCATGTCGTTCGATTTTGACGGACATCGCTTCAATCTGGTGGACACGCCGGGTCACAGCGACTTCTCGGAGGACACCTATCGCACGCTGACGGCGGTGGATGCGGCGATCATGGTCATCGACGGTGCCAAGGGCGTCGAATCGCAGACCCGCAAGCTGTTCGAGGTCTGCCGGCTGCGCGACCTGCCGATCCTGACCTTCTGCAACAAGATGGACCGCGAATCCCGCGACACGTTCGAGATCATCGACGAGATCCAGGAGAATCTGGCCATCGACGTGGCACCCGCATCTTGGCCCATCGGGGTCGGGCGCGACTTCATCGGCTGCTACGACATGCTGCACGACCGGCTGGAGCTGATGGACCGCGCCGACCGCAACAAGGTCGCGGAATCGATCAAGATCGACGGTCTGGAGGACCCGCGCCTGGCCGATCATGTCCCCGCGGACCTGCTGTCCAAGCTGCGCGAGGAGGTCGAGATGGCGCGCGAGCTGCTGCCCGCCTTCGACCGCCGGTCCTTCCTGGAGGGGCACATGACTCCCATCTGGTTCGGCAGCGCGATCAACAGCTTCGGCGTGCAGGAGCTGATGAAGGGCATCGCGGCCTATGGCCCGCCGCCCCAGCCCCAGAACAGCGCCGACCGCGAGATCGCCCCCGAGGAGACGCCCGTCACCGGCTTCGTCTTCAAGGTGCAGGCCAACATGGACCCCAAGCACCGCGACCGCGTGGCTTTCGTCCGCCTGGCATCGGGACATTTCGAACGCGGGATGAAGATGGTCCATGTGCGCACGAAGAAGCCCATGGCTGTGTCGAACCCGGTCCTGTTCCTGGCCGCCGACCGCGAGCTGGCCGAGGAGGCCTGGGCGGGCGACATCATCGGCATCCCCAACCACGGCCAGCTGCGCATCGGCGACGCGCTGACCGAGGGCGAGGCGCTGCGCTTCACCGGCATCCCGTCCTTCGCGCCCGAACTGCTGCAATCGGTCCGCGCGACCGATCCGATGAAGGCCAAGCACCTGGAAAAGGCGCTGATGCAATTCGCCGAAGAGGGCGCCGCCAAGGTCTTCAAGCCCGCCATCGGGTCGGGCTTCATCGTGGGCGTCGTCGGCGCGCTGCAGTTCGAGGTTCTGGCCAGCCGGATCGAGCTGGAATACGGCATCCCCGTCCGCTTCGAGGGCAGCCAGTTCACCAGCGCGCGCTGGGTCAGCGGCCCCAAGGACAAGGTGTCGGCCTTTGCCGAGGCCAACAAGGGTCACCTGGCGCATGACCATGACGGGGACCTGGTCTATCTGACGCGCCTGCAATGGGACATCGACCGGATCGGCCGCGACCATCCCGACCTCAAGCTGACCGCGACCAAGGAGATGATGGTCTGAGGACCGCGTGGGAGATACGCACGCCGGGGGAGTTTGATGCAGTTCTTGACGAACTGTGTCAGCCCATCCCCGGGCGCGGGTCCGATCAGATCAGCGAACTGAGGGAGCGCTGGACACTCGGCCACGCACTGCGCGCGGACCAGTACGTTTTCGGGGGGCCGTATCCTATAAAGATCGTGAAGCAGGAATGTCCGGATTTTCGCCTCGATTATTCGACCGGGTCGGTCGGCGTGGAGATTGTCGAGGCGATACCTAGACAACTTGCACATGCTTGCGCGGTGGTTAACGCCGCGGTCAAAGCCGGTGAACCTCTCCCCGATGTCTTGTCGTTTCGGCATCTCCAGTCTGAGCGCAAATCCACGACGCACAAAGAGATAATGAGCCGGATTGATCCACGAAACGCCGAGCCGTGGATAGGTGACGAACCGGAGCGACACTGGTTGCAGGTCGTGGGCCGGGTCATCGTGGGAAAATGTTCCAAGTCATCCGGATATAGCGACCGCCGTAATCTGCATCTGCTGATCAATGATGAAGTAGGTGGCTGTGCCGACCCGGAACGCACATGGCGACTTCTTCTTGCGCAGAACGATCTTATGATAATGGCTGGCGCGGCTTTTGCTGCGATCCATGTCCTGTCGCACCGGCGGCTGTACTCCAAACGCTTTGCGTAACTGACAGGACAATTAGAGGCGTGGCGGCTGCGGGCCGAAGGCCATGCCGTCGATCTCCTGCCCATGTTCATCGACCGGGTGGCACCAGACCTGAAAGCGGGTCAGGTCGTGCGGGCCGAAGCTGCTCAGCATGGGCACGTCCGCCGCATCATGGCCGCGTGCGATGACCACCCGCCCGAGGCGACGTTCGTTGTTGCGCGGGTCCAGCGTCCACCAACGGTCGGACAGCCAAACCTCGATCCAGGCGGCGAAATCCATCGGCGCGTCCACGGCAGGCACGCCGATATCGCCGACATAGCCGTTCACATAGCGCGCCGGGATGTTCAGCCCGCGCAGATAGGCCAGCGCCAGATGCGCGAAGTCGCGGCAGACGCCGGTGCCGCCCTTGCTGGCGTCCAGCGCAGTGCGCGACGAGGACGCGGTGCCATAGTCGAAGCGCAGGACCTTGTGGCCGTGGTCCAGCACCGCCTGCACGCGGCTCCAGCCCGGGGTGACGTCGCCGAACAGGCGCCATGCCTCGGGCGCCATCACGTCGCTCTCGACGTAGCGCGAGGCGGCGAGGAAGGTCATGACCTCGTCGGGCAGCTCCTCGATGGGCATCTCGCGGGCGTCGGGATCGACCTCGTCCCACTCACCATGGTCGCGGACGGTCACATGGGCACCAAGGGTGAAGTCTCCCGCGGGTGCCACGAGACGCTGGCAGATGTTGCCGTAGCGGTCGCGGAACCGACGGATCGGGACTGTCGGATCGGTCACCACCTGTTCCGGCGCCACGAAATCGCGGTGCCGGGCCTTTTCGGGCGTGACCATCAGGATCAGCGGGGTATCCCGCGGGACCCGGATGTCGAACTCGTAACCGATCCGGACGCGCATCATGCCACCGTGGCGTCCATGGTGATCTCCGCGTTCAGCAGCTTGCTGATCGGGCAGCCGGCCTTGGCCTTCTCGGCGATCTCCAGGATCTTGGCCTCATCGGCGTCGCCGGTGATGGTGGTGGTCAGATGGGCCTTCTTGACGGCGAAACCGTCGCCCTCCTTGTCCATCATGATATCCGAGCTGGTCTTGACGGTGACGCCGCCGACGCCCTCCTGCTCCAGCATCATCGCCAGCGCCATCGAGAAGCACGAGGCATGGGCCGCCCCGATCAGTTCCTCGGGGTTGGTGCCGGGCTTGTCCTCGAAGCGCGTGTTGAAGCCGTAGGGCTGGTCCGACAGGGCGCCGGACTTGGTCGAGACGGTGCCCGTGCCGCCCTTTAGGCCGCCTTCCCACTGGGCCGAACCGGTGCGCGTGATCATGGGGTGAACCTTTCCTACTGTGAATCGCTGCCGCTCAACGCGGCCGGACCCGGCAGGTTTCCGGTTCACCCCCCGATCAGGCGCTGATGTTCCGCAATCGCATAGCGGTCGGTCATGCCCGCGACATAGTCGAGGACCAGACGCGCGCGTTCGACCGGGTCGTTCAGCCCCACTGCCACGTCGCGCCACTGGTCGGGCAGGCGGTCGGGTTCGGACAGGAACAGCGGGAACAGGTCGTTCAGCATCCGCGTGGCATGGGTGCGTTCGACCACGACGGACGGGGCGCGGTACATGCGCTGGAACAGGAAGGCTTTGATCGCCTTGATGTTCTGATAGAGCGGCTTGGAGAAGCGGATGATCGGTCCCTCCATGGCCCGGATCTCGTCGGCGGAGCGGGGCTGCAGGCCGGTCAGGCGGTTCTGGGCGACGGCGATCACGTCCTCGACCATGACGCCGAAGACGCGGCGCAGCGCCTCGTAGCGCCGCCGCGTGGGGTCCAGGCCCGGATAGCGGCGGTCGACCTCGGCGAAGGCCGGCCCGATCACCGGCAGCTCGGCCAGATCGGCCTCGGTGAACAGGCCCGCGCGCAGCCCGTCATGCAGGTCGTGGTGGTTGTAGGCCACGTCGTCGGCCACCGCCGCCACCTGCGCCTCGGCGCTGGCATTGGTATGCAGCTCCAGGTCCCACAGCGCGTTGACCTCGGCCAAGGCATAGGGCAGGGGGCCGGTCACCGGACCGTTATGCTTGGCGATGCCCTCCAGGCTCTCCCAGGTCAGGTTCAGCCCGTCGAAATCGGCATAGTGCCGCTCCAGCCGGGTGACGATGCGCAAGGCCTGGGCGTTGTGGTCGAACCCGCCGTAAGGCGCCATCAGCGCGGCCAGCGCATCCTCTCCGGTATGGCCGAAGGGCGGGTGGCCCAGGTCATGGGCCAAAGCCACCGTCTCGGCCAGGTCGGCATTCAGGTTCAGCGCGCCGGCGATGGTGCGGGCGACCTGCGCCACCTCGATCGTGTGGGTCAGGCGGGTGCGGAAATAGTCGCCGCGCCAGCCCTCGCCGTCATGCTCGACAAAGACCTGCGTCTTGTGCTTCAGGCGGCGGAAGGCGCTGGAATGGATGATCCGGTCGCGGTCGCGCTGCCAGGGCGAACGGAAGGTGGACAGGCTTTCGTCATGCAGGCGACCGCGGCTCTCGGCCGGATGGCAGGCATAGGGGGCAAGAGCGGTCACGGGGGCATTCCTTGCGGCTGGTGCCCGCGGACCCTATATTTGAAGCCACCAGACGAAAACGGGAACGCCCCATGAACCTGCCGCCGAAAGTGACCGACCGGGCCTTTGACCGCCTGTCCCAGATCAATGCGGGGAAAAGCCCGCAGCCCCTGCGCGTGGCCGTGTCGGGCGGCGGCTGTTCGGGGTTCCAGTACGACATCCGGCTGGACGCGCCGGAGGCCGACGATCTGGTCCTGGAACGCGACGGGCAGAGGGTCTTGGTTGATCCGGTGTCGCTGCCCTATCTGGCGGGCGCGGTGATCGACTTCACTGATGAGCTGATCGGGGCGCGCTTCGTGATCGACAATCCGAACGCCACGGCCAGCTGCGGCTGCGGCACCAGCTTCTCGATCTAGTCGCAGACGCGGCTGCGGGTGCGCAGCACGGGGTCCAGATAGCGCAAGGTGGTGCCGGCCGGCGCGGTTTCCTCCACGCGCTCCACCTCCCATTCGGCGATCTGGCAGATGACCCGGTTGCGCCGGTCGGCGATGCGCAGAGTGCCGTCTTCCTCGATCAGGGTGATCGACTGACCCTCGCGCCGTGCGCCGTCGATGCGGAAGGGCAAGGTGCCCGGCACAGCCACGGCATCCCCGCCGAACAGCGCCGCCGATCCGCGCCAGTCCTCGGGCCGACCGCTGGCCACCGACAGGCGGTGATCGCCCGGTGGAACCAGCAGGCGCAGCACCTCGCCGCCGCGCAGATAGGCGCTGATGACCCCGCCGCCGTCCGCATCGCTGAGAAGAACGGCGTGATCGGAGCCCCCGGGCGCCGCGACCTGCAGGGGAATCGTCGCGGGCAGGGGCGACGGCTTCTCCAGCAGGCCGGTCGGCGGACGCGCGGCGGCGGGCAGGGCCATCGCCAGCGTCAGGATCAGGGCGCGGATCATCGGGGCCTCCGGTCGGGTCTGGTCGGGTCGAGGAGCAGGCGGTTCAGGTTGCCAAACGCCGCCGCGCCGCTAAAGATGCGCGGCATGAAAATAGCAAGCTTCAACATCAACGGCGTCAAGGCCCGCATCCAGGCGCTGACCGACTGGCTGGGTGGCACCGATGCCGATCTGGTCGTCCTGCAGGAGATCAAGTCGGTCGACGAAGGTTTCCCCCGCGAGCATTTCCAGGATCTGGGCTGGCAGGTCGAGACGCATGGCCAGAAGGGCTTCAACGGGGTCGCGATCCTGTCGCGCCTGCCGCTGGAGGACGTGACGCGCGGCCTGCCCGGCGACGACGGCGACGAGCAGGCCCGCTACATCGAGGCGACGGTGGTTGGCAGCCGCGCGGTGCGCATCGCGGGGCTGTACCTGCCCAACGGCAACCCCGCGCCGGGGCCGAAATACGACTACAAGCTGGCTTGGATGGAGCGGCTGCGCCATCGCGCCGCCGCGCTGCTGGCCAGCGAGATGCCGGTGGTGATGCTGGGCGACTACAACATCATCCCCGAACCGCGCGACGCGGCCAACCCCAAGGCTTGGGTCGAGGACGCGCTGTTCCTGCCCGAAAGCCGCGCGGCCTTCCGTGCCATCGTGAACCAGGGCTGGACCGATGCGGTGCGCATCCGCGACCCCTGGGCCACGCGCGGGCCGTTCACCTTCTGGGACTATCAGGGCAGTTCGTGGGAACGCGACAACGGCATCCGCATCGACCATCTGCTGCTGTCGCCGCAGGCGGCCGACCTGATGATCGAGACCGGGGTGGACCGCGACGCCCGCGCCCAAGAGAAGCCGAGCGATCACGTTCCGGTCTGGGTGCGCCTGGCGGCCTGAGGGGGCTCAGATCACCAGCACGCCGGAATGCTTAGCCTTGTGTTCCGGTTCGACATGGATGGTGATCTGCGCGTCGGGCAGCTTGGCCTTCAGGCTGGCCTCGACCCGGTCGCAGATGTCATGGGCGTCCGACACGGTGGTCTGCCCGTCCACGACCAGGTGAAAGTCGATGAAGGTCACGGCACCGGCATGGCGCGTGCGCAGGTCATGCGCCTCCAGCGCGCCGCTGGCCTTGTCCGAGATGATCTCGCGGATCGTGGACAGGGTGCGCTCCGGCACGGCCTCGTCCATCAGGCCGGACAGGGACGAGGTCATCACCTTCCAGCCCGACCACAGGATGTTGACGCCCACCAGCATGGCCAACGCCGGGTCCAGCACCGCCCAGCCCGTGGCCGAGGCCAGCCCCACCCCGATCAGCACACCGCCCGACGAGATCACGTCCGACAGCAGATGCTTGCCATCCGCCACCAGCGCCGGCGAACGCAGCCGACGGCCCTGACGGATCAGCACCCAGCACCAGGCTGCGTTCAGCAGGCCCGCGCCCGCGTTGATGGTCATGCCGAGGCCCGCCGCCTCGATCGGCTGCGGGTCCTGGAAGGCGGACCAGGCCTCCGACAGGATCAGCAGCGCCGCGACGATGATCAGCACCCCCTCCAGCACGGCACTGAAGAACTCGGCCTTGTGGTGGCCGTAGGGGTGGCCCGGATCGGCCGGGCGCTGCGCGACCTTGATCGCGATCAGCGCGGCCAGCGCGGTCGCCACGTTGACGATGCTCTCCAACGCATCCGACAGCAGCGCCACCGAACCCGTCACCCACCAGGCGAAGGTCTTGAGCGCCAGGACGATCAGGCCGACGAGGATGCTGCCGGCGGCGATTTTCAGGGTCGCGGACATCTGGGTCGTCCCTCGTGACGGCGCGCGCGGCAATTTCGCGCAGCATGTCGCAGATGCCGCACGCAATCTCAAGCCAAGGATGCATCCCGTCGGCGGCGATCTGCGTTCAGCACCGAGATGCCACAGGACCGGACAGTTGATTGACTGCCCGATCAACGTACGTTATCGTTAGGTCATCGAAATAACATCAGTCACATTCACCCGAAGTGTCCGCACATCTGCGTGAAACGCTTTCGGGTCATAATGGTTATCGTTCAAACGACCAAAGGAGGATGGCGCATGACGTCCATCATCACTGTCGCCTATCTCAGCGTGCTGGCCTGCGCGCTGTTCGTCCTGATCCGCTGGCCCCGCCTGCGGCTGCAGGGCGAAGAGCCCGTCGGCTTGTTCACGCTGATCGCCCTGCTGTTCACGGCGGGCCTGGACATGGGGCTGGTCATGCTGCCCCTGACTGAATTCCCGATCTACGAGCAGGACGCCGCCTTCGGCTTCACCAACGCCCTGGCGGTCGAGTTCGGCATGTGGGGACCGCTGGTCTGGCTGATGTACTTCGTCGCGACCTTCTACTTTCTGGCGATCGAGCCGCGCCTGAAGCTGTTCGAGATCCCGGTCGTCAAGTGGGTCTACAACCTGACGGTCATCGCCACCTGCTCCTTCACCTGCTACCTGTTCATGTCGAACCTGCCCAGCTATGCCCCCGGCCTGCCGCAATGGTCGGTCTGGGCGCTGGTGCTGGTGGTGATCGCCACGGCGGTGATCTCCAGCGGCAACATGGCGATCATGAAATGGCTGGCCATCATGTCCAGCTGGGGCTTCGGGATGCTGGCCTTCACCGCGCTGGCGATGATTGCCTTCGTCTACAGCCGGGTGGGCCTGTCGGACTTCGTCGCCAATCTGGGCCTGCTGGGCGGCTACTTCGCGCATCTGCCGCGCTTTGCGGTGCCCATCGGCGACTATCACGAATTCTACCTGTTCTGGTGGTTCGCATGGTCGATCATGATCGGCCAGTTCGTCGCGCGCTTCGTGGGCGGGCTGCAGGTCTGGCAGCTGGCGCTGGCCATGGTCGCGCTGCCCGCAATCCCCCTGGGCCTGTGGTTCAGCGTGCTGTTCGTCTATCACCAGGGCGGCATCGTGATCCCGGTCTGGCTGAACTGGTTCATGATCGCGGTCGGCGTGATCTTCGTGGTCAATTCGCTGGACAGCCTGATCCGGCTCTATTCCGCCAATCTGGGCTGGTCGCGCGAGACCCTGGGCGACCGCCGCTATTATCCGCTGCATTTCCTGCTGCAGCTGGCGCTGGTCTTCGCCTATGTCTTCACCCCGTTCGAGATCCAGTGGGTCGGCCTGATCGTGGCGTCTCTCTACGGGGCGATCTACGTGATGATGGCGCGCCACATCGCGCGCCTAGACGGGATCGGCGACGCGAAGGCCGCCTGACCGCCGTCCGATCGGGGATCAGTCCTCGCGCTGGTCCCCGTCGTCGCCGAAACGCTGGTCGTCGGCGTATTCATCCTCGCCCTCGCCCACGAACTTGGACGACAGAGCGATGGAGTGATTGTCATGGCCGGGGTCCATGACCACGTCCGACGGAATCTCGCCCACCAGCCACTCGCGCAGCTCCTCGCGGATCTCGTCCGGCTCCTGGCCTGTCACTTCGACCAGATAGGCGATGAAGGCGCGCTGGTCGCCGTCGATCTCGTCCAGTTCGCTCTCATCGACCTCATGCCACTTGTCGATGATCGCCTCGTAGAAGGCCGCCCAGTTTTCCTGAACATGGTGCCATTTCATCAGTAACCTCCAGTGGGCAGGCTGCCTTGGAACCAGCGCGCCGTCCCCGTGATGTCCTCGCCGACTCCGGCGACCGTGTTGCACCCGGCCAGCAGGCCGCATGCCAGAACCGTAACCCAGAACATCTGCATCAGTTCGTCTCCTGCCACCATGTTTCGGGCAAGAAGCCCGGCCAGTCCCCGTAGACCGGAATCGTCTCGGGGTATTTCAGATCCGCCGCATGCGCCAGACGCGACACCGGAGAGAAGCTGACCGGGATCACGTAGCGTCCCGTGGTCAGCACCCGGTCCAGCGCCTGCACGGCGGCGGTGAAGTCCTCGGCCGTCTCGGCGGTGACCATCGCGTCGATCATCGCCTCGGCGGCGGGGCTGTCCATGCCCATCCAGTTGCGCGTGCCGGGCGTCGTCACCCCGTCACGGCCCCAGTAGAGGCGCTGCTCGCTGCCCGGCGACAGCGACAGCCCGCGTTCGTACCAGGTCATGTCGAAGGCGTAGGCATTGGTGCGTTCGACATATTGCGCCGAATCGATCAGCGTGACCCGCGGCGTGATGCCCAGGGGGCGCAGCGCCTCGACATAGATGTTCACGATCTGCTGCACCTCCGAGCCCGCGCGCATCGCGGTGCCGTTCTGGTTCAGCAGGATCTCGAAGGCGAAGGGGCGGCCCTGCGCGTCGCGCAGCTGCCCGTCCTGCACGGTCCAGCCCGCCTCCTCCATCAGCGCCATCGCGCGGCGCACGCCCGCCCGGTCCATCGACCGCTCGGACCCCTCGGGCAGGGCATAGCCCTCGATGGCGCCGGGGGGCAGCTCGCCCGCGAAGGGCGCCAGCAGGTCCGCCACCGCGCCCGTCGCGGGACCGTCCCCCATTGCCAGGGCCGAGTTCGAGAAATAGGACGCGATCCGCGGATCGGCCCCGCCGTTCAGCGTCTGGTTGATGAAGCGGAAGTTGAACATCTCGATCATCGCCTGGCGCACGCGCCAGTCCGCAAAGATCGGGTTGCGGGTGTTCATGACCAGCCCGACGATGCCGGACGGACGCTGGTTCGGGATCTCGGACTTGACCGCACGGCCCTCGGTCATCAGCGGAAAGCCGAATTCCGAGGCCCATTTCTGCGCCGACAGCTCGCGCCAGACGGTGACCTCGCCGGCCTTGAAGGCCTCGAACATCGCGTTCGCATCGGCGAAATAGTCATAGCGGATCACATCCAGATTGTTCAGCCCCCGCATCAGCGGCAGGCCCTTCGCCCAGTGGTCGGGATTGCGGCGGAAGGTGATCGAGCGCCCCGGATCGACCTGATCCACCACATAGGGCCCGCTGCCGATGGGCACCTCCAGGGAGGAGGCGGTGAAGTCCTTTCCCTCCCACTGGGCCTTCTTCAGGATCGGGCGCAGGCCCATCAGCATGGGCAGCTCGCGGTCGGGCTCCTCGAAGGTCAGACGGACGCCGCGCGCGCCCACCGGCTCGATCGCGGCGACCCGCGACCAGGCGGCGTGATAGCGTGGATGCCCCTGGGTGCCCAATGTCTCATAGGACCAGATCACGTCCTCGACCGTGACCGGGCTGCCGTCCGAGAACCGGGCCTCGGGGCGCAGGGTGAACTCGACCCAGGTCCGGTCGGGCGCGACCTCGACCGACTCGGCCAGCAGGCCGTAGAGCGTGAAGGGTTCGTCGATCGACCGCATCATCAGCGATTCGGTGACATGCACCCCCACGCCCCAGGCCGCGTTGCCCTTCAGGATCCAAGGCTTCAGGCTGTCGAAGCCGCCCGGCTCGGCCAGCCGAATCGTGCCGCCCTTGGGCGCATCGGGATTGGCATAGGGCAGATGGGCAAAGCCCTCGGGCAGCGCAGGTTCTCCATAGATTGCAATGCCATGGGCCGGTTCGGCGAGGGTTGCCAGCGGCATTGCTGCAACACCGCAGCACAGCGCCACCAGCGCGGGGGCGACCCGCCCGACCGCACATTCCCTAAGGTTTTCGAAGATTCGCATCGCCCGCCGCCCCGCCGTTTCTTGTTTGGCCGCATTATCAACAGGCTTGGCGGGGGTGCGTCAACCAAGCCGGGAAGATCGCTGTTGGACTCGGGCGGTTCCTCGCGTATAAATAGGGCACTGCTCGATAGGTTTCTTGCCTGTATGAAACCTGCCTCATGACTTGCGCCCGCCTTGTGCGGGCGCTTTTTTTTGCCCATGCTGCGGCTGCGAAACCGCTCCGTGCGACCGGCGTTGACGGCACGGGGCAAGTCGAGGAGCAGCCGATGTTCGAGAAATTCCTGAAGGGCAAGACCGCGGTCGTCACCGGGTCCAATTCCGGCATCGGCCTGGGCGTGGCCACGCGCCTGGCCCGCGCGGGCGCGGATGTGGTGCTGAACAGCTTCACCGACACCGAGGACGACCATGCTTTGGCCCGCCGGCTGGCCGAGGAGCACGGCGTCTCGGTCCGCTATGTCCAGGCGGACATGTCGAAGGGCGATCAATGCCGCGCGCTGATCCAGAAGGCCGGCGCCTGCGACATCCTGGTGAACAACGCGGGCATCCAGCACGTCGCCGCGATCCCCGATTTCCCGGCCGAGAAATGGGACGCGATCATCGCGATCAACCTGACATCGGCCTTCCACACCACGGCGGCGGCGCTGCCCCTGATGCGCGAGGCGGGCTGGGGACGGGTCATCAACATCGCCTCGGCCCACGGGCTGACCGCCAGCGCCTACAAGTCCGCCTATGTCGCGGCCAAGCACGGCATCGTCGGTCTGACCAAGGTCACCGGGCTGGAGACAGCGCGCGAGGCGATCACCGCCAACGCCATCTGTCCGGGCTATGTGCTGACGCCCCTAGTCGAGGCGCAGATCCCCGACACGATGAAGAAATACGACATGGACCGCGACGAGGTCATCGAAAAGGTCCTGCTGGAGCGTCAGCCCTCCAAGGAATTCGCCACCACCGACCAGCTGGGCGACACGGCGGTCTTCCTGTGCAGCGACGCGGCCGCTCAGATCACCGGCACCACGATCAGCGTCGATGGCGGCTGGACGGCGCTGTGACCGGCGCGGGCGCCGTCGCGGCGGCGCCCTGCGCGGGATCGCGTTCTGGGCGCTTGGCGTGCCCGCTGCGGTGATCCTGCTTCTGGCCGCGCTGCGCCTGTCCTGAGCCAGAAAAGCGAACGCCCCGCCGGGTCGGCGGGGCTTTGCGGTGGACGGGAAAGGGCGGTCAGGTCAGCCGAGCGCGTTCTCGATGGTCTTGAGATCGGAGTTGGTCAGCGTCTTGGCCACCTCCTTGCGCAGCCGCATCTGCAGCTCCTTGTGATAGTGCTTGCGCATCACGCCCAAGGTGGACGGGTCGGCGATGATCGCGATGTCGTCCACCTTATTCTTCAGCACCATGCCGTTCAGGTGCCGGGCCAACTGGGCGGCGAAGGTCGCCTCCTCGTCATCGCGCGGAGAACCTTCGTCGATCTGGGCGCCGTCGTCCGACAGGCTGTCCTGGGTCACCTTCTGCGTTTCGGACAGCTCCAGGCCGGACTTGGCCGTGTTGCGGAACAGGGTCGCGGTGTGACCGTCGGCGACGACGACCACGGCGTTGTGGGGCAGCATGATCAGCTCCTTCTTGCGTTCGCTTTCGCTGATCGTCAACGCCGCAGGACCGGTCTAGTTGCAGCCGTCGCAGAAGCGGCGGATGCGGGTCAGCGCCTCGCGCAGCACCCCGTCCGCCGCCGCGTAGGAGATGCGGAAATGCGGGCTGAGGCCGAAGGCCGCGCCAAAGACGACCGCCACGCCCTCCTCGTCCAGCAGGGCGTTGGCAAAGGCCTCGTCGCTGTCGATCAGGGTGCCGCCGGGGCTGGTGCGCCCGATCAGCCCCGCCATGCTGGGATAGACGTAGAAGGCGCCCTGCGGCACCGGGCAGTCCAGTCCCGGACAGTCGTTCAGACCCGCCACCACCAGGTCGCGGCGGCGCTGGAACACGGCGCGGCTGTCGGTGATGTAATCCTGCGGCCCGTTCAGCGCGGCCTCGGCGGCATATTGGCTGATCGAGCTGGGGTTGCTGGTCGATTGCGACTGCAGCTTGGCCATGGCGCGGATCAGGGCCTCGGGCGCCGCGCCGTAACCGATCCGCCAGCCGGTCATGGCATAGGACTTGCTGACCCCGTTCATGGTCAGCACGCGGTCCTTGAGGCGCGGCTCGACCTGGGCTGGGGTGCAGAATTCGAACCCGTCGAAGACCAGATGCTCGTAGATGTCGTCGGCCAGGACCCAGACCTGCGGATGGCGCAGCAGCACGTCGCACAGCGCCGCCATCTGCTCGCGGTCATAGCCCGCGCCCGAGGGGTTGGAGGGCGAGTTCAGGATCAGCCACTTGGTCCGGGGTGTGATCGCGGCCTCCAGCGCCTCCGGCGTCAGGCGGAACCCCTGGTCCTGCGTGCATTCGACGATGACCGGACGGCCCCCCGCCAGCAGCACCATGTCGGGATAGCTGACCCAGTAGGGCGCGGGCACGATGACCTCGTCGCCCGCGTTCAGCGTGGCCATCAGGGCGTTGAACAGGATTTGCTTGCCGCCCGTGCCGACGGTGATCTGGGCGGGGGTATAGTCCAGCCCGTTCTCGCGCGCGAACTTGGCGGCGATGGCGCGCTTCAGCGACGGCGTGCCGTCCACCGCCGTATAGCGCGTGTGGCCCGCGTCGATCGCGGCCTTGGCGGCGTCGCTGACATTCTGCGGCGTGTCGAAATCCGGCTCTCCGGCCGACAGGCTGATGATGTCGCGTCCCGCCGCGCGCAGTTCGGCCGCGCGGGTCGTCATGGCGATGGTGGGCGAGGGCTTGATCCGGGCCAACCGGTCGGAAATGAACGCCATGGGTCACCTTGCTGCTGTCGGTTTGAACTGTCGGCCCGCATGGCATACGCTTCCCCGCAGGCCCTCACAAGCAAGAGAGACGCGATGGACAGCTATGCCGATCCGGTGGCGACACTGGGCGACCGCCTGACCGCCGCCCGCGAAGCTGCGGGCCTGGAGGTCGGGACCCTGGCCGAGGCCCTGGGCCTGCGCCCCGAGACCCTGGCCGGGTGGGAGGCCGATCAGGCCGAGCCGTCGGCCAGCCTGATGGGACGCATTGCCACGCTGACCGGGGTTTCGCCGATCTGGCTGTTGACGGGGCATGGTCCGGGGCCGAAAGACGCAGGCGCGGAGGATGCCCTCCGCGCCGAGCTGGCCGATCTGGGCCGGTTGCTGCGCGAGGCCGCCGACCGCGTCGCGCGTCTTGAGGAGGCATTGTCGCATGGCTGAGATGACCGAAACCCCCGAGCACCGCCTGAAGCGGCTGCACATGCGCAGCTGGCGGCGCGGCATGAAGGAGATGGACCTGATCCTGGGGCATTTCGCCGATGACCGCCTGGCCGGGCTGAGCGCGGCCGAGCTGGACCTCTATGAGCGGCTCCTCGGCGAGAACGACCAGGACCTGTACCTGTGGGTGACCGGCCGCATCGGCGAGGGTGTGCCGGAAGGCCGGGGCGGGCCCGCGCTGCTGGAGCCGATCCTAGATCGAATCGCCGCCCATGCTGCGGACCGTTTCCGGGCGGATCGCTAAAATTTTCGGCATTCCTGGCGCGGGAACGGGCTGCGATTAACCGAAGATTGTCTTTTTCCTGTCATCAATAGGGGCATGACGAACAGGACAGGACAACCCGAACCCATGCTTGCCCCTGCACCCCGCGATCAGCGCCCGACGGCCGAGCCGCAATCCCTGGACGTCGCCCTGTCGGAGCTGACAGACGCCTATCTGGAATCGCTTCAGCTGCTGGAGCGGATGCACCGGCTGATGCTGGATCTGGTCAAGGACGAATTCGAACGCCTGCACCGGGGCGATCTGACCCCGGTGCAGGCCATGATCCTCTACAACCTGGGCGAGGCCGAGGTCTCGGCGGGAGAGCTGCGCTCGCGCGGGATGTATCAGGGGTCGAACGTCAGCTACAATCTCAAGAAGCTGGTGGCGATGGGCTATGTCCATCACGAGCGCTGCGACATGGACCGCAGGTCGGTCCGCGTGCGCCTGACCGCCGAGGGCCAGGCCGTGCGCGACATGGTCCGGCGGCTGTTCATGCGCCATGCCGAGGGGCTGGCCATGTCCGGCGTGCTGGAGGACCCGCCGCTGGACAGCGTCAACCTGCAGAGCCGCCGGATCGAACGCTTCTGGACAGAGCAGATCCGCTACATCTACTGAATTGAACCCGGCCCCGCGGGGGCCGGGCGTGCCTGTTCCTGCCGAGCCGCCGCAGGGCGGGCGGCCTTACCAGTGGCCCGTGTTCTCCATGCTGGCCCAGGGTTCCTGCGGGGGCAGGGCGTCGCCCTCCTGCAGCAGTTCGATCGAGATGTTGTCGGGGCTGCGCACGAAAGCCATGTGCCCGTCCCGCGGCGGGCGGTTGATCGTCACGCCGGCATCCTGCAGTCTCTGGCACATCTCGTAAATGTTGCCGACGCGATAGGCGAGATGGCCAAAATGGCGGCTGTCGGAGGGCAGACCGTCGTCGCCGCCCCAGTTGTAGGTCAGCTCGACCGGGCATTCGGGCTGGCCCGGGGGGGCCATGAAGACCAGGCTGAAGCGGCCCTTGTCATTGTCGATGCGGCGCGTCTCCTCCAGGCCCAGCAGGCGGAAGAAGGCCATGGTTTTGTCGAGGTCCTTCACGCGGACCATGGTGTGCAGATAGCGGATGCTCATGGGGTGTCCTTTCGGGGGTGGGGATGCAGGCTGTCACGGCAGCGCCGCGAGTGCAACGCATGTCCCTGCGCCCGGTTGCCCGGACCGTCGTCTTGACATAGGACGGAGGCCACCGCACCGCCTGAGAGGACCGTCCGCCATGCCCGTAACGCCAGACCAGCAGGCCGAGATCGACAGCCTCCGCGCGGCCCCCCGCCAGACCCTGCGCGCCGTGTCCGAGGGGATGGAGCGGCATCTCTATGTCGCGCATCCGGTGCTGGATCACGGGCTGGTCCGGGTCATCGACTACATGGGCGACGACGCGGCGATCTGTCAGGCCGCGCGCGTCAGCTATGGCAAGGGCACCAAGTCGGTCCAGAACGACGAGGGGCTGATCCGCTATCTGATGCGCCACTGGCATTCGACGCCGTTCGAGATGTGCGAGGTCAAGTTCCACGTCAAGCTGCCGGTCTTCGTCGCGCGCCAGTGGATTCGGCACCGCACCGCCAACGTGAACGAGTATTCGGCCCGCTACTCCATCCTGGACCGCGAATTCTACATCCCCGCGCCCGAGCATCTGGCCGCGCAATCGGCGCAGAACAACCAGGGCCGCGGCGAGGTCCTGCAGGGCGAGGAGGCGCAGCGCGTGCTGGACCTGCTGCGCGAGGACGCGATGCGCAGCTATGACCATTACGAGGCGATGCTAGGCACCGATGGCCAGCAGGGCCTGGCGCGCGAGCTGGCGCGGATGAACCTGCCCGCCAACATCTATACCCAGTGGTACTGGAAGGTGGACCTGCACAACCTGCTGCATTTCCTGCGCCTGCGCGCGGATGCCCATGCGCAGTACGAGATCCGCGCCTATGCCGACCTGATGTGCGGCATCACGCAGGACTGGGTTCCTGCGGCCTTTGCGGCCTTCCGCGACTATCGCATGAATGCGGTCAACCTGTCCGCGCAGGCGGCCGCGGTGCTGCGCCGGCGTCTGGCCGGAGAGGTCGTGACCCAGGAACAGTCGGGCATGGGCGCGCGCGAATGGCGCGAATTTGTGCAGGACTGGGGCTGAGCCCCGCCATGCCAAAGGGGCGCGACCGATGCCGCGCCCCGATCCGTGATCGTCAGGGCCTCAGAACGTGAAGTCGTTGATGTCGAGGTTCGACCGCGCAAAATCCTCCAGCACGATCACGGTCGCGGCGTCGATGCGCAGGATCGTGTCGTCGCCGTTCTGGGTCGCCCCGTTGATCGCGCGCTGGACCGAGGCGCGGTCCAGGTCGTCGATGTCCAGCCGGTCCACGCCGTTCTGGAAGTCCAGGACGCGGTCGCGTCCGTCGCCGCGCTCGAACTCGAACTCGTCGGCGCCGAGGCCCCCCGACAGGATGTCGTTGCCGCGCCCGCCGTCCAGCGTGTCGTTGCCCAAGCCCCCGAACAGGCGGTCGTTGCCGTTCTCGCCGTCCAGATCGTCGCGGCCTTCCTGACCCGACAGCAGGTCGTCGCCGTCGTCGCCCTCCAGCTCATCGTCGCCCAGCTGGCCGTTCAGCGTGTCGTTGCCGCGACCGCCCTCCAGCTCGTCGTTGCCCTTGTTGCCGAACAGCCGGTCGTCTCCGTCGCCGCCATAGAGGTCGTCGAACCCGTCGCCGCCCTGCAGCAGGTCATTGCCGCTGCCGCCCCAGATCGAATCGTTGCCCGTCCCGCCATAGAGGCGGTCGGCGCCCGCCTCGCCCCAGATCCGGTCCGCGCCGTTCAGGCCGAAGGCCGTGTCGTTGCCAGCGCCCGCATAGATCAGGTCGGCGACCGGGCTGCCGGTGATGCGATCCGCGCCCGAGGTTCCATTGTAGCGTGCCATGAGATGATCCTTTCGCGTGTCTCGGGCCGACCATATCGCGGCCCCTGTGCGAATCGATCTAGCAGGGCGGTCCTGACAGCAGCCTGACGCCATCCGTCAGCGGACTGTCAGGACCGTGCCGCTATAGATGCAGCCATGAGCACCCGTTCCCCGATCCTTCCGGCCGCGCTGGCCCTGCTGATCCCGTGGCCCAGCCCGATGCCCGCGCAGTCGCCCGACGCCTCCGACTACGAGACCGCGCGCATCGCCGTCGGGCGTGGCGACATGCTGCCGCTGGAGACGATCCTGGCGGGGGTCGAGGCGCGTCATCCGGGCCAGGTCGTCGAGGTTGAACTGGAAGAGGAGCGTGGAGTGTGGCTCTATGAGGTCGAGATCCTGACGCCCGACGGCCGCCTGATCGAGATCGAGCTGGACGCCGAGACCGGCGCCATCCTGGGATTTGGGGAAGACGAGGACTGATGCGCGCGCTTGTGGTCGAGGATGATGCCCGGATCGCCGCCGATCTGGACCGGGCGCTGTCGGCAGCGGGTTTCCGGGTCGAGGCCACCGCATCGGGGCGCGATGCATGGTTCCGCGGCGGCACCGAGAGTTTCGACCTGATCGTGCTGGATCTGGGCCTGCCCGACCTGGACGGCCTGACCTTGCTGAAGCGCTGGCGGTCCGAGGGCTGCGATGCGCCGGTGCTGATCCTGACCGCGCGCGGCGCCTGGACCGAGCGGGTCGAGGGGATCGAGGCGGGGGCCGACGACTATCTGCCCAAACCCTTCCGCATGGAGGAGCTGGTCGCCCGCGCCCGCGCGCTGGTGCGCCGTGCGGGGGGGCGGGCCGATCCGCGCATCGAGGCCGGCCGCCTCAGCGTCGACCTGAACCGCATGACCGCGCTGGTCGACGGGGTACCGGCCGCGCTGACGCCGCTGGAGTTCCGCCTCATCGCCTATCTGGCCCTGCACCGCGACCGCGTCGTCGCCCCGACGGAACTGCTGGAGCATCTCTACGGCGATGACGACGCGCGCGAGGCCAATGCGCTGGAGGCGGTCGTGACGCGGCTGCGCCGCAAGCTGGGACCCGGGATCGTGGCGACGCGGCGCGGCTTCGGCTATCTGCTGGACGCTGCCGATTGAGGCCGCTGTCGCTGCGCTGGCGGCTGATGCTGATCGGTGGCGGGACGATCCTTCTGGTGCTGGCGCTGTCGCTGACCATGCTGGCGGTGCTGTTCGACCGCCATGTCCAGCGGGTGGGCGTGTCGGACCTGCGCGACCGCGCCCTGTTGCTGCTGTCGGTGATCGAGCCGCCCTCGGCACCCGGCGGCGCGCCGGTGATGAGCGATCAGCCCCGCAACCCCTCGTGGCAGCGGCCCTTCTCGGGGCATTACTGGCAGGTCTGGTTGGAGGACGACCTGCTGCGGTCGCGCTCGCTCTGGGACGTGACGCTGCCGGTGCCGGAGGTGCCGCCGCCCGTGGGGACCGCGCGCATCCTGGAGCTGGACGGCCCCTCCGGGCAGCGGCTTCTGGCAGTCGATCAGCAGGTGATGGTCGGAAGCGCGGACCGCACCGCCCCCGTCCGGGTGCTGGTGGCCGAGGACATGGACGACGCGACCCAGGCCCGCGGCGCCTTCCTGCGCGACCTGATGCCGTGGCTGGGCGGGCTGGCGGCGGTCCTGCTGGCGGCGTCCTTCCTGCAGGTGACGGTGGGCCTGCGACCGCTGGCCCAGATCGGCGACCTGCTGCGCGCGCTGACCGATGGGCGGCGGCTGCGGCTTGGGGCGGACCTGCCGCGCGAGGTGGCGCCCCTGGCCGCGCAGCTGGACCGCCTGCTGGACGACCGCGACCGCGAGCTGGACCGCGCGCGCCACCGGGCGGGCGATCTGGCCCACGGTTTCAAGACGCCGCTGCAGGCCCTTCTGGGAGAGGCGCGGCGCCTGCGCGATCAGGGCCGCGATCAGGCCGCCGACAGCATCGAGCATGTGGTGACCGTCATGCGCCGCCATGTGGACCGCGAACTGGCGCGCGCGCGCATCCGCACCGACGCCGCCGGGGCGCGGGCCGAACCCGCCACCGTCGTCGCGCGGCTGGTGCAGGTGCTGCGCCGGACGCCGCAGGGCGCGGGCATCGACTGGCGGATCGAACTGCCGGACGGGCTGGCGCTGCGCATCCAGCCCGACGACCTGACCGAGGCCCTGGGCGCCGTCATGGAGAACGCCGCCCGCCACGCCCGCGACCGCGTCACCGTCACCGCCCGCGCCGAGGGCGCGCTGACCGCGATCGTCGTGCGCGACGACGGGCCGGGCGTGCCCGAGCCCGCGCTGGCCCGGCTGACCAAGCGCGGTGTCCGGCTGGACGAGGGGGGCGACGGGCAGGGGATCGGTCTGGCCATCGCCGCCGACATCGCCGAGGCCGCGGGCGGCAGGCTGACCCTGTCCAATGCCCGTCCGGGGCTGGCGGTCGGGCTGCTGCTGCCCCGGCATGGCGGCGCGAAGGACGGCTGAGGCGGTCTCAGACGATGCGGGTGGTGACCGGGTCCAGCCCTTCGATGGCGACCGTCGCGACATCGCCGCGCCGCAGGGCGCCGACCCCCGCGGGCGTGCCGGTATAGATCAGGTCCCCCGGCGCCAGCGTCACCAGCCGCGACAGATGCGCGATGATGTCCGCGACGGGCCAGATCATCGCCGACAGGTCGCTGTCTTGCCGGACCTGCCCGTTGACGCTGAGCGTCAGCCGCCCGCGCTGCATCGGCCCATCGGCGCGGCGGATCGGGCCGCAGACGGCCGATCGGTCGAAGCCCTTGGCCATGTCCCATGGCCGGCCCGCCGCCTTGGCCTGCGCCTGAAGGTCGCGACGCGTCAGGTCGTTGCCCGCCGCATGGCCCCAGACCAGGCCCGCGGCCTGATCGGGCGACAGGTCGGACCCGCCCGCGCCCAGGGCCACGACCAGCTCGCCTTCGAAATGCAGATCCGCCGTGGCGGCGGGATAGGGCAGGTCGGCATCCCCGGTCAGCAGCGCATCGGCGGGCTTGGTGAAGAAGAAGGGCGGCTCGCGGTCGGGATCATGGCCCATCTCGCGCGCGTGGTCGGCATAGTTGCGCCCCACGCAGAAGATGCGGCGTACCGGAAAGCGCGCCGCCTCCCCGGCCACGGGGACCGAGGGGGTCGGGGCGGGGGGCAGGACGAAGCCGCTCATGCCGCGAACAGCCCGTCGAAATCGGCGAATCCCTTGACCTCGATCGGGTTGTCCGAGGGGTCGAAGAGGAACATCGTGCGCTGTTCGCCGGGCCGCCCCTCGAACCGGATCTGCGGGGGGATGTCGAAGGCGATGCCCGCCTCCTCCAGCCGCGCGGCCAGATCCAGCCAGTCCGCCAGCGGCAGCACCACGCCCAGATGCGGCATCATCACCATGTGATCGCCGACCCGGCCCGTGCGGGTGGTCGGGAAGGGAGTGCCCAGATGCAGCGACAGCTGATGGCCGAAGAAGTCGAAATCCACCCAGCTGTCGGTCGAGCGTCCCTCGGCGCAGCCCAGCACGCCGCCGTAGAAGGCGCGGGCGGCGTCCAGATCGGTCACATGGATGGCAAGGTGGAACAGGGATCTCATCGCGGCCTCCGACAGGTCAGGCGTCAGTGATGCACGTCCTGCAATCGCGGCGCAAGATCAGCGCAGCGCGTCCAGCACCCGGCCCACCTGCCGCGCGGTGTCGTCCCATCCCGGCAGCGCCGCCCCGGCCCGCGCCGCGGCCCCCGCGCAGGCCGCGCGGCGGTCCGGATCGGCCAGCAGCGCGCGCAGCGCGTCGGCCAGCGCGGTGGCGTCGTCGGGTTCGACCAGCAGGCCCGCATCGCCCGGCACCGTGTCGGGCACCGCGCCGGTGCGGGTGCTGACGATGGGCAGGCCGTGGGACAGCGCCTCGTCGAAGACGATGCCATAGCCCTCGTAGCGCGTCGCCAGCGCAAAGACCGACGCCTGTCGATAGAGGGCGCACAGCCGGTCGTCATCGACCCGTCCCGCCAACGTCAGGCGGTCGCCCAGTCCCCTCCGCGCGATCCGCGCCTGCAGGGCCGCGACGTGCTCCGCGTCCCAGGGGTTGCCCACGATCACCGCCTGCCAGTCCAGGTCGCGCAGCGCGGCCAGCGCGTCGATCAGCACGTCATGCCCCTTGCGCGGATGCAGGATGCCCACCGACAGGATCAGCGGCGGGTCCACGGGGTGGGAGCCCTCCGCCTGCGGCACCAGGTCGGTGCCGGGGCGTGCGACGGTGATGCGCTCGGCCGGCACGTCGTAGCGGTCGATCAGCATCTGGCAGGTATGCGGGCTGGGCACCAGGATGTGCCGGGCATGGGCCAGGTTGGCACGCTCGGTCTGCCACAGGTGGTCGGCCAGATCGGCGGGCAGGGCGCTCTCCTGCGCCAGCGGGTGGTGGATCATCGCGACGATGGGCGCCATGATCCCGGCCACGCCATCGGGGTCCAGCGCGCCGAAGGCAAGCCCGTCGATGATCACCGGCCGGTCGGCGGGCAGCGCCTGCAGCCGGGCGACGGCATCGGCCATCTGGCCCGCATCGGGGGTCGGAAAGGCGTCGGACAGCGACAGGACCCCGACATCGCGGCCTTGGGCACGAAGGCCCTCGACCAGACGGCGGTCATAGACATAGCCGCCGGTCAGCGTGGTGATGTCGCCGGGCAGGGCGAAGGTCAGCGTTCGGGTCTGGATCACGGTTCGGCCTGGATGGTTGCTGCGGGGGCGGGGGTAGGCAGGGGGGCGGCACCGCGGCGCTGCGCCAGAAGCACCAGCACGCCCGGCAGGCTGCTGGCCAGGAAGACCAGGCCGAAGGCCAGGCTGGCCGCCAGCCCGGCCTGGGCCGAGGCGCCCACCAGCGGGAACAGAGCGGCGGCCGCGCCTTCGCGCAGGCCCCAACCGCTGACGCTCAGCGGCAGGATCATGGTCAGCAGGATCAATGGCACCAGGACCGCGGCCTCGGAGGGGGAGAGGACGGTACCGGTGGCCCGCGCGCAGAAGGCGAAGGCCGCCAGGTTCACGACCGTGATCGACAAGTTCAGCGCCAGCTGGCGCGGCAGCGCGCCCGGCGCCAGCAACGTCACCCGCAGCGCGCGGCGCAGGTCGCGCGCCATGCCGCCCGCGCGCCCGCCCAACTGCCCGACCCCGGCCAGCACCACGACCAGCGCGACCGCACCCGCCATCAGCGTGCCGATGAGACCCATGACCCAGGAGGGCAGCGTCAGCCCGCCGGGCATCACCGTGACGGTCAGCGCCCCCACCGCCAGCACCAGGAACAGCGAGACCTGTCCAGCCAGCCGCTCGATCGCGACCGCCGCTCCGGCCCGGCGCAGCCCGGCCTGATGACGGGCGCGCACCGCGCGTCCCGCATCGCCCAGCACGCCGCCCGGCAGCGACTGGTTCACCACCTGTGCCAGATAATATTCGCCGACGGCCCGCGTCATCGGGATGCTCTGGTCCAGCTGCCGTGCCGTGACCCGCCAGCGCAGCGCCGAGAGGACCGTCTGCGCGGTCAGCGCCAGCATCGCCGCGCCCAGCCAGCCGGGATCGGCCTGCGCCAGCAGGCGCAGCGCCTGCGGGCCGTCCAGCCCGAACCACAAGAGCGCCATCACCCCGAGGGCCACCAGAATCTGCAAGGGTCGTGTCACGGTCATCATGCAGGAGGCACGTCCGAGACCCCGGAAAAGTTTCGCAGAAAATCATCACGAATTCGATCCATCGGAATCGCGGGCAGTCCCGCGGGCGGGATCAGCCCCGGCCTGAGGCCCCAGTCCAGCGTCCGGGCGACCAGATCGGGCGGGCCGATGACATGGATCGGCACCTCGCGCCGGTCGTCGAGCCCGATGGTGGTGGCCGCCTGATGGTCGCCCAGCAGAAGGATCAGCGGCGGGCGTTTCTGACGGGCCGCGTATTCCAGCACCGCCGTCAGCCCGTAGGAAATCGTGTCGCGGTACTGCGCCCGCACGCGGTCATAGTCGCGCCAGACGACACTGGGCGGGTCGCCCTCCTGCGCCATGGCGTCGAATTCGGTGCCGTCGCCGATCGCCTCCCAGTCCAGCATCCGCGGCACGGGCGTCCAGGGCGCGTGCGACGAGATCAGCGCGATCTGCGCGAAGAGCGGGCGCGGATCGCGGCCGTCGCGGAGCAGCCGGTCGGTCGCCGTCAGGGTGAACTGATCGGGCATGGTGACCCAGTCGAAGGGCCGGCCCCGATAGCCCAGATCGGGCGCGGCCAGGATGCGCTGAAAGCCCATGGTCGCGGCCTCGGGCCAGGGGCGGACGATGGCCGGCATCACCGCCGCGGTGCGGAACCCGGCCGCCGCGGCATAGTGGAACAGCGTCCGGCGCCCGCTGGCGATGGCCGCCTGATAGCGGGTCTGGTCGCTGACCCACAGCCCGTTGGCCAGCGTCGCATGGGCCAGCCAGCTCTGCCCGCCATGCGTGGGCGAGGTCGCGAAGCCCGATGCCGTGGCCAAGCCCCGCGCCTCCAGTGCGGCCTCTGCGTCGCGCAGGATCGGCAGATGGGCGCTGCTGAAGAAGTCGGTGTCGAAGCTGGTGCGGCCATAGCTTTCCAGAAAGATCACCAGCACGTCGCGGTCGATCAGCGACAGGGGCTGCGCCAGCCCGGCCATCGCGTCCCCCGCCGCCATCTCGCGAAAGCGGCGCAGTTCCGCCAAAGTGCGGCGCGACAGTTCCAGCCGGTCGGCGGCGAAGGCCGCCGTCTGCGGCACCGGGATCGCGATGCCGCGGCCGGGCAGCACCGAGACGGCCCCGACCAGCATCGCGGCCCCCGCCAGCCCGGCCATGCGCGGGCCGCGACCCGCCGGGGTCAGACGCATCAGCCCGCCCATCGCCCACCACAGCCCCGCCGCGATCAGCACCGTCGCCAGGATCGCGCCCAGCACCGCCGCGACCGCCGCCGCGACGCCCAGGCTGCCCGCGATCAGCCGCACCGAGGCGTCGATCAGCGGCAGATCGCCCACCGGGTTGAACCGCCGCCCCAGGGTCTGCAGCATGGCCAGATCCGCGACCTTCAGCACCGTCACCAGCGTCAGCAGGCCGACCACGGCCAGCCGCAGCGGCAGAGCCGTCCAGCCGCGCCCAAGGGCCACCGCCAGCAGCAGGATCGCCAGTAGTTCAGGGGCGGGCCGCAGCCATGCGCCCCAGCCAAGAGCCGCGGGCGAGGCGGGCAGGGCCAGCACCGCCTGCATCAGCAGCAGGGCCAGCAGGATGGGAAGGGGCCGCGATCTCACCGATGCGACCGCAGCCAGACGACGTCGCGCAGGAAGGACCAGGCCAGCGCCACCGACGCGATGCGCGCGAGGATGATCGCCATGTCCTCGGACAGGACCGGGACCTGAAGCGCGATCAGCGTGGCCAGCTGCAGCACGCAGAAGCCCTTGCGGAGATAGCTGACCGGCAGCGGCGCCATGATCCACGGCCAGATCAGGCCCGCGCCCACGAACAGATAGCGCATGACGCCCAGCACCAGGACCTCGGTGCCGACCGGGCTGCCCGACAGGGCGTGCAGCGCCAGGATCAGCGCAAGCCCGGCATCGACCTCCATGTCGAAGCGCCCCCCGAACTCGGAGCACAGCCCGCTGCGCCGCGCCAGGAACCCGTCCACCCCGTCCAGCGACAGCGACAGCGCGGCGATGCCCGCCACGATCCAGCCCGCCGCCTCGCCGCCGATCAGCGGTGCGATCAGCGCGGTGGTCAGCGCCAGCCGCATCAGCGTGACGACGTTGCACGCCCCCATGCGGTCATGCGGATAGTGGCGGTGCATCGCGACCGCGACCAGCGCCGCCGCCAGCAGATAGGCCCCGCCCGCGATCAGCGCACCGGTGCCCTGGCCCAGCACGATCACGCCCACGCCCAGGTTCAGCGCCAGACCGGCCGGAACCGCCAGGACCAGCGCCTCGGTCAGGTGCCGCCGCGACGCGGTGTCGGGAAGGGGTCGGGACGGGGCTGTGTCTGGGCGCGATGCTTGCATCGGCTGAACATATGACAGGCGCATGACGCGTCAAGCGGACTGCGCGGGGACTTGTGCGGATCGGGATGTGGCGTATCCTTGTCGACAGCGGAGGGCTGCATCATGGATCACCGACCCCCAGGCTACGGCAGCACGGCGCGCATCCTGCACTGGCTGGTGGCGGCGCTGATCCTGGCGATGATTCCGGTCGGTCTGGTGATGGTGCGCGACGGGCTGGACAGGGCCCTGGGCGACGCGCTCTACCTGTTTCACAAAAACGTCGGCACGGCGCTGATCGCGCTGGTCGCCCTGCGGCTGGCGTGGCGGCTGACGCACCCGCCGGCGCCGCTGCCCGACAGCCTGCCGGGCTGGCAGCGCGGGGCCGCGGCTTTGTCGCATCTGGCGCTTTATGCGCTGCTGATCGTGATGCCGCTGTCGGGCTATGTCCGGGTCAGGGCCGGGGGGTTCCCCATCGAATCGCTGGATGCCCTAGGGCTGCCCAGGCTGGTGCCGCGCTCCGAACCCCTGGCGGAGGCCGCCAGCGCCCTGCACGAGGCGGCGGCCTGGGCGCTGATCGTGCTGCTGGCGCTGCATGTGGCGGTGGCGCTGCACCACGCGGTGATCCGGCGCGACGGGGTCTGGGCGCGGATCTGGCCGCCGCGGGCGCGCTAGGCAGGGAACGCTGGACAGACCCCGCGGCAGGGCGTATGTCGGGGCGCCGCCGTGCCGCGGCGACGCTTCCTCACATTTTCTACACGACGGGTTGAACGAAACCGGCGCGTTCGGCGTTCGACGATGACGTCGAAAGTTTCGTATCCAGGAGATGCCGTGTCCAAGACCCTTGAAGTGACGATCATCGCGGTGATCGTGGCCTCCCTCACGGCTGTGCTGGCGTTGGACATGATGGTGCCCCTGGGGACGGCGGTGTGGCTGATCTACATCCTGCCGCTCAGCCTTGCGTTCTTCTCGCGCCGGTCGTGGATGCCGCCGCTGACGGCGGCCGTCGTCTGCGCGGCGATGTTAGCGGCCTATTTCAAGGATACCGGCGGCATCGACCCCACCCTGGCGGCGATCAACCGCTCCCTGGCGGGGCTGGTCTATCTGTGCCTGGGTCTTCTGGGCAACCGGCTGATCCGCAACCGCCTGCGGCTGGAGGACAACGACTGGATCACCGGCACGCAGGTCGCGCTGTCGCGGGCGATCCAGGGCGACCTGACGGTGGACCGGCTCGGTCGGCAGATCCTGTCGGTGCTGGCCGAACGGACCGGCGCGCGGGCGGCCGTCGTCTATAGGCGCGATGCGGACGGGTTCCAGCGGCTGGCGCATTGGGGCACCGACGCGGCCCTGCTGGCCGATCGCGTGCCGGCCGATGCGGGCCACCTGGCGCGCGCGGCCGCCGATCCGCAGGTGCTGCAGCTGACCCTGCCGCCCGACCAGGCCCTTGGCTGGGGTTCGGGGCTGGCGCGCGGGCGCACGGCGCATGCGCTGATCGTGCCGATGCGCGACGGCACGGCGGTGAACGGGCTGATCGAGTTCGGTCTGGACCGGCCCGCGCCGGCGCGGATGGTCGATCTGTTCGACCGCATCGCCGACAAGCTGGGCATCGCCCTGCGTTCCGCCCATTACCGCGAACAGCTGCGCGAGCTGCTGGAGGAGACCCGCCGGCAAGCCGAGGAGCTGCGCGCCCATGGCGAGGAGCTGGCCGCCTCGAACGAGGAACTGGAGGAGCAGACCCGCGCCCTGCAGGACAGCCACCGCCGCCTGGAGGCCCAGCAGACCGAGCTGGAGACCCAGAACGCCCAACTGGAGAACCAGACCCAGGAGCTGGAGGAGCAGCGAGACGCATTGGCACGCTCGCGCCGGATGCTGGAGGACCAGTCCGAGGCCCTGTCGCGCGAGAGCCGCTACAAGTCCGAATTCGTCGCCAACATGAGCCACGAGCTGCGCACGCCGCTGAACGCGCTGCTGATCATGTCGCGGCTGCTGGCCGAAAACCGCTCGCGCACGCTGACCGATGAACAGGTGCGATGGGCCGAAACGATCGAGGCGTCGGGAAAGGACCTGCTGGCGCTGATTAACGACATCTTGGACCTCTCCAAGATCGAATCGGGCAAGCTGGAGATGTCCGAGGACGAGATCCGCCCCCAGGCCATCGCCGACAAGCTGGTCCGCGCCTTCGAGGCGCAGGCCCGCGCCAAGGGCCTGACCCTGAGCGCGCGCGTCGATCCCGCGGCCCCCGCGATCCGCAGCGACCGGCAGCGGCTGGAGCAGGTGCTGCGCAACTTCGTCTCGAACGCGCTGAAGTTCACCGAACGCGGAGAGGTCGTGCTGCACATCGCCCCGGCGGGCGACGGGCTGGCCTTCGGCGTCAAGGACAGCGGCATCGGCATCGACGCCGATCAGCAGGAGGCGGTCTTCGAGGCGTTCCGCCAGGCCGACGGCACCATCTCGCGCCGGTTCGGCGGCACCGGGCTGGGCCTGTCGATCTCGCGCGAGCTGGCCGACCTGCTGGGTGGACGGATCACGCTGGAGAGCGCCAAGGGCCAGGGCAGCACCTTCACGCTGATCCTGCCCGCCAACCCGCCGCGCCAGAGCGCCGCGGCGCCGCGCAGGCCCGCCCCGGCCCGCGGTCCGGCCGCACCGATGCCCGCCCTTCCCGAGCCAGAGGCCGCCTCGATCATGCTGGACGCGCTGCCCGGCCTGACCGACGACCGCGACATCATCGAGCCGGGCCAGCGGGTCATGCTGGTCGTCGAGGACGATCCGGCCTTCGCGCGCATCCTGCTGGACCTGGCGCGAGAGCTGGGCTTCCGCTGCGTCTGCGTCAGCCGGGCGGATGATGCGGTGCGCGCGGCGCGGCACTTCCTGCCGCAGGCGATCGTGCTGGACGTGGGCCTGCCCGACCATTCCGGCCTGTCCGCTCTGGACCGGTTGAAGCGCGATGTCAGCACCCGCCACATCCCCGTGCACATGATCTCGGCCGAGGACTACATGCTGGAGGCGATGGCGCAGGGCGCGATCAGCTACATGATGAAGCCCGTCAGCCGAGAGCAGCTGGTCGAGGCGTTCCGCAGCCTGGAGAACCGGCTGGAGCAGCGCATGCGCCGGGTGCTGATCGTGGAGGACGATCCCGCGCAGATGGAGGGGCTGAAGGCGCTGCTGGCCAGCGACGAGGTCGAGACCGTGGGCGCCGAGACCGCCGCCCGCGCGTTGGAGATCTGCCGCAGCCAGACCGTCGACTGCATCGTGCTGGACATGACGCTGCCCGATGCGTCGGGATTCGATCTGCTGGAGCAGCTTGACCAGGACGGCACCGCGTCCTTTCCGCCGGTCATCGTCTATACCGCCCGCACCCTGTCCGAGGCCGAGGAGCAGCGCCTGCGCCGCTATTCGAAATCCATCATCATCAAGGGCGCGAAATCGCCCGAGCGCCTGATCAACGAGGTGACGCTGTTCCTGCACCAGGTGGTCAGCGACCTGCCCGACAAGCAGCGCGAGATGCTGGCCGCCTCGCTGAACCGCGACGCCCAGCTGGAGGGCCGCCGCATCCTGGTGGTCGAGGACGACATCCGCAACGTCTATGCCCTGACCGGCGTTTTCGAGCCGCATGGCGCGACCGTGCAGATCGCCCGCAACGGCCGCGAGGCGCTGGAGGCCCTGGGGCGCATCAACGACGGGGCCGCGCCCAAGGTCGATCTGGTGCTGATGGACGTGATGATGCCCGAGATGGACGGCCTGACCGCCACGCGCGAGATCCGCAAGATCGACCGCTGGAGGTCGCTGCCCATCATCATGCTGACCGCCAAGGCCATGGCCGAGGACCAGAACCAGTGCCTGGCCGCGGGGGCGAACGACTATCTGCCCAAGCCGCTGGACGTGGACAAGCTGCTGTCGCTGACCCGCGTCTGGATGCCCCGATGAGCGTCGAGCCCGTTCCCCTCAGCGCGGTCGAGGCGATCGAGCTGGACCTGTTCCTGGACGCGCTGAACCGGCGCTATCACTATGATTTCCGGTCCTATTCCCGAAGCTCGCTGCAACGGCGGGCCGAGGTCGCCTGCAGCCGGTTGAACTGCGCCACCCTGTCCGAGCTGCAGGGCCGGATGCTGCACGACCCGTCGGTCCTGCCCGACATCATCGACGCCATGACCGTGCAGGTCAGCGAGATGTTCCGCGATCCGGGCTATTACCTGACGCTGCGGCGCGAGGTGATCCCGCATCTGCGGACCTTCCCGTCGCTCAAGGTCTGGGTGGCGGGATGCGCGGATGGCGAGGAGCTCTATTCCATGGCCATCCTGTTCCAGGAGGAGGGGCTGTTCGACCGCACCCTGTTCTATGCGACCGAGATCAACCGCCGCGCCCTGGCCCGGGCCGAGGTCGGGGTCTATGACATCGACCGCCTGCCGGTCTTCTCGCAGAACTATCAGCAGGCGGGGGGGCAAGGGTCGCTGTCGGACTACTATACCGCCGCGTATGCGCGCGCGGCCTTCAACCGCGCGCTGCGGGCGCGGACGGTGTTCACCGAACACAACCTGGCCACCGACCAGGTGTTCTCGGAGGTGCATCTGGTCTCCTGCCGCAACGTCCTGATCTATTTCGACAACACATTGCAGAACCGGGCCCTGGGCCTCTTTGCCGAAGCCCTGGCCCGCGGCGGCTTCCTGGGCCTCGGCTCGCATGAGACGCTTCGTTTTTCCGACCATGCCGCGTCCTTCGCGGCCTTTGCCGAACCCGACCGGATCTGGCGCCGCACCGCCATCGTCCAGGAGACCGCCCATGCCCGATAGACCCATCCGTTTCCTGATCGTCGACGACATCGCCGAGAACCACATGGCGCTGGAGGCGCTGCTGCGGCGCGACGGGCTGGTCGTGGACAGCGCCCGGTCGGCCTCCGAGGCGCTGGAGCTGATGCTGCGGCACGACTATGCGCTGGCCTTCCTGGACGTGCAGATGCCCGACACGGACGGCTACGAGCTGGCCGAGCTGATGCGCTCGACCGAGCGGACGCGGGGCGTGCCGATCATCTTCGTCACCGCCGCCGAGATGGACGAGGCGCGCCGCTTCCGCGGCTACGAGGCGGGCGCGGTCGACTACATCTTCAAGCCCATCGATCCGGTGGTGCTGAAGTCCAAGGCCGAGGTCTTCTTCCGCATCGGCCGCCAGGCCAAGGAGCTGGAGCGCCAGCGCGACGAGATGCAGGACATCGCCCGCCACCGCGACCGGGTGATGGCGCAGCTCAAGGCCCATGCCGACAATTCGCCGCTGGCCTTCGTCACGCTGGACCGCGACCTGTGCCTGCGCAGCTGGTCCAAGGGGGCCGAGCGGATGTTCGGCCGCGTGGCTGGCGACATGCTGGGCATGGCCGCGACCGCCTCGGGCTGGCTGGACGCGCAGGGGGCGGCGCTGCTGGCGGGCTGGCTGAACGACGATCACGACGGCGCGCCGCGGTTTTCGACGGAACTGCTGCTGGATCACGTCGATATCGGCCCGATCGCCTGCGAGGTCTACGGCTCGGTCCTGGCGGACGGGCCGGGGCAGCCGTCGCTCTCGCTGCAGATCCTGGACGTCACCGAACGCAAGCAGGCCGAGGAGGTCCGCGCCCTGCTGATCGGAGAGCTGAACCACCGCATCAAGAACACGCTGGCCAACGTCCAGGCCATCGCCCGCCAGAGCCTGCGCCAGTCCGACAGCCTGGCCGATTTCGAGCGCAGCTTCGGCGGCCGCCTGCAGGCGCTGGCCCGCGCGCATTCGATCCTGTCGGACGCCACCTGGGCCAGCGCGCCGCTGGACCAGCTGATCGACGACCAGATCAACTCCGGGACGCTGGATGCCGACCGGCTGCATCGCGACGGCCCCCCGGTCGAGCTGTCGCCCGACACCATGCTGCGCATGGCGCTGACACTGCACGAACTGGGCACCAATGCCGCGAAATACGGCGCGCTGTCCGCGCCCCAGGGGATGATACACCTGTCCTGGCGGCTGGATGCCGGCCGGCTGATTCTGACCTGGCGCGAGACCGGCGGGCCGTCGGTCACGCCGCCGCAGCGCCAAGGCTTCGGCACCACGCTGATCGGCGCGGCGGGCGGGGGGGATGCAGCGGCGGTCACCGCCGACTGGCAGCCCGGCGGCGTGGTCTGGACCATCGCCGTGGCCGACGGTGTCACGCAGTTGCCCGGCGCGCCCGGATCGGGGGCCATTCCGGGCCTGCAGGTGCCGCCCCGCCCGCGCGCGCTGAAGGGCGCCCGCGTCCTGCTGATCGAGGACGAGCCGCTTGTCGCACTGGACCTGCGCTATGAGCTGGAGGATGCGGGGGCGACCGTCACCGGCGTCGCGCGCACCGTGGCCGAGGCGCTGGAGGCCGCCGGGCGCGACGCCATCGACCTCGCGCTGCTGGACGGTAACCTCAAGGGAGAGCCGGTGGACGAGGTCGCGGCCCTGCTGGACAGCCTGTCGGTGCCGTTCTGCTTCGTCTCGGGCTACGGGCGCGAGCATCTGCCGCAGGGCTTCGACCATGCGCCGCTGATCGAGAAGCCCTTCCGCCCCGACACGCTGCGCACCATCCTGACCGCGCTGCTGGCGCGCGAGGTGCCGGATGCGGCGGAATAAGGACAGTCTTCCTGTCCCATCCGGGCGACCCGGTCCCGTCGTTCATTCGCGCCGCCCCGCAGGGGGTCCGCGTTCCGCGCAGCCGGGAGTGGGGCGAACGGTGGTTCGTCAGCCCGCGGCGCCGTGGCGCCCGCCCGGCTTGCGCCCGGCGGCGGTTTCGGGCAGGACCGCGCCCTGACTTTCGGCAAGCAGGCAGGACGCGGATGACCGGCGCGGCGATCACATTCGAGGGGCTGGGCAAGTCCTTTCCCAAGGCGGGCGGCCAGGTGACGGCGCTGGCCGACATTACCCTGTCGGTCCCCGAGGGCAGCATCACCGGCATCATCGGCCGGTCCGGCGCGGGCAAGTCCACATTGCTGCGCATGGTGAACGGGCTGGAGCGGCCGACGACGGGCCGCGTCACCGTCTCGGGCCGCGACGTGGGTACCGCCACCGGGTCCGCGCTGCGCGCGATCCGGCGCGATGTCGGCATGATCTTCCAGCATTTCAACCTCTTGGCCTCGCGCACGGTGCGGGGCAACATAGCCCTGCCGCTGGAGGTCGCGGGCACGCCGCGCGGCCAGATCCGCGCCCGCGTCGACCAGTTGATCGAGCAGGTGGGCCTGGGCGCGCTGGCCGATCGCTATCCTGCGGAACTGTCGGGCGGGCAGAAACAGCGCGTGGGCATCGCGCGCGCCCTGGCCACCGGCCCCAAGGTCCTGCTGTCGGACGAGGCGACCAGTGCGCTGGACCCTGAGACCACGCAGACCGTGCTGGACCTGCTGGCGCAGATCAACCGCGACCTGGGCGTCAGCGTCCTGCTGATCACCCATGAGATGGCCGTGCTGCGCGACATCGCCAGCCACATGGCGGTGATCGAGGCGGGCCGCATCGTCGAGGCCGGTCCGACCTACGACATCTTCGCCCGGCCCCAGCACCCGACGACCCGCCGCTTCCTGTCGGGCGTGACCGGGGCCACGCTGCCGGCCTTCGTCGCGGCGCGGCTGCAGGCCGATCCGCCGGGCGATCAGGTGATCCGCGTGACCTTTGCCGGCACGCATGCGACCGACCCGATGCTGGCGCGTCTGGCGACCGATCTGGGCATCAGCGCCAACATCCTGGGCGGCACCATCGAGGAGATCGGCACGCGCCCCTTCGGCAACCTGCTGATCTCGGTTCCCCAGGACCGGGGCGACCAGGCCCGCGCCTTTCTTGAGCAACACGGTCTGACCACGGAGGCGCTGGGCCATGTCCGCTAACCTGATCCCGATCCTGTGGGACGCGACGCTGCAGTCCCTCTATATGGTCGCCATCTCGGCCATTCTGGGCACGCTTGGCGGGCTGCCCCTGGGCGTGTTCCTGGCCTGCTCTCAGCGGGGGGAACTGCTGTCGGCGCCGTGGATCAACAAGGTGCTGGGGCTGGTGGTGAACGCCACGCGTTCGGTCCCGTTCATCATCCTGGTGGTGGCGATCATCCCCTTCACGCGGGCCGTGGTCGGCACGTCGATCGGCACGGACGCGGCCATCGTGCCGCTGACCCTGGCCGCCATCCCCTTCATCGCGCGGCTGGTGGAAAACGCCATCCGCGAAGTCGATGCCGGCCTGATCGAGGCGGCCCGCGCCATGGGCGCCACGCCCTTCCAGATCATCCGCAAGGTGCTGATCCCCGAAGCGCTGCCCGCCATCACCCTGGGCCTGACCCTGGCCGTGGTCAGCCTGATCGGCTATTCCGCGATGGTCGGCGCGGTCGGCGGGCAGGGCCTGGGCGATCTGGGCATCCGCTACGGCTATCAGCGCTTCATGCCCGAGGTCATGGCCGCCGTCGTCGTCATCCTGATCGTTCTGGTGCAGCTGGTCCAGTCGCTTGGCGAATGGATCGCGGCCCGCGTCGACCGCCGCGCCCCTCGCAACCGCGGCGCCTGAGTTTTCCGCAGACAAGAAAGGACGAATCCCATGCTGCGTCTGACAAGCTTCGTATCCGCCATCGCCCTGTCGACTGCCGCCATGGCCTCCGTTGCCATGGCCGAGGACATCAAGGTCGGCGTGTCCCCCGGCGAACATGGCGAGATCATGGAGAAGGTGGCCGAGGTCGCCGAACCCCTGGGCCTGACCATCGAGGTCATCGAGTTCTCTGACTACGTCGTGCCGAACCAGGCGCTGGCGGATGGCGATCTGGACGCCAACAGCTTCCAGCACCGCCCCTATCTGGAGAACCAGATGAAGGACCGCGGCTTCGAGCTGGTCGAGGTCGGCACCACCATCACCACGCCGATGGGCATCTATTCCGACAAGGTCGAGGACATCGCCGACCTGCCCGAGGGCGCGCAGGTCGCGATCCCGAACGATCCGACCAATGGCGGCCGCGCGCTGCTGATCCTGCAGGATCTGGGCCTGATCACCCTGGCCGAGGGCACGGGCCTGGTCCCCAGCCCGCTGGACGTCAACGACAACCCCAAGGACCTGCGCTTCCTGGAACTGGACGCGGCGCAGCTGCCCCGCGCGCTGGCCGATGCCGACATCGCGGTGATCAACACCAACTATGCGCTGGCCTCGGGCCTGTCCCCGCGCGCGGATGCCATCGCCATGGAAAAGGCCGACAGCCCCTATGTGAACATCCTGGTCGTCCAGCAGGGCCGCGAGGCCGAGCCCTGGGTCAAGACCTTGGTCGAGGCGTACCAGTCGCCCGAGGTCAAGGCCTTCATCGACGAGAAATACGACGGGGCCGTCATCACCTCGTGGTAAGGGCTCGGGGCCGTCCTTCGGGGCGGCCCCTTTCCGTCAGACGCTGGACGGCGCTCGCCGCGGCGAACAGCGCCAGCCCCATCGCCGTCAGCACGGCCAGCGCCGCGAACATCAGGTCGGTCTGACCCCGCCCGTTCGCCATCAGCATCACATGGCCCAGGCCCCGGCTGGAGCCGACCCATTCGCCCACGATCACCGCCAGCGGCGCCTGCACCGCCGCCAGCCGCAGTCCCGAGCCAAGCGCGGGCAGGGCGGCGGGCAGCTGGATCAGCGTCAACCGCCGCAGGGGCCGCGCGCCCATCGACCGCGCCAGATCGTCCAGCGCGGCGGGCGGGCGCATCAGCGCGTCGAACAGCACCGACGCCACCGGGAAATACACCACCAGCGCCACCATCACGACCTTGCCGGGCGCGCCGTAGCCCAGCCACAGCGTCAGGATCGGGGCCAGCGCAAAGACCGGCACCGCCTGCGCCGCGATCAGCATCGGCCGCAGCAGCCAGCGCGCCGCAGGCGACAGCGCCAGGTTGACCGCCGTCCCGACCCCAAGCGCGACCCCCACGGCCAGCCCCGCCGCCAGATTGGCCAGCGTGAAGCGCGCATTCACCGCCAGCATCGCGGCGTGGTCGGTCAGCGCCTGCGCCACCCGCGCCGGTCCGGGCAGGATGAAGGGCGGCACGCCGCTGGCCCAGACCACGCCCTGCCAGACCGACAGCGCGACCAGCACCGCGATCAGGCCGCGCATGGCATCAGGCTGCGGAACAGCCCGGCCTGGGCCGCCAGAACCTGCGGATCGTCCAGCGCGCGCGGCGTGGGCGTCGCGGGCAGGGTCAGCGGGCGTGCTCCGCGGGCATCCAGCAGGACGGCGGCGTGACAGAGGCGCGTGGCCTCCAGCGGGTCATGGGTGATCAGGATGACCGTGCGCCCGGCCAGGTGCCGCGCCGCCAGGTCCTGCATCTGCGCCCGCGTGGCGGCGTCCAGCGCCGAGAAGGGTTCGTCCAGGACGACGACCGGGCGATCCTCGATCAGGGTGCGGGCCAGGGCCACGCGCTGACGCTGGCCGCCCGACAATTGCGCGGGGCGGCGCGCCTCCAGTCCCGCCAGGCCCAGATCGGCCAGCAGGGCGCGGGCACGGGTCCGGTCGGGCGCCTGCCCGCGCAGCCGCGCGCCGATGGTGACATTGGCCAGCGCATCGGCCCAAGGCAGCAGCTGATCCTGCTGCCCCATCAGCGTGACCGGACCCGCGACATCCGCCGCGCCGGCCAGACGCGCGGCCACGGGCAGGCCCGCCACGATCCGGCCCAGGGTGGACTTGCCCACCCCGGACGGCCCCATCAGCGCCGTCCAGCGCCCCGGGGGACAGTCCAGCGCCAGATCCGGCAGCAGCACCTGCCCGTCCAGGATCAGATCGCCCGTGATGCGGATCATGTCCGGTCCAGCCCCATCTGCCAGAACCCGACCTCCAGCTGCGTGGCCTGGGTGAAATGGCGTGCCAGCGTCCGCGCGCGGGGCAGGGCGGGCCAGTCGGGACCCAACCGCGCCTCCAGCGCCGCGTCGATCAGCGCGCCGACGTCATGGCAGACGCGCTGGTAATCCGCGCCGCCATAGGTCGCGGTCCATTCGCCATAGGGGCCGCCGCTGTCCGCATGCGCCAGCCCGATCTGGCCATAGCCGAAGACGCAAGGCGCCAGCGCCGCCAGCAGGTCCAGCATGTCGCCCGCATAGCCCGTGGCCTGCACGAAGCGCGTATAGGCCATGTTCGCGGGCGATTCCGGGGTGTCCTGCAGCATCGCCTCCGTGATGCCCTCGCGGCCGCAGATCGCGACATGCAGCGGCATCTCTCCGTTCAGCAGGCCGTGGGCGATGGAGGAGGCCAAGGCCATCTCCGACATCCGCTCCGACTTGGCAAAGACCAGCGCCCAGGATCGCGCGAAATGCAGCAGGAACACGTAATCCTGCCGCAGATAGTGCAGGAAGCTGTCGCGGGGCAGGCTGCCCGCCGCCAGCTGCCGCACGAAGGCATGGTCCACATAGGCGTCCCAGTGATGCCCCGCCGCGTCCCGCCACAGCGCGAAGGCGCGGCCGTAATCGGGCGCGCTCATGGTTCGGTCACGTCGATGGCCAGATCGGACAGCGACTGCCCGCCCGGCGTGGCGCCCCGGTCGGCCAGGAACGCCTCGAACCGCAGATAGCGGCCCGCGTCCAGCGCCGCGGGGCGCCCGGCAAAGCGGGGCCAAGTGTCGGCCCACGCGGCCTCGTTCAGGGGGGTGCGCAGTTCGGCGGCGGTCTCCGCGAAGATCCGCCATGCCGCGTCGGGGTCGTTCTTGATGAAGGCTGTCGCGCGTTCCGTGGCCTCCAGGAAGGCCGCGACGGCAGCGCGGTCCATGCGGGCGGGATCGGCCAGATAGATCAGCTCGTCATAGGCGGGGATGCCGTGATCCTCGGGGTTCAGGCAGCGGCCCTCGAACCCCTCCAGCCGCAGCTGGTTCAGCTCGAAGTTGCGGAAGGCGCCGATGACGCCGTCCACCTGTCCCGACATCAGCGCAGGCGCGATGGACCAGCCGATGTTGATGCGCTCGACATCGTCGGAGGTCAGCCCGCCATCGGCCAGCATGGCGTCCAGCATCACCTCCTGCACGCCCGCCACGGCAAAGCCGACCTTGCGGCCCGCCAGGTCGGCGGGCGTCGCGATGCCGCTGTCGGCCAGCACCACGAGGCAGGTCAGCGGCGTCTCGACCAGCGTGCCGACGCGGGTCACCGGCAGGCCCTGATGGCGCGAGAGGTGCAGCTGCGGCTGATAGCTGACGGCCAGATCGACGCGCCCGGCGGCGACCATGCGCGGCGGATCGTTCGGGTCGGACGGTGTCACGGTTTCCACCGCCAGCTCGGCATCGGCGAAATAGCCCAGTTCCTGGGCCAGCACGATGGGCGCGTGGTCGGGGTTCACGAACCAGTCCAGCATCACCGTCAGCCGGGTTTCGGCATGGGCGGGCAGGGCCATCAGGGCCAGGGGGATCAGAAAGCGCATGGAACCTCAGTCGTTCAGGGCCAGAAGGGCGATCGGCCCGGGCCAGGTGGCGCGGAGCGTCCGCCCCGCGTGATGGGCGCGCAGCCCGGTGCGACAGGCCAGCACGACCCGCGCGGCGGGACCGGGGTCCAGCGTGCCGATGCGGTCGGGCGGGACATGGCGCGCGCCTGCGATGGGCGGGCCTTCGGTCCGCAGGTCGATCAGCAGGTCGTCGGAGCGGATCTGGCCGCGGGCGACGAAGGGCAGGGGGTCGGCGGGTTCGGGCGCGCGCTCGAAGCGGAACCCGCCCATCCGCCACGCGCCCGCGTCCCAGCTGACCAGCCGCCCCAGGGGCCGCGGTTCCAGCCCCAGGACCACTGCCAGCGCCATCTGTGCCTGAAGCGCCCCGATCATGCCGACGACGGGACCCAGCACGCCCGCGCCGGCGCAGGTCGCGGCGCCGCGCGGCAGGTCGGGAAAGACCGCGCGCAGGCTGGGTGCCCCGCCGCAGCAACCCAAGGCATAGCCCGACAGCGCCAGCGCCGACCCCGCGATCAACGGCCGCCCCGCCGCCATGCAGGCATCCGACAGGATCAGGCTGGCCCCGAACGTGTCGGCGCAATCCAGCACGACATCCGCCTGCGCCACCAGGGCGGGGGCGTTGGCGGGGGTCAGCCATCCCGCGACGGCGGTGACCGCGACATCGGGGTTCAGCGCGGCCAGTGCCGCGCGCGCGGCCTGCGCCTTGGGCCGGCCGATCTGGTCCATGCGAAACAGCGGCTGGCGGTGCAGGTTCGTCTCCTCGACCCGATCGGGATCGACCAGGGTGATCCGCCCCACCCCCGCCGCCGCCAGGTATTGCAGCGCGGGGCAGCCCAGCCCCCCCGCGCCCACGACCAGCAGATGCGCGCGGGCCAGCCGGTCCTGCCCCTGCGTGCCCACGCCGGGCAGGACCGTCTGGCGGTCATAGCGGCTCATGCCGTCACCGCCAGCCACTGGCGCATCCGGGCCTCGGGGTCGGGGTTCAGCGTGATGTCGGTCACGGCCGATACGATGTCCGCCCCCGCCGCCCGCGCCTGTGCACCGCGATCGGGTGTCAGCCCGCCGATCGCGACCAACGGAATGTCGCTCACCAGCGCCTTCCATTCGGTGACCCGGTCCAGCCCCTGTTCTTGCCAGCGCATCTTTTTCAGGATCGTGGGCCAGACGGGCCCAAGGGCCACGTAATCGGGGGCCAGCGCCAGCGCACGGTCCAGCTCCGCCCGGTCATGGGTCGAGACGCCAAGCCGCAGCCCGGCGCGGCGGATCGCGGGCAGGTCGGCGTCGTCCAGGTCCTCCTGCCCCAGGTGCAGCCAGTCGGCGCCCAGATCGATCGCCGCCTGCCAGTGGTCGTTGACGACCAGCGTTGCGCCATGTGCGCGTGTCAGGCGCAGTCCGCGGTCAACCTGGTCGAGGACGTCGGCGGGGTCGCGGTCCTTCAGCCGCAGCTGAACCAGCCGGACGCCCAGGGGCAGGGCACGCTCCAGCCAGGCGGCATCGTCGAAGATCGGATAGAAGCGCGGCAGCGTCACAGCCAGGCCCTCCCGATCAGGGGGGTGGAGGGCGCACCCATGTCGCGCACCCCCATGGGATCGGCGTCGCGCGCCAAGGCGCCCGCCTGCACCGCCAGCGCGAAGGCGCGGGCCATGGCGACCGGGTCGCCCGCCTGCGCCACCGCACTGTTCAGCAGGACCGCGTCAAAGCCCATCTCCAACGCATCAGTCGCATGGCTGGGCAGGCCTAGCCCCGCGTCGATCACCATGGGCACGTCGGGAAAGGCCGCGCGCAGCATGCGCAGCCCGTGGCGGTTGTTCAGCCCCATCCCCGAGCCGATGGGCGCGCCCCAAGGCATCAGCACCCGGCAGCCCGCCTCCAGCAGCCGCGTGGCCAGGACCTGATCCTCGGTCGTGTAGGGAAAGACCTGGAACCCCTCGGCGGCCAGGGTCTCGGCGGCCTCCAGAAGGCCGAAGGGGTCGGGCTGCAGCGTGTCGGCATGCCCGATCACCTCCAGCTTGATCCAGTCGGTCTCGAAGACCTCGCGGGCCATGCGGGCGGTGGTCACGGCCTCGCGCGCGCTGTGACAGCCGGCGGTGTTGGGCAGGACCCGCACCCCCAGATCGCGGATCAGCGACCAGAAGGCCTGGCCCTGGCCCGCCTCGCGGCGCAGCGACACGGTGGCGACGCCTGCGTCGCTGGCCCGGAAGGCATCCGCCAGCACCGCCGGAGAAGGGTATTGCGCCGTGCCCAGCATCAGCGCGTTGGGCAGGGTCACGCCATAGAAATCGCGCATCGCCTCAGCCCCCCTGCATGGGGGCCAGGACCTCCACCCGGTCGCCCTCGCGCAGGACCTGCGCGGCGCGGGCCGAGGAGGGCACGAAGTCGCCGTTCAGCGCGGTGGCGACGCGGGCCTCGGCCCAGCCCAGCTCGGCCAGGGCGGCCTCCAGCGTGGTGGCGGCGATGTCGCGGGGGGTGCCGTTGACCTCAATCCTCATGGACCAGTTCTCCCTTGATGCGGTCGGTCAGATAGTCGGCGGCCTGCCGCGCCAGCGCCGGCGCCATCAGATAGCCGTGGCGAAAGAGGCCGTTCAGATGCAGGACGCGCCCCCGCACCGTCACGCGGGGGATGTTGTCAGGAAAGGCCGGGCGCAGGTCCGCGCCCAGCTCGACCACGGACCCTTCCGCGAAGCGCGGGTCCAGCGCATAGGCCGCCGACAGCAGTTCCAGCACCGACCGCGCCGTGACCGGCGCGCGGCTGGCGCTTTCGATCTGGGTCGCGCCCAGCATGAACAGGCTCCCCGCGCGCGGCACGATGTAGAGCGGATGGCGCGGATGCAGCAGCCGCAGGGGCCGGGTCAGCGTCACCTCGGGCGCGTGCAGCACGGCCATCTCGCCGCGCACGCCGCGCAGGCCGGGCAGGGCGGCCGAGAGGCCCCGCGCGTCGATCACCGCGCCGGGGATGTCGTCGGGCTCCGCCTCGGCGCGTTCCACCGTGATGCCGCGCGCGGAGAGCCAGGCCAGCAGATCGGCCAGCGCGCGGCGGGGGTCCAGATGCGCCTCATCGGCGAAGAAGAGGCCCGGTCGCGGCGGCAGGTCCGGCTCCAGATCGGCGCTGTCGCAGGGGCGGTGGCCGGTGGCGCGGCGGGCGAAGCGCGCCAGCTCCACCCGGTCGCGGTCCAGCGCCACGACCAGCGTGCCGCGATGGGTGACCGGGGTGACGGCGGACCAGGCCTGCGCCGCCTCGGCGCCAAGGCGGGTGATGACCGGCTCGGCCGTCACGGCCTCGCAATGCGGGGCCAGCATGCCGCCCGCCCACCACGAACAGCCATGCGGCCCCGGCGGGCCGTTGCGGTCCAGGATGCGCGGGGTGATCCCCCGGCGCATCAGCGCGTGCGCGGTGAACAGTCCCGCGACACCCGCGCCGATGATGGTGACGTCAGACATGGTCCCAGACCGCGTGAAAGTGATGCACCGGCCCATGCCCCGAACCCACGCCCAGCCCGTCCGCCCCGGCGATGGCCGCCTGCAGATAGGCATGCGCCCGCGCGACCGCCTCCTCCAGAGGACGGCCCTGCGCCAGCCCCGCCGCGATGGCCGCAGACAGGGTGCAGCCCGTGCCATGGGTGTTGCGCGTGGCCTGACGCTGCGCGACAAGGCGCGTGACGCCGCCTTCGGTCAGCAGCAGATCGACGCAGTCGGGGCGCGCGCCATGGCCGCCCTTCATCAGCACCGCCGCCGCCCCCATGGCGCGCAGCGCGCTGCCTTGGGCCACCATCTCTGGGATGCTGGCGGCGGGGTGGCTGTCCAGCAGGCAGGCCGCCTCGGGCAGGTTCGGGGTCAGCAGCGTCGCCCGCGGGATCAGCCTGCGCAGCGCCGCCATGGCGTCCGGCGGCAGCAGCCGGTCGCCCGACTTGGCGATCATCACCGGGTCCAGCACGACCGGCAGCGCGCAGCCCGCCAACCCTCGGGCCACGGCGGCGATGGCCGCGGGGCCGCCCAGCATGCCCAGCTTGACCGCGCGCACGTCCAGATCGTCCAGCACGGCCGCGATCTGCGCGGCGATCATCGCGGGGCTGGCGGGTTCGACCATGCTCACCCGGCGGGTGTTCTGCGCGGTCAGCGCCGTCACCACGCTGGCGCCGTAGCAGCCAAGCGCGGAAAAGGTCTTCAGGTCAGCCTGGATGCCCGCGCCGCCGCCGGAATCGGACCCGGCGATGGTCAGGGCGATGGGTGCGGTCATGGTCGTCCCCCTTCGGTCGATGACGGATCACGGACGGAATGGGGGATTCGAGCGCGGTCGGGCCGCCTGTCTCTGCACCGTTCCCTCCGCCGGTATGACCCGGATCAGGTTCGATGGGTTGGCTTGCGCCTCTCAGCCCCTCAGCGGGACACCCCAACGGTTTGCGAATCGGACCTTAGCCGCGCCCCGTCGCCGCCGCAAGGCTGGTGCCCGGACGCCGGGCTGCTAAGGTCCGCGCCGAACCGACAGGAAAGGATTGCCCATGACCGCCATCACCCCCGACCAGCCCGCAGCCCTGCTGCGCGCCATGTTCGACGCGGCGGTCGCGGCCGCCGATCCGGCGCGCGTGCTGGCCGCGCATCTGCCCGAGAAGCCGCAGGGCCGCTGCATCGTGCTGGGCGCGGGCAAGTCCGCCGCCGCCATGGCCGCTGCCCTGGAGGCGGCCTGGCCCGATGTGGACCTGTCGGGCCTGGTCGTCACGCGCCACGGCCATGCGGTCCCCACCACGCGCATCGCGGTGATGGAGGCGTCCCATCCCGTCCCCGACGCCGCATCGGAGGAGGCCGCGCGCCGCTTCCTTGCGCTGGCCCAAGGCGCGGGCGAGGGTGATCTGGTCATCGCGCTGATCTCGGGCGGGGGGTCGGCGCTGATGGCGCTGCCCCGCGCGGGGCTGACGCTAGAGGACAAGATCGCCGTCAACCGGCTGCTGCTGCGCTCCGGCCTGACGATCGAGGAGATGAACCGCGTCCGCCGCCGCCTGTCGGCGATCAAGGGCGGGCGGCTGGCGCAGGCGGTCGCGCCCGCGCGTCTGGTGACGCTGGCGATCTCGGACGTGCCGGGGGACGATCCGGCGGCCATCGCCTCGGGGCCGACGGTGCCCGACCCGTCGGGGGCGATGGACCTCTCGGGGCTGGTGGCGCGTCTGGGGCCGGACCTGCCGCAGGCGGCGCGCGACCTGCTGCTGGCCCCGCCCGAACCGGGGGCCGATTTCCCGGTGGACTACCGGCTGATCGCCGCCCCGCAGATGTCGCTTCTGGCCGCGGCCGAGGTGGCGCGCGGGGCGGGTATCACCCCCGTCCTTCTGGGCGACGCGCTGGAGGGCGAGGCCCGGGAGCTGGGCATCGTCATGGCGGGCATGGCGCGCGCCGTGGCGGCCCATGGCACGCCCGCCCCGGCCCCCGCCGTCCTTCTGTCGGGCGGAGAGACGACCGTGACCATCGGTGCGGGCAAGGCCGGGCGCGGCGGGCGCAACACCGAATTCCTGCTGTCCTTGGCCGTCGCGCTGCGCGGGCATCCGGGCATCCACGCGCTGGCGGGCGATACCGACGGCATCGACGGCAGCGAGGACGCGGCGGGCGCGCTGATCGGCCCCGACACGCTGGCGCGCGCCCGCGCGGCGGGACTGGACGGGGCGGCGGTGCTGGCGGCGCATGACAGCTATGGCCTGTTCCAGGCGACCGACAGCCTGATCATGACGGGGCCGACCCTGACCAACGTGAACGATTTCCGCGCCGTGCTGGTGCTGCCCGGCTGACGTTTCGCCGCGTTGCATGCGGCGGCCGCCTTGGGCAGCCTGACCGCGTTCAGACAGGATGGCCCCATGACCGACCCCGTTCCCACCCGTGCCGAGGCGCTGGCCCGGCTTGACGCCTTCCGCCCGCGCATGGGCCGCCGCTATGCCGCGGGGCGCAACACCGATGCGGGCCCGGGGGCGCATCGCGCGGTGTCGGGCCTGTCGCCCTGGATCAGCCGCCGCCTGCTGACCGAGCCGGAGGTGATCGCCGCCGCCCTGGACGCCCACGGCCCCGAGGAGGCCGAGAAATTCATCCATGAGGTCGTCTGGCGCGGCTATTTCAAGGGCTGGCTGGAACAGCGCCCGCAGGTCTGGGACGGCTACCGCCGGGGGCTTGAGGCCGATCTGGCGGGACTGGAGGCCGACCGCGCCCGCGCGCGCGCCGTCCGCGCGGCCTGCGACGGGCGGACCGGGCTGGACTGCATGGATGCCTGGGCCGAGGAACTGGTCACGACCGGCTATCTGCACAACCACGCGCGGATGTGGTTCGCCTCGATCTGGATCTTCACGCTGGAGCTGCCGTGGCGGGTCGGGGCGGATTTCTTCTATCGCCATCTTCTGGACGGGGATGCGGCGTCGAACACGCTCAGCTGGCGATGGGTGGCGGGGCTGCACACGCGGGGCAAGCCCTATGCCGCCGATGCCCAGAACATCCGCCGCTTCACCAATGGACGCTTTGCGCCCCAGCCCTCCGACCTGGCCGAGGTCACCGAAGGGCTGGAGGCCAGCGAACCCGACGGCCTGCCCCCGCTGCAGCCGCTGCGCCGCCCGGTGGCGCCCGACGCGACGCGGCCCACGGCGCTGCTGATCACGGACCAGGACTGCTGCGTGGAGGATTTCGCGCCGCACGGCCTGCCGCTGGTCGCATCCGCCACGCTGGCGGCCAGCCATCTGCGATCGCCACTGGCGGTCGCGGACCCCGTCGCGGCCTTCGAGGCGGGGGCGCTGGCCGATGCCGCCGCCCGTGCGGGCGTCGCGCCCGACCGGCTGGAGGCGCGCGATCCGGCCGATCTGGCGCGGTGGGCGGCGGCGGCGGGCGCGCGCCAGATCGCCACGCCCTTCGTGACGCGGGGGCCGCTGCGCGACTGGCTGGACGCCGCGCGGCCCGCGCTGGCGGATCGCGGCATCGCGCTGACGGAATGGCAGCGGGACTGGGACCGGCGCGTCTGGCCCCTGGCGACGGCGGGCTATTTCAAGCTGCGCCAGAGGATCTCCGAGCTGACGCGCGATCTGGGCCACGGCTGATTCCGGGCTGGCGGGCGGGCTGCCCTTGCGTCACTCTGACAGGCGATGCGGCAGGAGACGGGCGATGGACAGGCGCGGGCTTGAGATGACGGTGCTGATGACGCCGGACATGGCGAATTTCAGCGGCAAGGTGCATGGCGGCGCGCTGCTGGCCAGCCTGGACCGGGTGGCCTATGCCTGCGCCTCGCGCTGGTCGGGCGAATATGCGGTGACGCTGTCGGTCGACCAGGTGACCTTCAAGGAGGCCATCCATGTGGGCGAGCTGGTGACCTTCCGCGCCCGCGTGAACCATACCGGCCGCACCTCGATGGAGGTGGGCATCCGCGTCGAGGCCGAGAAGATCCGCCGCGGCACGCGCCGGCACACCAATTCGTGCTATTTCACCATGGTCGCCGTGGATGAGCGCGGCCAGCCCGTCCCGGTGCCGCGCCCCGAGATGGAGGACGACACCGACCGCCAGCGCTGGCGCGCCGCCGAGGTCCGACGCGAGATGCGCCGCGAGATCGCCGCCCGGCAGGAGGCCGCGTCCCGGACGACCTGAGCGCCGCCGTGCTTTGCCGTGGACTTCCCGTCGCAAAGCGCGTAGGGAACCGCCTTTGGCCCTGAATGTCCGGGGCGGCGGGTGCAGGGTGGGCCGGTCGCAGCGACGATAGGTGCCGCTCATCGGGTCGCACATGGCCCCCGCATTTGGCGAATCACATGACTGAACTGAACTTCCCCGCACCGCTTCAGGCGGCGTTGGCCGACAAGGGCTATGAGACGCTGACCGCCGTGCAGTCGGCGGTGCTGGCGCCCGAGGCCGCGGGCCGCGACGTGCTGGTCTCGGCCCAGACCGGCTCGGGCAAGACGGTGGCCTTTGGCCTGGCGATGGGGGCGGACCTGCTGGACGGCGACCGCATGATCGCGGGCGAGCTGCCGCTGGCGCTCGCCATCGCGCCGACGCGCGAACTGGCGCTGCAGGTCGCGCGCGAGCTGGAATGGCTTTATGCCGGCACCGGTGCGCAGATCGCGACATGCGTCGGCGGTATGGACTATCGCAACGAGAAGCGCGCGCTGCAGCGCGGCGCGCAGATCGTGGTCGGCACGCCGGGCCGCCTGCGCGACCATATCGACCGCGGCAGCCTGGACCTGTCGGACCTGCGCGCGGCCGTGCTGGACGAGGCCGACGAGATGCTGGACCTGGGCTTCCGCGAGGATCTGGAGTTCATCCTGGGCGCCGCCCCGGTGGAACGCCGTACGCTGATGTTCTCGGCCACGGTGCCCTCGGCGATCGAGAAGCTGGCCCGCGACTTCCAGCGCGACGCCCTGCGTATCGCCGCCATGGGCGAGGCGCGCCAGCACGGCGACATCGCCTATCGCGCCTATACCGTGACCGCCCGCGACCGCGAGCCCGCGATCTTCAACCTGCTGCGCATCCACGAGGCGCAGACCGCCATCGTCTTCTGCAAGACGCGGGCGAACGTGAACCACCTGCTGGCGCGCATGTCGAACCGCGGCTTCAAATGCGTGGCCCTGTCGGGCGAGCTGTCCCAGCAGGAGCGGACCCATGCGCTGCAGGCGCTGCGCGACGGGCGCGCCCGCGTCTGCATCGCCACCGACGTGGCCGCGCGCGGCATCGACCTGCCGGGGCTGGAGCTGGTGATCCATGCCGATCTGCCCACCAACCCCGAGACGCTGCTGCACCGCTCGGGCCGCACGGGACGGGCGGGGTCCAAGGGGGTCTCGGCGCTGATCGTGCCGTCCTCGGATTACCGCCGCGCGCAGCGGCTGTTGCAGAACGCCAAGGTCTCGGCCGAATGGCTGGACGCGCCGACCGCCGACGAGGTGCGCGCCCGCGACGATCAGCGCATGCTGGAACATCCCGGCCTGAGCGAGCCGGTCGGAGAGGATGCGCCTCTAGCCGCGCAGTTGCTGGAGCGGTTCGGCGCGGAGCAGGTGGCGGCCGCCTTCCTGCGTCTGTGGCGCGAGGGCCGTCCCTCGGCCGAGGAGCTGTCCGAGGCGCAGCCCGCGCCTGCGCCCATGGCCCCGCGCCAGCCGCGCGAGTTCGGCGATTCGGTCTGGTTCACCCTGTCGGTCGGCCATTCCGGCCGGGCTGAGGCGCGCTGGCTGCTGCCCAAGGTCTGCGATGCGGGCGGCATCACCCGCGACGCGATCGGCGCGATCCGGGTGAAGCAGGACCTGTCCTACATCCAGATCGCCGCCGCCCAGGCCCCGCGTTTCGGCGATTTCATGGAGATCACCCCCGAGGTGACCATGCGCCGCATGGAGGGCGCGCCCGATCTGGACGGCCCGACCGAGCGCGCGCCCCGCGCCCCGCGCCAGGACCGCGACGACCGCCCGGCCCGCAAGCCCGCCCCGCGCCGCGCGGCGGAGGCGCAGGCTGGACATCAGTCGCGCGTGAAGGCCGCCCGCGGCGGCTGGATTCCCGATGACGCCCCCGTGGCCGACCCCCGCGAAGGCGCCCATCCCGCCGTCAAGCCGTGGAAGAAGAAGGCCGACGCCGCGGGCAAGGGCCCCAAGCCCGCATGGGCCAAGCCCAAGCCGCATGGCGACAAGGCCGCCGGCCCCAAGCCGCATCGCAAGGGCCCCAAGCGCCCCGGCTGATCCCCGATCTGCCCGCCTCCCTGTGGTGTCTGCCCGATTTTCGGGCAGGCCCGTTGCAGCCCATGCAAGCCGTGACGACCGCGCGCCCGAAGCTCCGATCCGGGGTTTCGGGCGCGCCGCGTTCGTCGCATGGAATGTCGCAATTGATATTGCCAGTGCGGCAGACCGCCGCTTAACCTGCATCCTGCGCTGAACAACCAACGACAACAGGGAGAGCGCTTTTTGCTGGACCACCGCCACGACGATGCTTTCGTCGCATTCGAGCATGTGCAAAAAAGCTATGATGGTCAGACGCTTGTCGTCAAGGACCTGAACCTGTCCATCGGCAAGGGCGAATTTCTGACCATGCTGGGCCCGTCGGGATCGGGCAAGACGACCTGCCTGATGATGCTGGCGGGCTTCGAGACCGCCACCCATGGAGAGATCCGCCTGGACGGCCGCCCGATCAACCAGGTGCCGCCCCACAAGCGCGGCATCGGCATGGTGTTCCAGAACTATGCGCTGTTCCCGCACATGACGGTGGGCGAGAACCTGGCCTTTCCGCTGGAGGTCCGCGGGATGAGCCGGTCCGAGCGCGAGACCCGCATCGCCCGCGCGCTGGACATGGTGCAGATGGGCCGCTTCGCAAACCGCCGCCCCGCCCAGCTCTCGGGCGGCCAGCAGCAGCGCATCGCCCTGGCGCGCGCGCTGGTCTTCGATCCCGAACTGGTCCTGATGGACGAGCCCCTGGGCGCGCTGGACAAGCAGCTGCGTGAGCATATGCAGTTCGAGATCAAGCACCTGCACGAGAAACTTGGAATCACCGTGGTCTATGTGACCCATGACCAGGGCGAGGCGCTGACCATGTCGGACCGCATCGCGGTGTTCAACGACGGGCGCATCCAGCAGCTGGCCGCGCCCGCCGATCTATACGAGCGTCCCGAGAACAGCTTCGTCGCCAGCTTCATCGGCGAGAACAACGCCCTGGCTGGCACGATCGAGCGGCTGGAGGGCGACAAGGCGCTGGTGCGGCTGGACGGGGGCGGGGTGATCGACGCGACCGCCGTGAACATCCGCGAGACGGGCCAGCGCACGACCGTCTCGATCCGCCCCGAACGGGTCGAGTTCAAGCCCGAGATGATGTCGCCCGGCGCCCACACGATCGAGGCGCAGGTGGCCGAGGTCGTCTACATGGGCGACATCCTGCGCGCCCGCCTGAAGGTCGCGGGCAGCGACAACTTCGTCATGAAGATGCGCAACACCATCGGCCAGACCCGTCTAGACCCCGGCCAGGTGATCCGCATCGGCTGGCATCCGCAGGATGCCCGCGCCCTCGACCCGATCTGAATTATCACGTGGAGACCTTAGAGATGAAACGATTTCTGGCCCTCAGCACCGCGATCGGTCTGGTCGGTGGACCGGCGCTGGCCGATGTGAACCTGCTCTCCTGGGGCGGGGCCTATGGCAACAGCCACCTGGAGGCCTATGCCAAGCCCTTCACCGCCGAGACCGGCATCAACGTCATCATGTCGGACGCCGACAACCCGGCCACGCCGATCAAGGCGCAGGTCGAGGCGGGGAACGTGTCGATCGACGTGGCCTCGGTCGAATATGCCGACGCGGTGCGGCTCTGCGACGAGGGCGCGCTGGAGGAGATCGACCCCGCCATCCTGCTGCCGGCAGAGGACGGGACGGCTGCGGCCGACGACTTCATCGAGGGGGCGGTGACCGACTGCTTCGTCGCGACCGACGTCTATTCGATGGTCCTGGCCTTCAACGACACCGCCTTCCCCGAGGCCAAGCCCGCGACGCCCGCGGATTTCTTCGACCTGGAGGCCTTCCCGGGCAAGCGCACCATGCGCAAGGGCGCCAAGTTCAACCTGGAGCTGGCGCTGATGGCGGATGGCGTGCCCGCCGGCGAGGTCTATGACGTGCTGGCCACCCCCGAGGGCGTCGACCGCGCCTTCGCGAAGCTGGACACGATCAAGGCCGACGTGATCTGGTGGGAGGCGGGCGCCCAGCCCCCGCAGCTGCTGGCCGATGGCGAGGTCAGCATGGCCTATGCCTTCAACGGCCGGATCTTCAACGCGGCGCAGGCCGACGGCCAGCCCTTCGAGATCATCTGGGACGCCCAGATCTATGAGATGGAGGGCTGGGTCGTGCCGAAGGGCGCGCCGAACCTGGAGCAGGCGATGGAGTTCGTGGCCTGGACCACGGCCCCCGCACCACAGGCCCGCGCGGCCGAGTTCATCAGCTATGGCCCGCCGCGCCGCTCGGCCGCGGCACTGGTCGGCAACATCGAGGGCACCGATCAGCCGATGGGTCCGAACCTGCCCACCTTCGAGGCCAACATGGCCGCGGCCCTGGCGTCCGACCTGGAGTTCTGGGTCGACCGCGACGCCGAGCTGAACGAGCGTTTCAACAGCTGGCTGGCCAGCTGACCCCTTGGCCGGGCGGCGCGTCCGCCCGGCCCGCCCCTTGGGGCCAATGACAACGGGCAAAAAAACCGCCCGATGCAATCTAACCGGGAGAACCATCGTGAGAACCACCCTGATCCTGTCCACGGCCCTGACAGGCCTGGCCTTCGCCGCCTCCGCGCAGGAGGTCAACGTCGTCTCCTGGGGCGGCGCCTACGAGACCAGCCAGGTCGAGGCCTACAACAAGCCCTTCACCGCCGAGACCGGCATCGCCGTCAACATGATCGCGGCCGACAACCCGGCCACGCCGCTGCGCGCCCAGGTCGAGGCGGGCAACGTCACCGGCGACGTCTTCGACGTCGAGGTCAGCGACGCGATCCGCCTGTGCGACGAGGGCGCGCTGGTCGAGATCGACCCGGCCTCGCTGCCCGCGGCCCCCGACGGCACGCCCGCGGCCGAGGATTTCGTGCCCGGCGCGCTGCGCGACTGCGCGGTGGCCAACATCGTCTGGGGCACGGTCATCAGCTACAACACCACCAAGTTCGAGGGCAACGCGCCGACCACCGCCGCCGACTTCTTCGACACCGAGACCTTCCCCGGCAAGCGCGGCCTGCCCAAGAACCCCAAGCGCACGCTGTATCTGGCGCTGATCGCCGACGGGGTGCCCGCGGACGAGGTCTATGACGTGCTCTCCACCCCCGAGGGCGTGGACCGGGCCTTCGCCAAGCTGGACACGATCAAGGCCGAGACCGTCTGGTGGGAGGCCGGCGCCCAGCCCGTGCAGCTGCTGGCCGACGGAGAGGTCAGCATGACCACCGTCTACAACGGCCGCGCCTTCGACGCGATGGTCGCCGAGAAGCAGCCCTTCGGCATCATCTGGGACGGCCAGTACCTGGACATGGACATGTTCGTGATCCCGGTCGATGCGCCGAACCCGGATGCGGCGATGGAATACCTGAAATTCGCCACCGACACGCAGCGGCTGGCCGATCAGGCGAAATACATCGCCTATGGTCCCGCCCGGCAGTCGTCGAACGCGCTGGTCGGGCTCTATCAGGACGGCGTCACCGAGATGGCGCCGCACATGCCGACCAGCCCCGAGGCGCTGGCCAATGCCGTCACCGACGACCCTGAATTCTGGGCCGACCATTCGGCCGAGCTGACCGAGCGCTTCAACAGCTGGCTGGCCGCGAGCTGATCCGAAACGCCGCCGCCCCCCGATGCGGGGGTGGCGGCCCTGACCGCCGGGGACGACATGGCGAACGCCGCACTTGATCCACATGCCGCCATCGCCACCACCGCCTCGGGCGCGGGGGCGACGCTGACCACCGCGGATGGCAAGCCCTTGGCCCGCGCCCTGGCCCGCAGCCAGCGCCGCGCGCGCCGGCGGGCCTTCCTGCTGGTGCTGCCGCTCCTGGCCTTCGTGGTCATCACCTTCGTCGTGCCGATCGGGCAGATGCTGCAGCGGTCGTTCTACAATGACGGGTTCTCGGCCAACATGCCGCAGGTCTCGGCTTGGTTCGCCCAGACCGAGCGCGGCACCGACCCGGACGAAGCCGCCTGGACCGCGCTGGCCCAGGACCTGGTCGCCAGCGCCGAGGCGCGCAACATCGGCGTCGTCGGCACCCGCATCAACTACGACATGCCGGGCACGCGGTCGCTGTTCACCTCGACCGGCCGCCAGGTGCGGCGCGGGCTGGAGCCGCCCTATCGCGAGGCGCTCTTGGAGATCAACGAGGATTGGGGCGACCCGCAGCTGTGGTCGGTGATGCGCGAGGCATCGACCCCCCTGACCGCGAACTTCTATCTGGCCGCCGTGGACCGCACCCGCGACACCGAAGGCCGTGTTCAGCAGGTCGAGGAGCAGCAGCGCATCTATCTGACGCTGTTCTGGCGCACCTTCTGGCTGTCGGCGGTGATCACCGGCCTGACCTTCGTGCTGGGCTTTCCCATCGCGCATCTGCTGGCGACGCTGCCCATGCGCAAGTCGAACCTGCTGATGATCCTGGTGCTGCTGCCCTTCTGGACCTCGCTTCTGGTGCGCACGACCTCCTGGATGGTGCTGCTGCAGCAGCAGGGGGTGGTGAACGACATCCTGGTCTGGCTGGGCGTGATCGGCGGCGGCCAGCGGCTGCAGATGATCTACAACCAGACCGGCACCATCATCGCGATGACGCATATCCTGCTGCCCTTCATGATCCTGCCGCTCTATTCGGTGATGCGCACGATCAACCCGTCCTATGTCCGCGCGGCGCGCAGCCTGGGGGCGACCAGCTGGACCGCATTCCGCCGGGTCTATTTCCCGCAGACGCTGCCGGGGCTGGGGGCGGGGGCGATGCTGGTCTTCATCCTGGCCGTCGGCTACTACATCACGCCCGCGCTGGTCGGCGGATCCTCGGGGCAGCTGATCTCGAACATGATCGCGCAGCATATGACGGGCACGCTGAACTGGTCCATGGCGGCGGCGCTGGCAGCCCTGCTGCTGGGGGCGGTGCTGGTGCTCTACTGGCTCTATGACCGCCTTGTCGGCGTCGACAACCTGAAACTGGGATAGCGCGAATGGCCCTTCCGACCTATGCAAGCCCGCTGGAACGCCTGTGGCATTACGCCCGCCTGACGATCTGCGCGCTGATCTTCGTCTTCCTGATCGCGCCGATCATCGTGATCATCCCGCTGTCCTTCAACGCCGAGCCCTACTTTACCTTCACCGACCGGATGCTGTCGCTGGACCCGGACGGGTTCAGCACGCGGTGGTATTCCAGCCTGCTGACCTTCGGCATGCAGAACCCGGATGCCACGGGCTGGGCCTTCTGGTCGGATGCCTGGGCCAATGCGAACTGGATCAAGGCGGCCAAGAACTCGATCATCATCGGCGTCTTCTCGACGCTGGTGGCGACGGTGCTGGGAACGCTGGCGGCCCTGGGCCTGTCGCGCCCCGAAATGCCCTTCCGCCGGGCGATCATGGCGATCCTGATCTCTCCGATGATCGTGCCGCTGATCATCACCGCGACGGGGATGTTCTTCTTCTACTCCAACCCCTGCGAATTGCTGAAGCTGATCGGCGTGTCACCGGAATGCGGGCGGCTGGCGGGCACCTATCTGGGGGTGATCCTGGCCCATGCGACCCTGGGCATTCCCTTCGTGATCATCACCGTTACGGCGACGCTGGTGGGGTTCGATCAGTCGCTGAACCGGGCCGCGGCCAGCCTGGGGGCCAACCCGCGCAGGACCTTCTTCAAGGTGACGATGCCGCTGATCCTGCCGGGGGTGGTGTCAGGGGCGCTGTTCGCCTTCGTGACCTCGTTCGACGAGGTGGTGGCGGTGCTGTTCATCGCCGGACCCGATCAGCAGACCATCCCGCGGCAGATGTGGAACGGCATCCGCGAGCAGATCAGCCCGGCCATCCTGGCGGTGGCGACGCTGCTGGTGATCTTCTCGATCGCGCTGCTGACCACGGTCGAGCTGCTGCGCCGCCGCTCCGAGCGCATCCGGGGCGTCACGCCCCGATGACGCCGGAGGAGCTGGAGGACGAGGGCTCGCGTCCCGCGCCCCCGTCCTATCCCGCCATCACGCGGGCCGAGCGTGCCCATGGCCGCCGCCTGGCCGCCATCCACGACATGTATCGGGCCGAACTGGACGCCGTGGCGCGGCTGCTGGCCGAGGTCCGGGCCGCGCAGGCCGATCCCGCGCTGGTCGCGCCGGCGGTGGCGGGGACGGCGCTGGCGCGCAACATGGCGCGGTTCGGCACGGCCTGCGGGCGCGACTGCGCGCTGTTGCAGAACCACCACGACATCGAGGAGCAGTGGATGTTCCCGGCCCTGGCCGAGCGCGGCGGGGCGTTGCTGGCCCCGGTCATCCGGCGGCTGATGGCCGAGCACGAGGTGATCCACCGCCTGATCGGCGCGCTGCATGAGGCCGCGCAGGCGCTGGTTGCGGATCGGGGCACGGCGGCGCTGGATCTGTGCGCGGAGCGGTTCGCGGCGCTGGACCGGGCGATCCGGTCGCATTTCGGCTATGAGGAGCGGGCGCTGGAGGAGCCTCTGGGGGCGTTGCGCGTGCCGATCTGATCCGCGGGTGTTGCGTCCCGCGACGGCGGGGGGCCAGCCCCCCGCACCCCCCGCCGGGGAGCCTGCGGCCCCCCGGACCCCCGCATCGCCTTAGGGCAGCAGGCTGAGCCACATCCAGATGGTGAGCGTCGAGAGCGCCGTCGCGATCAGCACCGCCGAGGCCGCGACCCGTCGCGCCGCGCCGTAGATGTTGGCGAAGAGATAGGCGTTCACCCCCGGCGCCATCGCCGCCGTCATCACCGCCGAGCGCATCCCGTCGCGGTCCAGCCCGCCCAGATGCGCCGTGGCGAAGACGATCGCCGGATGCAGGATCAGGCTGGCCGTGCAGCAGAGCGCGATGGCGGTCATGTCCCCTTCGGGCCGGTAGCGGTAGAGGACGCCGCCCAGACCGAAGAGCGCCGCCGGGAGGGCGGCGCGTGCGATCATGTCGACCGCGTCCCAGAAGCCGCGCGGCAGCACCAGGCCCGCCTGCATCATCAGGTTCACCGACAGGCCGGTCAGGATGCCGATGACCAGGCTGGTGCGCAGAACGCCCGTCAGCGCGCGCAGCGCCACGCGGCCGACCGACAGGCCGCTGCCGCGGGCGCGGGTAAATTCCATCACCGTGATCCCGAAGGTGTAGAGCAGCGGCGAATGCAGCGCGATGATCGCCCAGTTCCCGGCCAGCGCATCCGGCCCGTAGGCGCGTTCCGTGATCGGGATGCCCAGAAGCAGGCTGTTGGAGAAGAGGCACACGAAGCCGATCGCCACGCTGTCCACCGCCGACCGCTTCAGCACCAGCCGCGCCCCCGCCCAGCCCAGCCCGTAGGCCGCGAAGGCGCCCAGATAGAAGGGGATCAGCAGGCCCGCGCGGAACTCGGTCCCCAGATCCAGCCGGGCCATCGACACGAAGAGCAGCGTGGGTACCGCGAAGTTCTGCGCGAAGCCCATCAGCCCGTCCACCGCAGCCGCCGGGAACCAGCCGCGCCAGGTCACCAGATAGCCGAAACCCACGATCAGGAAGACGGGCAGGATGATCTCGAACAGTGCGCTCATGCCGGGTGCGACGCCGCCGGGCCGTCGGCGGTGCAGGTGATGCGCATGCCGTCATATGCGGGTTCGACATGGGCGGGCGTGGTGTCGCGCACCGTGGCATAGTCCATGTCCAGATGCATGTTCGTCAGCACGGCGCGCGGGCTGCGGGCGCGGGCGATCCAGTCCAGCGCCAGCGCCAGATGGGCGTGGCTGGGATGGGGCTCGGGGCGCAGCGCGTCGACGATGAAGACCGGCGCGTCCTGGATCAGCGGCCAGGCGGCGTCGGGGATGTCGGAGACGTCGGGCAGATAGACCAGCCCGCCGATGCGGAAGCCCAGGGCGGTGATCTCTCCGTGCTGGACGCGGAACGGATGCAGGGTCACCGCGCCGCCGGGGCCGTCGATGGTGACCGGCCCGTCGATCCGGTTCAGGTCGCAGATAGGCGGATACTGGCTGCCGTCCGGTGTCTGGAAGACATAGCCGAACCGCTCGGTCAGTGCCGCCGCGGTGGGGTCGTCCGCCCAGAGCGGCAGCATGCGGCGGGCGTTGTAGACCAGTTGCCGCAGGTCGTCGATGCCGTGGACATGATCGGCATGCGCGTGGGTGTAGATGACCGCGTCCAAGACCGCGACATCCGCGTCCAGAAGCTGCGGCACCAGGTCGGGGCCGGTGTCGATCAGCACCCGCGTCGTGCCCCCCGGCCCGTCGCGTTCGACCAGCAGCGAGCAGCGGCGGCGGCGGTTGCGCGGCTCAGTGGGGTCGCAGGCGCCCCACCGGTTGCCAAGCCGCGGCACGCCGCCCGACGATCCGCAGCCCAGGATGGTGGCGCGGATCGTGGCGCTCATCGCGCGGCCTTGGGGAACAGGCGTTCGAAATTCGCCTCGGTCGCGGCGGCGAAGGCGGCCGGGGTCAGGCCGAAGACCTCGGCGCCGACGGCGGCGGTATGGGCGACATAGGCGGGCTCGTTCCGGCGGCCGCGATGGGGGGGCGGGGCCAGATAGGGGCTGTCGGTCTCGACCAGGATGCGGTCCAGGGGGGCGGCGGCGAAGATGTCGCGCAGGTCCTGCGAGCGCGGGAACGCCGCGATGCCCGACATCGACAGGTAGAAGCCCAGATCCAGCGCCGCCCGCGCCAGCGCCGGGGTCGAGCTGAAGCAGTGCATCACGCAGCCGAAGGCGCCGGCGCGATGCTCCTCGGTCAGGATGCGGGCCATGTCCCCGTCCGCATCGCGGGCGTGGATGATCAGCGGCAGGCCCGTCCGGCGCGCGGCCTCGATATGGATGCGCAGGCTCTCCTGCTGAGCGGCGGCGCTTTCGGCGGTGTAGTGGTAATCCAGCCCCGTCTCTCCGATGCCCACGAATTTCGGATGCGCGGCCAGGGCCACCAGCTGATCGACGCTGGCCATCGGCTCCTCGGCCACGCTCATCGGGTGGGTGCCCGCGGCGTAGAAGACGCCGTCATGCGCCTCCGCCAGCGCGCGGACGGCGGGTTCCTGGCGCAGGCGGGTGCAGATGGTGACCATGCGATGCACGCCCGCCGCCCGCGCCCGCGCGATCAGGGCGTCATGCTCTCCGTCGAAATCGGGGAAATCCAGGTGGCAATGGCTGTCGGTCAGCCGGAGGGCCGCATCACTCATCGGTCAGGCCTTGGTCAGGGACGCTTGCGCGGGCGGCAGCTGCGCCAGTTCCAGAACCATATCCATCACCAGCGCGGCAGGGTCAAGATTGACCGCCCGCCCGGCCCGCGCCCGGGCCGAGAGGCGCGCCTGCGCCTCGGCCCAGATCCGCGCGGCATGATCGTCGGGCGAGAGCCGCGCCATGAGCGCGCCTTCCCCGGACGCGGCCTGGGGCAGGGGCGGACCCATCAGGCCGGCCCGCGCCAACCGCGTGAGGAACCGGTCCAGCACGGTGATGGTCAGGTCGAACGGATCGCCCTCGGCCCCCGCCCGGCCCGCGGCGCCATCGGCAAAGCCCGCCGCCGCCAGCCGGTCCATCCGGGGCAGGGTGGCGAACAGGTCGACCAGCTGCTGATAGCGGTCCAGCCCCCCCTGACCGGCCAGGCGCAGCGCCTCTCCGACCGAGCCGTCCGACAGCGCGGCCAGCGGTTCGGCATCCTCGTCGATGCCCAGGTCCGACAGGATCTCCGCCATGCGGCGCGGGGGCAGGGGGACCAGGCGCAGCGTCCGGCAGCGCGAGCGGATCGTGGGCAGCAGCCGGGCGGGCTGGTGCGCGATCATCAGGATCAGCGCATCGGCCGGCGGCTCCTCCAGCACCTTCAGCAGGGCGTTGGCGGCGGGGATGTTCATCTCATCCGCGGCGTCAATGATGGCGATGCGGCGACCGCCCTCGGCCGATGACAGGTGGAAGAAGGACAGCAGGCGGCGGATCTCGTCCACGGTGATCTCGGCGCGCAGCCGTCCGGCCTTGTCGTCCCAGGGCCTGCGGATCAGCATCAGCCGCGGCTCGGACAGGGCGGCGATGCGGCGCGCCTCGGGCAGGGAGGCGTCGACCGACAGGCTCGGGCTGTCGGACCCGGTCAGCAGCCAGCGCGCGATGGCCCAGGCCAGCGTCGCCTTGCCCACGCCGCGCGGACCGGTCAGCAGCCAGGCGTGATGCAGCCGGTCGCCCTGCGCGGCCTCGACGAAGGCGGCGACGGCCGCGTCCTGGCCGATCACCCGCGGCGTCATGCGCGGATGCGGCGCGCCCGGCACGCGGTCGGGCTCGGGGATGTCGTCGGGGACGGCCCTCACAGCGCGGCGCGGATGCGGGCGGCGACGTCCTCGGGCGTGCCGCTGCCGTCGATCATGCGGACCCGGTCCGGATGCTCGGCGGCGAGGTCGCGAAAGCCGCGTGCCAGACGCTCCTGAAAGGCCAGGCCCAGGCTCTCGAAGCGATCCTCGGCGCCGCCGCGTGCCGCGCCGCGGGCCAGGCCCGTCGCGGGGGGGATGTCGATGACGAAGGTCCGGTCGGGCTCGACCCCGATCATCAGCGCGTGCAGCCGGTCGACCAGATCGCGCAGCTCGCCCCGCGCCGCGCCCTGATAGACGCGGGTGCTGTCGGCAAAGCGGTCGGTCACGACCACGCGGCCCGCCTGCAGGGCCGGACGGATGGTGCGCTCCAGATGATCGCGGCGGGCGGCGGTGAACAGCAGGCACTCCGTCTCGGCCGACCAGCGTTCGCCCGCGCCCTCGACCAGCAGGCGGCGGATCTCCTCGGCGCCGGGGCTGCCGCCGGGCTCGCGGGTCAGCACGACGTCGCGGCCCGCCTCGCGCAGGTGCTGCGCCAGGAGGCGCGCCTGCGTGGACTTGCCGCAGCCGTCGATGCCCTCCAGGCTGATCAGCATCAGCCGGTGACGGCGCTGACGGCGCGTTGGCCCAGCTGCATCACCGCCCCCTTCATGCGGCCCAGAAAGCCGGCCTCGGGGATGTCGTCGGTGGCGATCAGCGGCGTGATCGTGTCGGCCGTGCCGGGAATGGTCACCACCAGGCGGCCGACCTGGTCGCCCCGCGCGATGGGCGCGGGCAGGGGAGAGTCGTAGACCACCTCGACCTTGACCTGATCGGCGACGCCCGCGGGCACCAGCACGTTGACGCCGTCCCGCGTCGTCAGACCGACGCGGTCGCGCGTGCCCAGCCAGACCGGAGCCTGCACCACGTCCTCTCCGGCGGGGACCAAGCTGCGCATGGAGAACTCGCGGAAGGCCCAGTTGACCAGACGCTCGGATTCCTCGGCCCGCGCACGCTCGGATTCCAGGCCGGTGATGACGAAGATCACCCGGCGCCCGTCCTGGACGGCCGATCCGACCAGGCCGTATCCGGCCTCCTGGGTGTGGCCGGTCTTCAGCCCGTCGGCGGTCCAGTCGGCGCCGCCGATGCGCAGCAGCGGGTTGCGGTTGGCCGCGTTCGACGGCACCCGGCCCTTGTAGTTGAACTCGGTCATCGCGAATTGCGGATAGAGGTCGGGGAACTCGCGGATGATGTATTCGGCCAGCAGCCCCAGGTCGCGGGTGGACATCAGATGTCCCTCGGCCGGCCAGCCGGAGGAGTTGACCAGCGTCGTCTCGGTCAGGCCCAGCTGGGCCGCGCGTTCGGTCATGCGGCGGGCAAAGGCCTCCTCGGTCCCGGCCAGCCCTTCGGCGACCACCACGCAGGCATCGTTGCCCGAATTGATGATGATGCCGTGGATCAGCTCTTCGACCGTGGGGCGGTCGGCGGGCTCCACGAACATCTTGGAGCCGCCCATGCGCCAGGCCTTCTCGGATACCGGGAAGGTCGTGTCCATGGTCACGCGGCCGTCGCGCAGCGCCTCGAACAGCATGGTCAGGGTCATCAGCTTGGACATCGACGCGGGCGGCAGGGCCAGGTCGGCGTCCTTCTCCATCAGCACGGTGCCGGTCTGCATGTCATAGACCCAGGCCGCCCGCGCCGTGGTGTCGAAGGCCCCGGCCGGTCCCGCCAGCGCCATCGCCGCCGCCGCCGCCATCAGGAATGCCCGCATCGTCTTGTCCCCTTGCCTGGTCCGCTTCCGGTTTTCCGCGATGGTTACATCAACCCCCGCGTGCCCGCAACGCGACAGGGGCGCGGCGCGGAAATCGTGATCACCCGCCGGTGGCCTCGCGCCAGTGCCTGCGGCAGAGCGAGACATAGGTCTCGTTCCCGCCGACCTGGACCTGCGCGCCTTCGGTGATGGCGCGGCCCTGGTCGTCGCGGCGGATGACCATGGTGGCCTTCTTGCCGCAATGGCAGATGGTGCGCACCTCGCGCATGTCGTCGGCCAGGGCCAGCAGCGCGGCCGATCCGGGAAACAGCTCGCCCCGGAAATCGACGCGCAGGCCATAGCACATCACCGGGATGTTCAGATCGTCGGCGACGCGCGCCAGCTGCCAGACCTGGTCGCGGGTCAGGAACTGCGCCTCGTCGATGAAGACGCAGGCCGGGCGCGGCGCGGCATCGGCGACCATCGCCATCAGGTCGCTGGCGCTGTCGAAGGTCGCGGCCGCGTCGGCGATGCCGATGCGGCTGGCGATGCGCCCCTGTCCCGCGCGGTCGTCCAGCGCCGCCGTCAGCAGCAGCGTCTCCATGCCGCGTTCGCGGTAGTTGTAGGACGCCTGCAGCAGCAAGGTGCTCTTGCCGGCATTCATCGTGGAGTAGTGGAAATAGAGCTTGGCCATGAGGCCAGCCGCTTACCCGCGCGCCCCGCGCCCCGCAAGCGAAAGCGGCGGCAGATCGCTCTGCCGCCGCCTGGCTTCGGTCCGGGATGTCAGGCCTGGCGGCTTTTCGGCGCGCGCGAGGGGCGGCGGGCCGGGCGCTTCTGCGCGGCCCCGTCCATCGGCTTGCCGCGACCGCGCTGGACGCCGCCGGCCGGACCTGCCGCCGCGGCCATCGCGGCCGAGGGCACGGTCCCGCCGATCACGGGAATGGCGTTCTTCATCGCCTTCTCGATGGCGCGCAGCTCGCCCAGCTCGGCGGGCGCGCAGAAGGCCACGGCGCGGCCGTCACGGCCCGCACGCGCGGTCCGCCCGATGCGATGGACATAGTTCTCGGGGACGTTCGGCAGGTCGTAGTTGTAGACATGCGCGACCTCGGGGATGTCCAGACCGCGGGCGGCCACGTCGGTCGCGACCAGGACCTTGGTCTCGCCGCGGCGGAACGCCTCCAGGGCACGCTCGCGCTGGCCCTGCGATTTGTTGCCGTGGATCGCGGCGACGGCAAAGCCCCATTTCTCCAGCAGCTTGGCCAGCTTTTCGCAGCCGTGCTTGGTGCGGCCGAAGACCATGGCCAGCTCGTTAGTGTGCTTGGACATGTATTCGGCGAGAAGGGTGGCCTTGTCGCCCTGGCTGACGAAATGGACGCCCTGCTCGATCTTCTTGGCGGCCTGGCCCGGCGGGTTGACGGCCACCTTGACCGGGTTGGTCAGGTAGGTCTCGGACAGTTCCGACATCAGCTTCGGCATGGTGGCCGAGAACATCAGCGTCTGCCGCTCCTTGGGCAGCATCCGCGCGATCTTGCGCAGCGTGTGGATGAAGCCGATGTCCAGCATCTGGTCGGCCTCGTCCAGCACCAGATAGGTGGTGGCCTCCAGGCTGATCGCGCGACGCTCGATCAGGTCCATGAGGCGGCCCGGGGTGGCGATCAGCACGTCCACGCCGCGCGACAGCCGCTCGGTCTGGGTGTTGATCGAGGCGCCGCCCACCACGCGGAACGACCGGATCGGCGTGCCTTCGGCATAGGCGTCGATATTCGTCGCGATCTGGGTGGCCAGTTCGCGGGTCGGTGACAGGATGAGCGCGCGGCAGGTCTTAGGGTCGGGCTTCTTGCCATAGTTGATCAGCCGGGTCAGCATCGGCAGGCCGAAGGCCGCCGTCTTGCCGGTGCCGGTCTGTGCCAGGCCCAGCACGTCACGGCCCTGCACGATGGCGGGGATGCCCTGTTCCTGGATCGGCGTGGGCGTGGTCAGGCCCATCGCGATGATGTTGGCGTTGATGCGGTGGTCGATGCCCATATCCGCGAAGGGACCGGTGATGACGGGTTCGCGGGCGGGGGCGCGGCGGCCCTCATTGGCCTGGATCGGCGCCCGGGCGGGGGCGGATTTTCCGCCACGGTTGGGGCGGCGGCGGGTGTTGTTCTGTTCCATCGGAATCTTTCGTCCCCTCCGTCCCCCGTATCGGACGCAAGGGCAGGGGCCGCGCGCGGGGCGCAGCCGGTGGCAGGGGTGCAGGCGCGATACGAGGATGCCTGCTGCCTCCCCGCGTGAATGGGAAACTGGATTGGGTGTCGGCGTCATCGGGCAGGGGCCCAAGGCTGCTCACGCGGCAGCGGACGGCGATGGGGCTCAGATGGGCCGAAACGACGCGAAAGTCAACCCCTGTCGGGTCCGGCCGGGGTCAGGCCCGGTCCGCGCTGTCCATCCAGATCGTGACCGGCCCGTCATTGACCAGCGCCACCTGCATGTCCGCGCCGAAGCGCCCGGTCTCCGTGGCGATGCCCAGATCGCGCAGCGCCTGCGCGAAACGCTCATACAGCGCGCGCCCGTCCTCGGGCGCGGCGGCCGAGGAGAAGCCGGGGCGGTTGCCGCTGCGCGTGTCGGCGGCCAGGGTGAACTGGCTGACGACCAGCGCCGTGCCGCCCGTGTCCAGCAGGGACCGGTTCATCCGCCCCTGATCATCGCGGAAGATGCGCAGCCGCGCCACCCGCCCGGCCAGTGCCGCGGCGGTCGCGTCGTCGTCGCCCCGCATGGCGCAGGCCAGGATCAGCAGGCCCGGCCCCGTCCGCCCCACGACCTGGGCGTCGACGGTGACGCGGGCTTCTGCCACGCGCTGGATCAGGACCCGCATCGCCGGATCACCGCGCCAGGACGATGCCGATCACGACCATCATCAGGCCGATGACCGAGGCCGCCAGCGCGCCCATGTTCACGGCCAGCACGCCGCGCATCCGCTCGCGCAGCGCCGCGTCGTCGAGGCCCTGCGCGCGGGCGCGGCTGACGGTCCAGATGCACCACACCAGCGCGCCCAGCCCGAACAGGGTCAGGGCCGCGCCGCTCCAGATGATCCAGTCGAACAGGGTCATGGTCGTCTCCTTGCGCAAGGCGGGGTTTCGCGACCGTCCCCTAGCGGCGATTGCGCCGCGCAACAAGACCGCCTAACACCCGGTGCAAACGCAAAAGAAGGGACGAATCCGATGCAGGACGATCAAGCCTACGGGGTGGCCGCCGACGAGCTGCGCCAGTTCATCGAGCAGTTCGAGCAGCTCGAGGCCGAGAAGAAGGACATCGCCGAACGCCAGAAGGAGGTCATGGCCGAGGCCAAGGCCCGCGGATACGACACCAAGGTGATGAAGCAGATCATCTCGCTGCGCAAGCGCGACAAGGACGACATCGCCGAGGAGGAGGCCATCCTGGAGATGTACAAGGCCGCCCTGGGCATGGCCTGAGGGGCCGCGGCCCTTACGGCAGGATGAACTCCACGCCCGGCAGGACCGCGATCTCGGCCACATCGTCGCGATAGGCGCGGGTGACCTGGTCCACCAGCTCCTGCGTCCAGCCGGGCAGGGTGATCTCCTGGTCCAGCGTCCCCGGCAGGGCATGCGCGGCCAGGACCTCGCGGTACAGCGTCCGGCGCTGCGCGACGGTCAGCTGGTCGCGCCCGGCCATCGCGTCGCGCAGCCGCGCGATGCCGATGTCGCCCAGAAGGTCGTGCATGTAGAGAAGCCCCCCCGACAGCGGCGCATCGCCCGGCAGGGCGGCGGCCAGGCGCACCACCTCGGGCCAGATCAGCGGCACGTCCTCGTGGCACCAGATCACCACGCGCCGCCCCTGGGCCGCGCGCACCAGCCGCTGGATCGCGTCGCGCCAGCGCAGCTGCATCGGATGGCAGCCCTGCATCAGGTCGTCATAGCCGCCGCCGCTGAACTGCGGCAGGACCTCGCTGAGCAGCACGGCGGGGTTGCGGATCGCCACGAAGAATTCGGTCCGGGCCGACGGGAACAGCCGCGACAGCGCCGCCGCGCGCTGCCCGATCTGCGGATACAAGCCCTCGCGGCCCACCGCCCGGCCCGGCGCGCCCATGAAGGTGGGCGTCGACATCACCACCCGCGCCGGATCGTCGCTCTCCAGCATGGCGTCCAGCATGATCTGTTCCATCTCGGGGGTGGCGACGCCGCCGTTCAGCGACTTCAGCGCCTCCTCGAACAGGCCGCGATGGCGGTTCGGGGTGACGACCTCGGTGCCGCCCTTCTGCAGCAGCGCCCGGTTGTTCAGCAGCGTCTTGAGCAGCCGGTCGCCATCGGTGCCATGCACCCCCATGTGGAAAACCATCTGCATCGCTGTCCCCGTTCCTTGCTGTGCCGTGCCGTCTTGTCCTGCGGTTGCGGCGGCTGCGCGCAGATTAGCCGTCCGGCGTGGACAGTCAAACCGGTTTGCCCTATCCGGTCGGGCATGACCCGGACCGCAGACGCCCCGACACGCCCGCGCCGTCACGATCACGCCCTGCGCCGGACGGGCGGGCGGGGCTGGTCGCTGGCGGCGATCGCGGTGGCGGGGCTGGTGCTGCTGCCGGTGCTGTCGGTCCTGTGGCTGGCGGCCAACCCGACCGACAACATCTGGCCGCATCTGATGTCCACCGTCATGCCGCGCTACTTCGGCAACACGGTCGCGCTGGCCCTGGGGACGGGGCTTCTGGCGGCGGCGATGGGGACGGGGGCGGCGTGGCTGGTCAGCATGCACGACTTTCCGGGCCGCGGCGCGCTGCAATGGCTGCTGCTGCTGCCGCTGGCGGTGCCGGCCTATATCGGGGCCTATGTGCTGGCCGATTTCCTGGACTATTCCGGCCCGGTCCAGATCGCCCTGCGCGGCTGGTTCGGATGGGAGACGGCCCGCGACTACTGGTTCCCGCGCATCCGCTCGCCGGAGGCGGCGGTGGTCGTGCTGGCCTCGGCGCTCTACCCTTACGTTTATCTGCTGACGCGGACGGCGCTGCACGAGCAGTCGGGCAGCGCCTATGAGGTCGCGCGCGCCTTGGGCACCGGCCCTTGGGGCCTCTTCGCCCGCGTGGGCCTGCCCCTGGCGCGGCCCGCCATCGTCGCGGGCGCGGCCATCGCCATGATGGAGGCCGTGGCCGATTATGGCGTGGTCAGCTATTTCGGCGTGCAGACCCTGAACACCGGCATCTTCACCACCTGGCTGGAGCGGCGCAACGCGGGCGGCGCCGCGCAGATCGCCACCGCGATGCTGGCCATCATCGTGCTTCTGTCCCTGTGGGAGCGGTTCGCCCGCCGCAATGCCCGCTATCACCAAAGCGCCCGCCAGCCCCGCCCCATCCAGCGGCAGCGCCTGCGCGGCGCGGCGGGATGGGCCGCGACGCTGGCCTGCGCGCTGCCCTTCGTGATGGGCTTCGTGCTGCCGGTGGGGGTGATCGCGACCTATGCGCTGTCCTATCCGCAGGGGTGGCTGACGCCGGGACTGGGCCGCGCGGCGTGGCACACGACCTCGCTCGGCGCGGCGGCGGCGGTGCTGACGGTGCTGGGCGCGCTGGTCATGGTCTATGGCACGCGCCTGTCGGGCCGGGCGCTGCCGCGGCTGCTGATGCCGGTGACCACCATCGGCTATGCCGCGCCGGGGGCGGTGCTGGCGGTGGGCCTGCTGATCCCGCTGGCCGCGCTGGACCACCGGGTCGCGGATGGCTGGCTGGCGCTGACCGGCACCGATCCGGGGCTGATCCTGACGGGGACGGGGGCGGCCATCGTGCTGGCCTATCTGGTGCGCTTCTTCGCCATCGGGCAGGGGGCGATCGACGCGGCCTTTACCCGCGTGCCGCCGTCGCTGCCCATGGCGGCGCGCTCGCTCGGGCGCGACGATGCGGGCGTGCTGCGCGCGGTGTTCCTGCCGATGATGCGCGGATCGGTGGGCGCGGCACTGCTTCTGGTCTTCGTCGATTGCGTCAAGGAACTGCCCGCGACGCTGCTGCTGCGCCCCTTCAACTTCGAAACCCTGGCCACCCGCACCCATGAGCGCGCGAGCCTGGAGGATCTGGGCAACGCAGCCCCGGCGGCGCTGCTGGTGATGGCGGTGGGGCTTGCGGCGGTGGCGCTGCTGACACGCACCGATCTGGGCCGCGACCGGCGCTGAGCGCGCTTGCGCCGACCCGCGCGGCTTGGTAATCCGGCAGGCGCGCCGGTTTAGCTCAGTGGTAGAGCGTCTGATTTGTAATCAGGGGGTCGGGGGTTCAAATCCCTCAACCGGCACCACGTTTCCCTACATTGGCTTGCCATGATGCCGGTATTCTGTTCCAGTCCCCCATCTGCTGGTCCCCCAGGCTTTTCTCGCTGGGTCACTCGGCCGGGCCGACGCGGCCGAGACTGAAATCCGTCACCTCATGAAGCGAAACGAGGCTGGTCCCGCCGCGCCTGCGGCTTAGGATATAGCCCCGCTTGGCCCACCGGTACAGCGTCGCCCGGCTGATGCCGAGGGCGTCCGGGGCCTCTTTCGGGCAGATGAACTGTCGCTCGGGCAGGGGCATCATCTCTCCTGTGCGATCTTGACGAGGGCGGCGGAATGTCGTTTTCGCAAGCGCTCGTTCCCGAGCAGCCAGAGCGTCTGGTCGGGATCTTCCACCGCCTCCCTGAGTCGCTCGTGTTCCGCCCGCAGATTGTCGGCAGGTTGCGGGGCTGGCGCGTGCTGCGAGAGGGCAGCGTGCAAGCGGTCAGCGCGCTTCATCGCAGGGGTGTAGTCAAGATACACAGGCCGTTCGAGCATCCGGTCAATGCGGCTCTGCTGCTCAAAGTCGGCGTCCGCTTCTTTCTGCGTTTTGGCCAGTTCGACCTCGAGCGCCGCGCGGAGGTCGTCGGCAGGGGTAGCGCGGCGGGCGAGAAGTTTGCGGATCATCGTCGCTGCATCATTCTGGATCGGCTGGCGACGATCGCTGTGACGGAAATCGCGATAGCCGAACTCCGGCTCGCCGCACCTGTCAGGCCCGACCCGCTAGAAGCCGGACAGGCGCATGAACAGATCACCATTCATGCCAAAGCCGTTCAGTTCGTCGCGGGTTGTCTTCGCGCGCGCCGCGTTGATCGGTCGTTCGGTCGCCATGCGTCCATCTCCATCGCCTCGGCAGCATGACCGCCCTGCTCCGTGATCCGCATGTGTCGGCAGTTGGCCGCGATCAGCGCCTCGGCCAGGGTGTGCGGCTAGGAGCCGTCCGGTCATCCGGCGGGCTGGCGGGCCGTCGATTCGAGGTGCCGCACGCATCGGGTTGCGCGCAGGTTGTTCCATTCGCGGGCCATGCGCCAATCGTCGGCGCGCGGTGATTCCAGCAGCCTGCGCGCCGCGGGGTGGAAAGTGGAGACCGTCATTTGCGGCCGCCGTTCTGATCGATCAGGCGCTGGTGCAGTATCAGGTTGTCGCGCAGAAGCTGGCCGAACGCCTCAGCGGGGCGAGCTGGCGCGGCCCTATACCGTGAGCCCCTCGAAGGAGCGCGAACTGGCGCACGATCGAGAACGGCAAGAGCGCGTCCGAGGCGGGCAAAGCCTAAGGCGAGCAGCTGTTCCAGTCGGACAGCACCTCGCTCTCGTTTTCAGCCTCATGCATCAAGCCGAACGCATGAGAAGGATCATCTGGGCTGCGGCGGATCAGATCCGAGACACCGCTTCCAGAAAGTTGGCGACGACCCGGCGTTCCCAAGCAACGCCGACCTCGGAGTTGTAGTAGTTCATCCCGCTCCACGAGTAACCGTCGGGGTAGACGTTGCTGCACAAGCAGACATTGTCGCGGACCTGGAGGACCCCGTCAGGTTCTGCGCCGCTGAAATCCATGATGATCAACTTCGGATCCGAGGCCCCATTGAGTGTCAGGCCTGCCATCAGCCTGTCGAGCAATGGGGCGCTGCAGACGGCATCGAAGTCCTTCCACTGGCTGATGGCGAATATCGCGCCAGGCTTGCGGCATGAATGGTGAAAATTCGAAATGAGCCCCGGCATCGTTTCGCGCAGCCGAGCGAAGATTTCATCGGTCCAGTAGGCGCCTCTGTGGTGGTTCCATGTGATCCCGTTTTTCGGGTCAACCACCATGTCTTCGCCGCTTGGGGGATGATTTCGTGTCGTGATGCTCTGCGATGACGCGTAGTTCGAAAATCGTTACTCGAGCAGGTCGACAAGGGCCGGCATCCGATGGATGCCCAGGCACAGATGGTTCAGATCGTCCAATGTAGACCGAAATCCCCACCGGTTCAGGATGACCCATGGGTGGCATTCGCTGCCTATCGGAACGATGTTCAGGCAGTTCAGTTCGGAAGCATTCTTCTCGCGGAACGCATGCCTAATGGCGGCCGATCCACCATGCCTCAATGCAAGAGCCTCGATGTTCCTCGGGGGTACGCAGGCTTGTTCACTGCATTCCACCAGCCATTGCGTCAACGGGCCCGAAGGTCCTCAGGCGAGATGCGCGCAAGCATCTCAAGGACATACGCTCTAAGAGACAGCCACTCATGGTGGTTCGTGAGCTTGATCAGCTTCTGTCTGTCGAGTGCCAGCGTTTCCAATATCGTAGGCCCAATCTTCAATTGCGGCGGCAACATGCCGACCGGCACGGCAGGCGTCAACCTCGAAGGCGTCTTTGCACTAAGGGGTACGAACCGCATTCGCCCTTGCTTCGGTGTTCTTGTTTCATTCACTGTCGTGGCTCAGAAGGGCATCCCCATGGACCAGGCGACCTACTACCTGATCCGGTGTCGATGCGGCCATGAGGGGCGCGTGGGTTTCTCTCGCTGGCTGCACCGTGATGACAGGCTGCGCAGCACCAGATGCAGCGTGTGCGGCAGGAAAGAGGACAGGGATCTCCGCATGTTTCCCGGATTCGCATCGGGCGTGGCGAGGGTGGAAGACTTGCAGGGCGTGCCGGTGCATCAGGTGTGACGGCACCATCCTCCGACTACCATCGCTCGCCCTACCGCCATGCCCGCCGCCAAGGCTCAGGGACCTGTTGCAATTATGTCGCGCGGTGGAGGTGATCCCTGGCCAGCCTTGTTCCTTTTCGGCGGCAGTATTAACCCGACAAAATCACCAAGGTATTCGACACCCTCGCGGCCTCGCCCCCAGGCAGAACCGCTTCCTTTCCCTCCGAGGTCACGTCGATGCCGCGTCTTTCCCTGTCTTTCCCGTCCCTTTCGCGTCCTGTCCGGGTCTCGCTGCTGACCGTTTCCGCGCTGTGCGGCGCCGGCGCCGCGCTGGCGCAGGATGCCGCGAACCCGATCCTGCTGGACGAGATCGTCATCACCGCGTCTGGCTTCGAACAGAACATCACGGACGCCCCGGCCAGCATCTCGGTCATCTCGGGCGAGGAGCTGGCCAAGCGCAACATCACCACCCTCAGCGACGCGCTGCGCGACGTGCAGGGCGTGGCGACCACCGGCGTCGCCAACGAGCAGGATATCTTCATCCGCGGGCTGGGCGGGCAGTACACCCTGATCCTGGTCGACGGCAAGCGCCAGACCACCCGCGAGGCTCGCACCAACGGCAATTCCGGGATCGAGCAGAGCTTCATCCCCCCGGTCGCGGCCATCGACCGGATCGAGGTCGTGCGCGGACCGATGTCGTCGCTCTACGGGTCGGACGCGATGGGCGGGGTGATCAACGTCATCACCAAGCCCGTCGCCGACCGCTGGACCGGGTCGGTGACGGCCGAGGCGACGGTGCCCGAGCGGAGCCGCGACGCCGGTTCGCGGCAGCTGTCCTTCTATGGCAGCGGGCCGGTCATCGACGACAGGCTGGGGCTGCAGGTCTGGGGCCGGCGCCTGGACCGGTCCGAGGCGCGCGTGGTGGACGGGCTGCGCGACCGCGAACTGACCGACCTGACGGCGCGGCTCAGCTGGACCCCGGCCCCGGACCATGTGATCCACCTGGAGGGCGGGCGCAGCAGCATCGAGGATCTGGGCCGCGTCGGGCGGAGCATCGCCGAGGTCGACTTTCGCGGCACACCGCAGAATGACAGCCTGCAGGAGAACACCCGCGATCATGCCTCGCTGTCCTATGCGGGCCGGTTCGGCGCGACCACGGTCGATCTGTCGGTCCTGCGCGAGGTCGGGCAGCGCGTGACCTCCACCGGCAACGGCGCGTTGGGCCTGTCGGTCGGCGACCGCAGCCCCGAGGTCACCAACACCGTCTATGACGCCAAGGTCACCACGCCCTGGGAATGGCAGGGCAGCCATGTGCTGGTCTTCGGGGGACAAGTCAACCGGACCGGCCTGCGCGACCAGAACCCCGGCCTGGGCGACGGGCGGACCTATTCCTTCGCGACCGAGCAGCGCGCGATCTTCGTCGAGGACGAATGGCGGCTGCGCGACGATTTCGCCCTGACCCTGGGGACGCGGCTGAACGATCACGACGAGTTCGGCAGCCACGTCACCCCGCGCGCCTATGCGGTCTGGAACGCCACGCCGGGCCTGACCCTGAAGGGAGGCGTCTCGACCGGGTTCCGGGCGCCGGACCTGCGCTCCATCGTGCCGGGATACTATTACACCACCGAGCGCGGCGCGGGCGTCATCGCCTCCAACTCCGACCTGAGCCCGGAGGAAAGCACCAGCTATGAGCTGGCGGCCCTCTACGAGGCGCCGACCTGGGAGGTGGGCGCGACCCTGTTCCGCACCGACCTGGACAACAAGATCGAGAATGCCAAGACCGACCGCCGCATCACCGTGGGCGGCACGGACTACAACCTGTGGGAGTGGTACAATGTCGGCGCCGCCCGCCTTCAGGGGGTGGAGCTGACCGGAGCCTGGGACGTGACCCGGTCCCTGACCCTGCGCGGCAGCTACAGCTTCACCGATTCGGAGCAGAAGACGGGCGACTATGCGGGCCTGCCCCTGAACCGGACGCCCCGCCATACGGCCAGCCTGACCGCCGACTGGCAGACGCCGGTGGAGGGCCTGGGGGCCTGGGGATCGGCCAACTATCACGGGCGCGAGGTCGCGGCGGGCGCGCGGATCGGCACCAACGGCACGCCCTATGCCTTCGACGCCGAAGGCAACGCGATCGCCTATGAATACGCCTCCTATCTGACGGTGGATCTGGGCGTGGACTATCAGCTGACCGAGCGCGTGACCGCCAATGCCGCCATCTACAACGTCCTCGACCGCGAAGTGACGACCGCGTCGAACAGCACCGAGGGCGAGGGGCGCAGGCTGTGGGTCGGCCTGACCTCCAGCTTCTGAGCCGGAGGGTCGGGGGGCGGGCCCATGTTCTTCTTGCAACATGGGTCCTGCTGCCCTATCTTGACGGGGCTACGTTATATTCTCTGCATCCTGTCTGCTTCTGCCTTCAGTCTGCTTTGTTAATCTGACGGCCAAGCCACTGCATTCTGCGGGTGGCACCCAAGACAGGAGATCTCACGATGGCCAACGGCACCGTGAAATGGTTCAACAGCACCAAAGGCTTCGGCTTCATCCAGCCGGAAGGCGGCCGCCAGGACGTGTTTTTGCACATCTCGGCTCTCGAGCGCGCCGGCCTGCAGGCCCCCGCCGACGGTCAGAAGGTGACCTATGAGCTGGAGCGTGGCCGCGACGGTCGCGAATCGGCGACGAACGTCCAGTTCGTCTGATCCCGACGCGCCTTCGGGCGACGGATCGAAAGGGCTGCCCCGCGCGGGGCGGCCCTTTTTTCATGCGCCTTGAGGCCCGGACGGTTCTGCAGTAGCAGGACGGCATGAAAATCCTGTTTCTTGGCGATGTGATGGGCCGGTCCGGCCGTCGGGGGATCACCGAACGGCTGGCGGGGCTGCGCGCCCGGCTGAAGGCCGACCTGGTGGTCGTGAATGCGGAAAATGCCAGCGGTGGGCGCGGGGTGACCGCGGGTCACGCCCAGCTGCTGCTGGAATCTGGCGCGGACTGCCTGACGCTCGGCGATCATGCCTTCGATCAGAAGGACATGATGACCTTCATCGACCGTGAGCCGCGCATCGTCCGCCCGCTGAACTTCGCGCGCGAGGCGCCGGGGCGCGGGCACGCGGTCATCAGCGACGCGCGCGGGCGCAAGGCGCTGATCGTGCAGGCTCTGGGCCAGGTGTTCATGTCGCGGCCCTATGACGACCCGTTCTCGGCGCTGGACGGGGTGCTGCGCGCGCATCCGCCGGGCGGGATGGTCCAAGCGGCCCTCGTCGACATCCATGCCGAGGCCACCAGCGAGAAGATGGCCGTCGGGCATTTCTGCGACGGCCGCGCCAGCCTGGTCGTCGGCACCCACACCCATGTGCCGACCGCCGACGCGCAGATCCTGCCGCGCGGCACGGCCTATCTGTCGGATGCGGGGATGTGCGGCGACTATGACAGCGTCATCGGCATGGACAAGGTCGAGCCGCTGCGCCGCTTCATCACCGGCATGACGCGCGAGCGCTTCACCCCGGCCGAGGGCGAGGCGACCCTGTCGGGCGTCCTGGTCGAGACCGACGACCGCACGGGTCAGGCGCGCAGCGTGCAGCCGGTGCGCGACGGCGGACGGTTGGCCCCGACGCACCCGGCCTGAGGAGAAGATTCTTCTCATGTTTCGCTTGCGGGCGCGCGGAGCGATGTTCTAAACCGGCGGAACGGGGTCCCGAGAAGGCCCGAGAGTGGACGGGATTTTCATGCTTGGCTTTGAACTGGCCGGGACCACGGCTTCCATCGCGATGCTCATCATCGTCGCGATCACCTTTCTCCTGTTCATCCGCGAGAAGCACCCGCCCGAGGTGATCGCCATCGCCTCGGCCGCGACGATGATGGTCTTGGGCCTGCTGCCGGTCGAGGATGCGGCAGGCGTGCTGTCGAACGCCGCGCCCTGGACGATCGCCTTCATGTACCTGCTGATGGGTGGGCTGATGCGCACCGGGGCGCTGGACCGGATGTCGGCGCTGGTCTCGGCGCAGGCCGACAGCAATCCGATGATGGCGGTGGCCAGCCTCTTCGGCTTCGTCATCGTGGCATCGGCGGTGATGAACAACACCCCCGTCGTCGCGGTGATGATCCCGATCTGTATCCAGCTGGCTATGCGCCTTGGAACTTCTCCTTCCAAGCTGCTGATGCCGCTCAGTTATTTTACACTCATGGGTGGCATGATCTCGCTGATCGGCACCTCGACCAACCTGCTGGTGGACGGGGTGGCGCGCGATCGCGGCATGGAGCCCTTCACCATCTTCGAGATCGCGCCCGTGGGCATCGCGATCACCCTGGCGGGCATCGCCTACTTCATGCTGATCGGGCGCAAGCTGCTGCCCGAGCGGACTTCGCTGGCCGGTTTCCTGGGGGCGCGGCGCGAGATGAAGTACTTCACCGAGGTCGCCATCCCGCATGATTCCAGCCTAGTCGGTCAGAACGTCACAGAGGTCGCGCTGTTCAAGCGCGACGCGGTGCGGCTGATCGACGTGCTGCGCGGCGACGCCTCGCTGCGCCGCAACCTGCCCGAGGTGGTGCTGGAGCCGGGCGACCGGGTCGTGCTGCGCTCCGAGATGGCCGACCTGCTGGAGATGCTGGACAACAAGAACCTGCAGATGCTGGACAAGCTGGGCTCGGTCGCGACCGAGACGGTCGAGGTGCTGATCTCGCCGGGCTGCCACATGATCGGGCGGCGCTTGGGTGATCTGCGCCTGCGGCGGCGCTATGGCATCTATGTCCTGGCCGCGCATCGCCGCAACCAGAACATCGGCCGGCAGCTGGACGACCTGGTCGTCCGGGTGGGCGACACGCTGCTGCTGGAGGGCGCGCCCGAGGATATCGGCCGCCTGGCCACCGACATGGAGATGGTCGACGTCTCGCGCCCTTCCGCCCGCGCCTATCGCCGCAACCGCGCACCTATCGCCATCGTCTGCCTGCTGGCGGTCGTGACGCTGGCCGCGTTGGACGTGGCGCCCATCCTGGCGCTGTCCTTCTTGGCCGCGGCGGTGATCCTGATCACCCGCTGCGTCGATGCCGAGGAGGCGTTCAGCTTCGTCGACGGGCGCCTGATGGCGATGATCTTCGCCATGCTGGCCGTGGGCGAGGCGCTGGAGCATACCGGCACAATCGGGCTCATCGTGGATACCGTCGCGCCCTTCCTGCAGGGCCTGCCGCCCTTCGCGACGCTGCTTGCGGTCTATTTCCTGGGGCTGATCCTGACCGAGGTCCTGTCGAACAACGCCGTCGCCGTGCTGCTGACCCCCATCGCCATCGCGCTGGCGCAGTCCCTAGGCCACGACCCGCGGCCCTATGTTGTGGCGGTGATGTTCTCGGCCACCGTCGCCTTCGCCACGCCCATCGGCTATCAGACGCATATGATGGTCTATGGTCCGGGCGGCTACCGCTTCTCGGATTTCGTGCGGGTGGGCGTGCCGCTGGACATCATCTGCGGGCTGGTCGCCTGCGCCATCATCCCCTTCATCTGGCCCTTGATTCCCTGAGGACAGGATGACGCGGTTGCCGCGACTGCAATGCTGCCATGCAGCATCGGCGGTTGCGGTTCCGGCCCTGAACCCCGATCTAGGGCGCAGGGGAGGAAACGGCTTTGTCATTCGCAAGGAGTTTCCACATGGTGACCACCGCTTCCGTCGATCGTTCGTCCACCGGCCTGTCGGGCGCGTCGCTGCTGGCGCCGTTCCGCGCCGCGGGACGCTTGCTTATTGCGATGGCCGAGGCCAGCCCGCAGATGCGTGCGCTGAACCGCCTGAGCCAGCTGAGCGACCAGGAGCTGGCGGCGAAGGGCCTGACCCGCGACAGAGAAATCCGCCGCATCCTGGGCGGCGCCGCCGTCCTCTGACGCGGGTCCCCGGACCGGCAGCCTGACACGCGCGGCCCCTTGGGGCCGCGTTCGCGTTTGCGCGACGGCTTGCGATGGGGGGGCAGGCTAGACTAGAAGCGGGCCAGTTTTCCCTATTCCGCACGACGAAGGACGACCCGACATGGCAGGGCATTCCAAATGGGCCAACATCCAGCACCGCAAGGGCCGGCAGGACAAGCTGCGCTCCAAGCTGTTCTCCAAGCTGGCCAAGGAGATCACCGTCGCCGCCAAGATGGGCGACCCCGACCCCGAGAAGAACCCGCGCCTGCGGCTGGCCGTGAAGGAGGCCAAGTCGAAATCGGTCCCCAAGGACGTGATCGACCGCGCCATCAAGAAGTCGCAGGGCAACGACGCCGAGACCTATGACGAGATCCGCTACGAGGGCTATGGCCCGAACGGCATCGCGCTGGTCGTGGAGGCGATGACCGACAACCGCAACCGCACCGCGTCGAACGTGCGCAGCTATTTCACCAAGTCGGGCGGCGACATGGGGCAGACCGGCTCGGTCAGCTTCATGTTCGACCGCGTGGGCGAGATCCAGTATCCGCTGTCGGCGGGCGACGCGGACACGGTGATGATGGCCGCGCTGGAGGCCGGTGCCGACGACGTGCAGACCGATGACGAGGGTCACTGGATCTACTGCGCCGACACCGCGCTGAACGAGGTCTCGACCGCGCTGGAGGCCGCCTTGGGCGAATCCGAGACGGCCAAGCTGATCTGGAAGCCCCAGGCCCCAACCGAGGTCACCGACCTGGAGACCGCCCAGAAGCTGATGAAGCTGATCGACACGCTGGAGGATGACGACGACGTGCAGACCGTCACCGGCAACTTCGACATCTCGCAGGAGATCGCCGACCAGCTGTGACGAGCGGGTCGGGCCGCGCTGCCACGCGGCCCGCCCTTTTGCGCGCCCCTGCATTTTGGCGCTTGCGCGGCTGCCCGAAAGGCGGCAGTTGCAGATCATGCAGAATGTTTCCCAGACCAGACGCGACCTGATCGGCATCGGCTGGATGCTGGCCACGGGGCTGTGCTTCGTGGCGGTCAACGCCATCGTGCGTGGTCTGGACGGGGCGCTGCCGGCGGCGCAGGCGGCCTTCATCCGGTTCCTCTTCGGGCTGGTCTTTCTGGGGCCGGTCATCGCGGGCGCGCTGCGCGGGGGCTTCGCGCGCGACATCTGGGGCCTCTTCGCGCTGCGCGGCGCGCTGCACGTGGTGGCGGTCATCGCGTGGTTCTATGCCATGTCGCGCATCACCGTGGCCGAGGTCACGGCCATCGGCTTCCTGAACCCGATCATCGTCACCATCGGTGCGGCGCTGTTTCTGGGCGAGCGCCTGGCGGCGCGCCGCATCCTGGCCGTGGGCGTGGCGCTGGCGGGTGCGCTGGTCGTGCTGCGCCCGGGCCTGCGGGAGCTGGACCCCGGCCACCTGAGCCAGGTCCTGGCCTCGGTCGCGTTCGGCCTGTCCTACCTGATCGCGAAGCGCCTGTCGGACCGGGTCCCGGCGGCGGTCGTGGTCGCGATGATGTCGCTGACCGTCAGCATCGGTCTGGCGCCGCTGGCGCTGGCGCAATGGGTGGCGCCGACGCTGGCGCAGCTGGGCTGGCTGGCGCTGGTCGCGGTCTTCGCCACGCTTGGCCATTACACGATGACGCGGGCCTTTGCTGCCGCACCGCTGACGGTCACGCAGCCGGTGACCTTCCTGCAGCTGATCTGGGCCAGCCTGGTGGGCGTCCTGGTCTTTCACGAACCGCTGGACCCTTGGGTGATCGTCGGCGGCGGGGTGATGATCGGGGCGATCAGCTACATCACCTGGCGCGAGGCGCGGGTGCGGGCGCGGACCGTCACCCCGCCCGTGGGCGCGACCAAGATCTGAGGCCGGAACCCTGTCCGCGTCCCAGGTGTTCGCCCCGGACAGCGGAGGACATGATGGCATCGCATGATGAGACCTGGGACGACTGGCAGGAGCTGGTCAACATGACGCCGTCGGCGCTGAGGGACTGGCTGGACACCGATGAGAGCAAGTCGGTCGGCGACACTAGCGGGCAGGGCGAGAGCACCGGCCACAAGTCGGGCCGCCACATCCTGCGCATCAAGGACAAGAAGAAGGCCGACCTGACCGAGGACGACTGGTCGCACATGGCCAAGGTCGTAGGCTACATCAAGCGCCACCTGGCGCAGGGCGGTCCGTCCAAGGACAAGGCGCACAGCGACTGGCGCTATTCGCTGATGAACTGGGGCCACGACCCGCTGAAGTGATCGCGGCCCCGCGCACCTTCAGCGGTTCGGCCAGAGCGTCGCGTGCCGGTTCACGTCCTTGTAGAGCAGATAGCGGAACGGCCCCGGCCCCCCGGCATAGCAGGCCTGCGGGCAGAAGGCGCGCAGCCACATGTAGTCGCCCGGACCGACCTCGACCCAATCCCGGTTCAGGCGATAGACGGCCTTGCCCTCCAGCACGAACAGGCCGTGCTCCATCACATGCGTCTCGGCGAAGGGGATCGAGCCGCCGGGCTTGAAGGTCACCACGGTGATGTGCATGTCGTGGCGCAGATCGGCCGGGTCCATGAAGCGCGTCGTGCCCCAGGCCCCGTCCGTGTCGGGCATCATCGAGGGCGCGATGTCCTGCTCCTGCACCACGATGGGGTCGGGCTTGCCGGTTCCGGCAAAGGGCTGCCACCGCTTGCGCCACCAGTGAAAGCCCGCGGGCCCCGCGGTGCGGTTCCTGATCTTCCACGGCATGCCCGCGGGGATGTAGGCAAAGCCCCCGGGCGTCAGCAGATGCTCCTGCCCGTCGATGATCACCTGCATGTCGCCGCCGGTCACGAAGATCGCGTGCTGGACCTCCGGGTCGTCGTCGGGCGTGTCGCTGCCGCCGCCCTCGGCCAGTTCCACGATGTACTGGCTGAAGGTCTCGGCAAAGCCGGTCAGCGGACGTGCCAGCATCCAGAAGCGCATGCCCGTCCAGCCGGGCAGATAGCTGGTCACGATGTCGCGCATCACCGTGCGGGGAATGACGGCATAGGCCTCAGTGAAGACGGCCGTGTCGGTCGTCATCCCCGTCTGCGGCGGCAGGCCCGCGACGGGTCCGGCATAGCGGATGCGGGGCTGGGCCGCGTCGGTCGGGACCTGCGCAATATCGCCGGTGGGGGCGCCTGCGGGGCCGGTGTCGTTCATGTCAGCATGTCCTTGAGGCGGAGGGTGGCGATGCGGGCGACCTGCGCCTCGGCGGTGGCGCGTTCGACCCTGGTGTCGTTGGCGGTGCGGGCCTGCATGGCGGACAGGATGCCCGCCTTGTCATGGTCGCGCACCGCGATGATGAAGGGAAAGCCGTGGCGCGCGACATAGGCCTCGTTCAGGCGGGTGAACTCGGCGCGTTCCGCGTCGGTCAGCGCGTCCAGCCCCGCGCCCGCCTGTTCGGCGGCGCTGTCGGCGGTCAGGCGGCGCGCCTGCGCCAGCTTGCCCGCCAGATCGGGATGCGCGCGCAGCACGCCGAGGCGTTCCTCGTCGGAGGCCTGGCGGAACACCTGCGCCATGCGAAGCGCCAGACCGGCGGGCGTGTCATGGACCGCGCCCATCTCCGCGTCCCAGACCCGTTCCGCGATGAAGGGAGAATGCTCATAGACGCCGCCGAAGCGCGCGACGAAGGCGTCGCGGTCCATCTGCGAGGGGCGCGTGCGGGGTTGGAACGGATGCTCGCGCGCCCAGTGGCGGGCGATGTCCAGGCGACTGGCGAACCACACGCCGTCATGGGACCGCGCATGGTCCAGGAAGCGCTGGATCGCCATGGCGCGACCCGGACGTCCCGCCAGCCGGCAATGCAGGCCGATGGACATCATCTTGGGCGCGCCCGCCACCCCCTCGGCATAGAGCATGTCGAAGCTGTCGCGCAGATAGTCGAAGAAGTCCGTCCCGGTGCCGAAGCCCTGACCCGAGGAAAAGCGCATGTCGTTGGCGTCCATCGTGTAGGGCACCATCAGCTGCGGCTTGCCGTTGTGGACGTGCCAATAGGGTAGCTCGTCCGCGATCGTGTCGGCCAGGTATTCGAAGCCGCCTTCCTCGCAGCCAAGCGCCACCGTGTTCATGGAGGTGCGCCCCTGATAGAAGCCGCGCGGGCGTTCGCCGCAGACGGCGGTGTGCAGGGCCACGGCCTGGGCGATATGGCGCTCCTCAACCTCGCGCGGGACGTTGCGATAGTCGATCCATTTCAGCCCGTGGCTCGCCATCTCCCATCCGGCGGCCTGCATGGCGGCGACCTGTTCGGGGTTGCGCTCCAGCGCGGTGGCCACGCCATAGCAGGTGACGGGAATCCCCTCCAGCAGGCGATGCAGCCGCCAGAAGCCCGACCGCGCGCCATAGTCGTAGATCGATTCCATGTTCCAGTGCCGCTGGCCGGGCCAGGGCTGGGCGCCGATGATCTCGGACAGGAAGGCCTCGGAGGCGGCGTCGCCATGCTCGATGCTGTTCTCGCCGCCTTCCTCGTAGTTCACCACGATCTGCACGGCGATGCGGGCGCCGCCCGGCCAGCGCGGATCGGGGGTGGTCTGGCCGTACCCAGTCAGGTCGCGGCTGTAGCGCATTTCGGTCGTCCCTCGGCTGTCGTTGCGTCAGCAAACCGCGCTCGGGGCGCGAGGGCAAGCGGGCATGGCCCGAATTCTGTTTCAAGCGTTCCCGCATAATCGCATTGTCTTTCAACGAGGCATTGAAAGACTTGCGCGCCTGCGGCGATTGCGGCACAGGGTCGCGCCGCCCATCGTGCCGCCCGGAGGCGGCCCGGCGCATCCGCGGAGGACGGGCGGGCCGCGACATGGGGGACTTATGGAACGCATCTTCAGGCTGGCCGAGGCCGGCACCAGCGTCAGGACCGAGGTGATCGCAGGCATCACCACCTTCCTGACGATGGCCTACATCATCTTCGTCAATCCCGACATCCTGTCCACGACCGGAATGGATCGCGACGCGGTCTTCGTGGCGACCTGCCTGGCGGCGGCGGTGGGCTCGCTGATCATGGGGTTCTGGGCGAACTGGCCCATCGGCATGGCGCCGGGCATGGGGCTGAACGCCTTCTTCGCCTTCACCGTGGTGGGCGGCATGGGCTTCACCTGGCAGCAGGCCCTGGGCGCGGTCTTCATCAGCGGGCTGATCTTCCTGTTCCTGTCGCTGACGGGCATCCGGCGCTGGCTGATCTCGGGCATCCCGACCTCCATGCGCAGCGCCATCGCGGCGGGGATCGGCCTGTTCCTGGCGATCATCGCGCTGCAATCCTCGGGGATCGTGGTGGACAATCCCGCGACGCTGGTGGGCTTGGGCGACCTGACCGCGACGGGCACGCTGCTGACCATCGGCGGCTTCTTCGTCATCGTCGCGCTGGACGCGCTGAAGGTGCGCGGCGCAATCCTGATCGGCATCCTGCTGACCACGCTGGCCGCGATCATCCTGGGCGTGTCGCAGTTCGGGGGGATCGTGTCGATGCCGCCCTCGATCGCGCCGACCTTCCTGCAGATGGACCTGATGGGCGCGCTGACCTTCGGCATCTTCCAGGTGGTGCTGGTCATGGTGCTGGTCGAGGTCTTCGACGCCACCGGCACGCTGATCGGCGTGGCCAAGCGCGCGGGCCTGCTGACCGAGGGGCCGACCCACACGAACAAGAACCTGGGCCGGGCACTGATGGCCGATTCGACGGCGATCACCGCGGGCGCGCTGCTGGGCACCTCTTCGACCACGGCCTATGTGGAAAGCGCGTCGGGCGTTCAGGCGGGCGGCCGGACCGGGCTGACGGCGGTCGTCGTGGGGCTGCTGTTCCTGGCCGCGATGTTCCTGGCGCCGCTGGCGGGAACGGTGCCGGCCTATGCGACCGCGCCCGCGCTGCTTTACGTGGCGACGCTGATGGTGCGCGAACTGGCCGAGATCACCTGGGACGACGTGACCGAGGCCGCGCCCTCGGTGCTGACCGCCATCGCCATGCCGCTGACCTATTCCATCGCCAACGGCCTGGCCTTCGGATTTGTCAGCTATGCGGTGATCAAGCTGCTGACCGGGCGCGCGCGCGAGGTGCATGCCGCGACCTGGGTCATCGCCGCGCTGTTCGCGGCAAAGTTCGCGCTGTTCGGCGCACATTGAGGACGGCGGGCGGCCCCCTCAGGGGGTGGGGCCGCCCATCGCGTCCGACAGGCTGGCCGCCGCGGCGGCCACCACCGCGCCAAGCGTCTTCACATGCTCGGGCGCGATACGGTTCGTAGGTCCGCTGACCGAGAGGCCCGCGATGGCCTCTCCGGACAGATCGAAGACCGGGGCCGCGATGCAGCGCATGCCGCGGGTCCGCTCCTCGTCGTCGAAGGAGAAGCCGCGATGCCGGATGCGGGCCAGATCGGCCTCCAGCGCCTGCGGATCGGTCAGCGTCGTGTCGGTGAACCGCGCCAGAGGCCCGCGCGCCAGCAGCGTCCGCAGCGTCTCGGGCCGCCCGAAGGCCAGCAGCGCCTTGCCGATCCCCGATGCGTGCAGCGCTGAGCGGGTGCCGGGCGGGAAGAAGGCGCGGATTGTCTCGGTCGTCTCGACCTGGCTCAGGAACAGCACGGCGTCGCCCTGCAGGATGCCCAGGTTCGCGGTCTCTCCGGTATGCTCCATCAGCGTGCGCAGGATCGGCCGCGCCCGCTCCACGATGCCCGACCGGCGCATGAACGCCGTGCCAAGACGGAAGGCCTGCGGCCCGATGGTCCAGGCCTGGGTCGCAGGATCGCTCTCGGCCATGCCGCGCGCCGCCAAGGTGTGCAGCACCCGGTGCACGGTCGATGCGGGCTGGCCCGCCTCCTCGGCCACCTGCGACAGGGTCAGGCCGGGCCGCGCCGCCAGCAGGTCCAGAAGATCCAGCGCCCGGTCCAGCGCCTGCACCGTTCCGGGCGCGTCGGGCAGTTCCTTGCGGGGGCGTCCGCGGCGACGGGTCGGTTCGGCCATGGATCGGTCTTTCTGTTGATGCTGTCTTTAGATGCGGGCGAAAATCGCCTTGGGCAAGCGGAAAAGCCGCAGCATGGAAAGCGTTTCCATTTCAATTCACTAACCCCGCCGCGCCCTGTGCCCGGTCGGGTCGCCGCGCGCCCGGCACTGCCCCTTTGGCGGGCAGGACGCGTCCGGAACGCAGGCTGGGGTGGAAATTTGGTTTCGGAAATCGCCGATCGCGCGCTAGGCGTAAAGAAAAAAATCCGCACATGCGCGGCATGTCGCCGCAACGACAGAGGGGAAGAACCATGATCGCCCAGACCGGCCCCGGCGCCGTTCATCCCGTCGATCAGATGCTGCCCACCGGGCGCCTGATCACCCTGGGGTTCCAGCATGTGCTGGTCATGTATGCCGGCGCCATCGCGGTGCCGCTGATCGTGGGCCGCGCCCTGCAGCTGCCCCCCGAGGAGGTGGCCTTCCTGATCTCGGCCGACCTCTTCGTCTGCGGTCTGGCGACCCTGATCCAGAGCCTCGGGGTGACCCAGTATTTCGGCATCCGCCTGCCGGTGATGATGGGCGTGACCTTCGCCGCCGTCGGGCCGATGGTCGCCATCGCGGGCCAGATCCCCGGCACCGAAGGGGCGCGCGCGCTGTTCGGGGCGATCATCGCGGCGGGGATCATTGCCATCCTGCTGGCTCCGCTGATCGGGCGGGTGCTGCGGTTCTTTCCCCCCGTCGTGACGGGCACGGTGATCCTGGCCATCGGCATCAGCCTCATGCCCATCGGCATCAACTGGATCTTCGGCCTGCCGGTCGGGCCCACCGCGCCGATGCTGGTCGATCCCGCGCAGCAGGCCTGGCTGGACGGGGCCATCGCCGCGGGCGGCGTCCCCGAGGGGCTGCGCCTGGCGCCCGCCATGCCGAACCCGGCCTATGCCTCGGGGACGAACATGCTGATCGCGGTGCTGGTCCTGGGCACGATCCTGCTGGTGTCGCGCTTTGCCCGCGGGTTCATGGCCAACATCGCGGTTCTGCTGGGCATCGCGGTCGGCGGAGTGGCCGCGGCGGCGATGGGCCTGATGCAGTTCGACAAGGTGGGCGAGGCCGCCTGGTTCGCGGTCATCAAGCCCTTCCATTTCGGTCTTCCGACCTTCGATCCGGTGATGATCGTGACGATGGTGCTGGTGATGATCGTGGTGATGATCGAATCCACCGGCATGTTTCTGGCGCTTTCCGACATGTGCCGCCGCCCGATCAATGCGCGCGGGCTGGCGGCCGGTCTGCGGGCCGACGGGCTGGGGACCATGCTAGGCGGCATCTTCAACACCTTCCCCTATACCTCCTTCTCGCAGAACGTGGGGCTGGTGGGGGTGACGGGCATCCGCTCGCGCTTCGTCTGCGTGGCGGGGGGCGTCATCATGATCGTGCTGGGCCTGATCCCCAAGATGGGCGCGCTGGTCGAGAGCCTGCCCACCACGGTCCTGGGCGGCGCGGGGCTGGTGATGTTCGGCATGGTCGCGGCCACCGGCATCCGCATCCTGTCCCGCGTGGATTTCAGCACCAACCGCAACAACCTGTTCGTGGTGGCCATCAGCATCGGCATGGCGATGATCCCGCTGGTCGCGCCCAACTTCAAGCAGTGGCTGCCCCATGCGATCCACCCGCTGATCCATTCGGGCATCCTGCTGGCCGCGGTCAGCGCGGTGGCGCTGAACTGGTTCTACAACGGGGCCGCCCCCACTGATGAGGCCGAGATGGCCGAGGCCGGGCGTCTGGCCGATCACTGATTATGCACGGATCGTAAAGACTGCCTTGTCCATGATGCCCCTGCCGCGATCCGGCGAATGGGCTATCAGGACAGGCAAAGACCAAGGGAGACTTCATGCCGGGCTTTCTGACGACCCATGTTCTGGACACCGCGCGCGGCCTGCCTGCGCAGGGAATGGAGATCGTGCTCTATCGCCTCGACCCCGCGCGGGTCGAGCTGGCGCGCCTGCGGACCAATGCCGACGGGCGCACCGACCGCCAGATCCTGGCGGCCGACGATTTCGCCACCGGCATCTACGAGCTGGAGTTCCATGCCGGGGCCTGGATGGATGCGACCGGCATCGCCCCCGAAAGCCCGCGCTTTCTGGACGTGATCCCGATCCGCTTCGGCATGTCGCAGGACGACCACTATCACGTCCCGCTGCTGATCTCGCCCTTCGGCTATTCCACCTATCGGGGCAGCTGAGATGATACCGGAAACCGCCATCCTGTGGGAGTTCCTGTCCTTTGCCGTGCGGTGGGTGCATGTCATCACCGCCGTCGCCTGGATCGGATCGTCCTTCTACTTCATCGCGCTGGATCTGGGCCTGCAGAAGGCGCCCGACCTGCCCAAGGGCGCCCATGGCGAGGAATGGCAGGTCCATGGCGGCGGCTTCTATCACATCCGCAAGTACCTGGTCGCGCCCGAGCGCATGCCCGAGCATCTGACCTGGTTCAAATGGGAAAGCTATTCGACCTGGCTCTCGGGCGCGGCGCTGCTGATGGTCACCTACTGGGCGGGCGCGAACCTCTACCTGATCGAACCGGCCAAGGCCGATCTGGCGATCTGGCAGGCGATCCTGATCTCCGGCGGGTCGCTGGCGGTGGGCTGGCTGATCTATGACGGGCTGTGCAAGTCGCCTTTGGGCAACCGCCCGACGGTGCTGATGCTGCTCTTGTTCGCGGCGCTGGTGGCGATGGGCTGGGCCTATGACCAGGTCTTCACCGGCCGTGCGGCGCTGCTGCATCTGGGGGCGTTCACCGCGACGATCATGACCGCGAACGTGTTCCTGATCATCATGCCGAACCAGCGCATCGTGGTGGCCGACCTCAAGGCCGGGCGCGCGCCCGATCCGAAATACGGCAAGATCGCCAAGCTGCGCTCGACCCACAACAACTACCTGACGCTGCCGGTCATCTTCCTGATGCTGTCGAACCACTATCCGCTGGCCTTCGCCAGCCGGTGGAACTGGCTGATCGCGGCGCTGGTCTTCCTGATGGGCGTGACCATCCGGCACTTCTTCAACACCATGCACGCCCGCAAGGGCTATCAGTGGTGGACCTGGGCGGTGACCGCGATGCTGTTCATCGGGGTGATGTGGCTGGCCTCGGCCGGGGTCAACCAGGACAGCTACGAGGAATCGTCGGCCCGCCCCCTGACGCCCATCGAGGCGCGCTTCGCCGAGGCCCCCGGCTTCGAGGAGGCCAGCCAGGCCGTCCTCGGCCGCTGCTCCATGTGCCACGCGCGCGAGCCGTCCTGGGAGGGCATCCGCACCGCCCCCAAGGGCGTCCTGCTGGAGACGCCCGCCGACATCGCCCGCGCCGCGCATCAGGTCTATGTCCAGGCCGGGCTGACCGACGCGATGCCCCCGGCGAACGTCACCGGCATGGAGGACGCCGAACGCGACGCCATCCTGCGCTGGTTCCGCGAGGTCGGCCCCTTGGGTGTCGCGGGCCTGTGATTTCGGCTGACAGGCGGCCCGGCGCGGTGTAACGCATCGGTGATGCTGACCGTCCTGCGCCTTGTCCTGCTGCTGGGGGTGATCCTTGGCGTGGTGCTGCCGAAATCCTCGGCGGCGCTGGCGCAGCTTGGCCTGGTCGATGACCGCGTGGTGGTGATCTGCACCGGCCACGGCATGCAGACCATCACCCTCTCCGACGATGACCGTCCGCTGCCGCCGCAGGTCCATGACGCGCCCTGCCTGCTGGTCGCGCCTTCGGACGGCGCGGCGCCCCTGGCGGTGCCGGTCTGGGTCGCGCTGGCGGGCGCACCGGCGCGGCCGGCGGGCCGCCACCTGTGGCGCGCCGTCGATGCGCCCGGCCCGGGCCATGCCCGCGCGCCGCCCTTGGCCTGACACGCCGTTTCCTCCGACCGCCTGTCAGCCCTGCGGCCCGTCCCGACGGACGCCCGCGCCAAGGATATCGCCATGACCATCATCGACACCACCCCGGCGGAGGCCGCCGATCCCGGCCGCGCCGCAAAACTCTATCGCGCCGCCTGGCGCTGGCATTTCTATGCCGGACTCTTCGTGATCCCCTTTTTCCTGATCCTGGCCGTGACCGGCATGATGATGCTGTGGATCGCCCATCTGGACGGCCGCGACGGGGAACGCATCCCCGTCGTCCCGCAGGGGGAACCCGCCAGCCTGACCCTGCAGGCCGCCGTGGCCATCGCCGCCGTGCCGGGCGGCGAGCCGGTCCAGTACATCGCGCCGCGCGCCCCCGATCTGGCGGCGATCTTCCGCATCGACGGGGCGGACGGCCCCCGGACCGTCGCCGTCGATCCCTATGCCGCCGAGGTGGTGACCGACTTTCCCCGGCGCGGGGGCTGGTATGACTGGGCCGACAATGTCCATGGCAGCCTGCTTCTGGGCGTCGCGGGCGACCGCATGATCGAGATCGCGGCCTCGCTCGGCGTCATGCTGCTGGCCACGGGCCTCTATCTGTGGTGGCCGCGCGGGCAGGGGCTGCGCGCCGCGCTGGTCCCGAACCTGGGCGCGCGGGGCCGGGCGCTGTGGAAGTCGCTGCACGGGGTCACGGGGGTCTGGATTTCCGTCGTGCTGATCTTCTTCCTGATCTCGGGCCTGTCCTGGGCTGGGATCTGGGGCGGGCGCATGGTCCAGGCCTGGTCCACCTTTCCGGCCGCCAAATGGGACGCGGTGCCGCTTTCGGACGTCACCCATGCCAGCATGAACGACGGCCCGAAGGAGGTTCCCTGGGCGCTGGAGCAGACCCCCATGCCCGCCTCGGGCAGCCCCGCCGGCCAGCCGGGCGTGCCCGCAGGCACGCGGGTCGGCATCGACAGCATCGACGCGCTGGCCCGCGAGATCGGCTTCGACGGCCGCTATCAGCTGAACCTGCCGCAGGGAGAGACCGGCGTCTGGACCCTCAGCCGCGACAGCATGAGCACCGACAGCCTGAACCCGACCACCGACCGGACGGTGCATGTGGACCAGTATACGGGCCGCATCCTGGCCGATGTCGGCTATGCCGATTACAGCCTCGCGGGCAAGGCCATGGCGGTGGGCATCGCGTTGCACATGGGCACCCTGGGCCTGTGGAGCGTGCTGGCTAACACCGCCTTCTGCCTCGCGGTGATCTTCCTCTGCGTCTCGGCCATGCTGCTGTGGTGGAAGCGCCGGCCCGCGGGGCAGTCGCGTCTCGTGGCCCCGCCCATGCCGCGCGACATGCCGCTGTGGAAGGGCGCGGTCGCCGTGGGCCTCGTCATCGGCATCGCCTTCCCGATGGCGGGGATCACCTTCGCCGCCGTCCTGGCGCTGGACTGGCTGGTCCTGTCGCGCATCCCGGCGCTCAGGCACGCCGTCAGCTAGGGCGCGCGGCGGGGCCGCAAGGCCCCGGGCGCCGCGGTCCCCCTCGATGGGGGGCCGCGGCGCCTGCCACCGCCCCCGGCAGGGGGCCGTCCGTCAGAACTTCGGGCGCAACTCCCGGACGGCGAAATCCGCGAACATCCGCACCTTCGGGTCCTGCAGGCGCCGATGCGGCGTCAGGCAGCCGAACTGCGCGGGCAGCGGACGGTGATCCGGCAGCAGCTCGACCAGCCGCCCGGCCTCGATGTCGCCCGCCACCTCGTAAAGCGGCCGGTTCGCGATCCCGTGCCCGGCCAGCGCCCAATCGCGCAGCACGTCGCCATCATCCGTGTCAAAACGCCCATGCACCATCATCTTGCGCGGCCCGTCCTCGGTCTGCAGCACCCAGTAATATTCCGGGCTGCGCGGATAGCGCAGCAGCAGGCAGTTGTGCCCGGCCAGATCGTCCGGCACCCCCGGCACGCCCGCCCGCGCCAGGTAATCGGGCGAGGCGACCAGCACCCGCGGACAATCCGCGATCTTGCGCCATTTCAGCGCCGAATCCGCAGGCTCGCCCAGAAAGAACGCCAGGTCGATCGCGTCCTCGACGATGTTGACGTTGCGGTCCGACAGGCGCAGCCGGATCTCGACGCCCGGATTGTCGGCGCAGAACGCGGGGATCAGCGGCGCGATCAACCGCCGCCCCAGACCCAGGGGCGCGGTCAGCCGGATCACCCCCTGCGGCTTGCCCGAGAAGCTGCTGACCAGCGCCTCGGCCTCGTCCAGCGTGTCGATGACGCGCCGCGCATGGTCATAAAAGGCGCGTCCGATCTCGGTCGGCGTCAGCTTGCGCGTGGTGCGGTTCAGCAGCCGCAGCCCGAAGCGATTTTCAAGATCCTTGATGCGATTGGAGGCAACTGCCGGGGAAAGCCGCAGATCCCTGCCTCCGGCGGTGATCGAGCCCAGTTCGACCACCCGCACGAAGACGCGCAGGCTTTCCAGATAGGACATGAGATTGGCCCGCTTTCAACGTTTCGTGTAAAGTCTTCTATGCCACGAGCGATTTCCCGACCGCAAGTTCGGGCCTAGCATCGCGCCATGCAAGGAAAGACCCCCATGACCCAGCTGCGTTTTCTACTCAACGACACCGAGGTGGCCCTGACCGAGGTCGGCGCCTCCGACACGCTGCTGGACCACCTGCGCCTGGCGCGCCGCATGACCGGCACCAAGGAGGGCTGCGCCGAGGGCGATTGCGGCGCCTGCACCGTGCTGGCGGGCCGCCTGACCTCCGATGGCCTGGTCTATGAGCCGATCAACGCCTGCATCCGTCTGATGGCGTCCTGCCATGCCACCCATATCGTCACGGTCGAGCATCTGCGCGGCCCCGAGGGCGGCCTGCACCCGATCCAGGCCGCGATGGTCGCGCATCACGGCAGCCAGTGCGGCTTCTGCACGCCGGGCATCGTCATGGCCCTTTACGGGCTGTGGATGACCAATCCCGATGCAGGCGAGGCCGAGATCGAGACCGCGCTGCAGGGCAACATCTGCCGCTGCACCGGCTATGCGCCGATCATCCGGGCGGCGCAGGCCGCGGGCGCTGCCGGAGGGCAGGCCCAGGACGCGCTGGCCCGCGAACGCGAGGCGGTGGCCGCGCGCCTGGCCGGGATGCGGGACGGGAGGGTATCTCTTGCGCGCGGCGCGGACCGGGCGCTGATCCCCGCCGACACGGACGATCTGGCCGCGGCGCTTCTGGAGGAGCCGGGGGCCACGCTGGTCGCGGGCGCGACCGATGTGGGCCTCTGGGTCACCAAGTTCATGCGCGACATCAGCCCCGCGATCTTCATCGGCCATCTGATGAAGGAGATCACCGTCGCGGACGGCCTGATCCGGATCGGCGCGGGCGTCACCTATTCCGAGGCCGCGCCCATCCTGACCCGCCACATCCCCGAGGCCGCCGAGTACTGGTCGCGCATCGGCGGCTGGCAGGTCCGAAACGCGGGCACCATCGGCGCCAACATCGCCAACGGCTCGCCCATCGGGGACACGCCGCCGCTGCTGATCGCGCTGGATGCGCGGATCGTGCTGCGCCGGGGGGACGCGCGCCGCGAGATGCCGCTGGAGGCGTTCTTCATCGAATACGGCAAGCAGGACCGCCAGCCCGGAGAGTTCGTCGAGGCGGTCGTGATCCCCGTCCCGCAGGGCGCCCGCATCGCCGCCTACAAGGTCAGCAAGCGGCGCGACAGCGACATCACCTCGGTCGCCGCGGGCATCCGCGTCGATGTGGCGGACGGCATCATCACCGATGCGCGGCTGGCCTTCGGCGGCATGGCCGGCACGCCCAAACGCGCCCGCGCGGCGGAGGACGCGCTGCGCGGCCAGCCCTTCGCCGAGGCCGCCTTTGAGGCCGCCGCCCGCGCCATCGCGGGTGACTTCCAGCCGATGACCGACATGCGCGCCAGCGCGGAATACCGCGCCACCGTCGCGCGCAACCTGATCCGCCGCTTCTGGCTGGAGCAATCCGAACCCGGCCTGCCCGTGCGGCTGCGCCAGAGCGAAGGAGTCTGAGCCATGAAGGACGACACCGCCCCCATCACCGGCCAGGCCCATCAGGACACCATCCATGACAGCGCCATCAAGCATGTCACCGGCCGCGCCGAATATACCGACGATCTGGTTGAGCCGACCGGCACGATCCACGCCTATCTGGGCCTGTCCACCTGCGCGCATGGCCGCATCACCGGGATGGATTTCACCGACACGCTGGCCCAGCCCGGCGTCATCGGCGTGCTGACCGCCGACGATCTGCCCGGCGTCAACGACGTCTCGCCCAACGGCAAGAACGACGATCCGATCTTTGCCGACGGCATGGTGCATTTCTGGGGCCAGCCGGTCTTTGCGGTCATCGCGGAGACCCGCGACCAGGCCCGGCGCGCGGCGCACAAGGCGCGGATCGCCTATGACGCGCTGCCCCATGCGCTGGACCCGATCGCGGCGCGGGATGCGGGGATGGGCTATGTGACCGATCCGCTGACCTTGCGTCGCGGCGATGCGGCTGCGGCCATGGCGGATGCGCCGCGCAAGATCACCGGGCGTTTCGCCGTGGGCGGGCAGGATCACTTCTATCTGGAAGGGCAGATCGCTCTGGCCATTCCAGGCGAGGATGACGAGGTCGCGATGCATGTCTCGACCCAGCACCCGTCCGAGGTGCAGCACATGGTGGCCCATGTCCTGGGCGTGCCCAGCAACGCGGTGGTGGTGAACGTGCGCCGCATGGGCGGGGGGTTCGGCGGCAAGGAGACGCAGATGAACCTCTTTGCCTGCGTCGCCGCCGTGGCGGCCAAGCGCTGGCACCGCGCGGTCAAGATCCGCCCCGACCGCGACGACGACATGACCGCGACCGGCAAGCGGCATGACTTCGTGATCGACTATGCGGTGGGCTTCGACGATGAGGGCCGCATCCGGGCGGTGGAGGGTGATCTTTACGCCCGCTGCGGGTTTTCGGCGGATCTCAGCGGCCCCGTCACGGACCGGGCGCTGTTTCATGCCGACAACGCCTATTTCTATCCCGATGTGCGGGTGTCGTCGCATCCGATGCGCACGAACACGGTCAGCAACACCGCCTTCCGGGGCTTCGGCGGGCCGCAGGGCGCGATCATGGCCGAACGTATGGTGGAGGAGATCGGCTATGCCCTGGGCCTCGACCCGCTGGAGGTGCGCAAGCGCAACCTCTATCGGAACGGCCAGCTGACCCCCTATCACCAAGAGGTGCAGGACCAGATCCTGCCGCGCCTGATCGCGGAACTGGAGGAGAGCAGCGATTATCAGGCCCGCCGCCGGGCGGTGCTGGACTGGAACGCCAAGGGCGGCGTGATCCGCAAGGGCATCGCGCTGACGCCGGTGAAGTTCGGCATCAGCTTCACCGCGACCTGGTTCAATCAGGCGGGGGCGTTGATCCACATCTATGCCGACGGCTCGATCCACCTGAACCATGGCGGGACCGAGATGGGGCAGGGGTTGAACACCAAGGTCGCGCAGGTCGTGGCCGAAGCCTTCCAATGCGACATCACCCGCATCAGGATCACGAAAACGACGACCGAGAAGGTGCCCAACACCTCGGCCACGGCGGCCTCATCCGGGACCGACCTGAACGGCATGGCGGCGCTGGACGCGGCCAACCAGATCAAGGCGCGTCTGACGGCCTTCGTCGCCGAGAACTGGAAGGTCGCCGAGGATCAGGTGGCCTTCGTTCCGGGCCATGTGCGCGCGGGCGACCAGATGATCGCCTTCGATCAGGTGATCCGCGCGGCCTACATGGCGCGCATCCAGCTGTCGGCGGCGGGCTTCTACAAGACGCCCAAGATCCATTGGGACCGCAGCACGGGGCAGGGGCGGCCCTTCTACTACTTCGCCTATGGGGCGGCGGTGTCGGAGGTGTCGGTGGACACGCTGACCGGCGAATATGTCATCGACCGCGCCGACATCCTGCATGACGTGGGCCGCAGCCTGAACCCCGCGCTGGACCGGGGCCAGGTCGAGGGGGCCTTCGTGCAGGGCGCGGGCTGGCTGACCACCGAGGAGCTGTGGTGGGACCAGAAGGGCCGCCTGCGCACGCATGCGCCCTCGACCTACAAGGTGCCGCTGGCCTCGGACCGGCCGCGCGTCTTCAACGTGGCGCTGGCCGACTGGTCCGAGGCGACGGAACGCACCATCAAGCGCTCGAAGGCCGTCGGAGAGCCGCCCTTCGTCCTGGGCATCAGCGTCTTCGAGGCGTTGAACATGGCTGTCGCGTCCGTCGGCGATTATCGCGAACCCGCGCGGCTGGACGCCCCGGCCACGCCCGAACGCGTGCTGATGGCGGTGGAGCGACTGCGCGGATGATCCGCGTCAGGGTCATATCCGCGCGCGGATCGACCCCGCGCGAGGCGGGGGCCGAGATGATCGTGACCCCGGATGCCACGCAGGGCACCATCGGCGGCGGCCAGCTGGAATACATGGCCATCGACCGCGCCCGCCAGATGATGGCGCGGGGCGAGGCCGAGGCGCGCATGGACATCCCGCTCGGACCCGAGATCGGGCAATGCTGCGGCGGGCGCGTAGTTCTGGCGCTGGACCGGCAGGCGGCGACGCCCGAGGACCGGCCCGACCTCTTGATCTTCGGCGCGGGGCATGTGGGCCGGGCGCTGGCGGCGCTGATGCAGCACCTGCCGGTCAACGCGCTGCTGATCGACAGCCGCGCCGAGGAGCTGGCCCGCGCCTCCGGCCCCAGGCTGCTGACAGCCTTGCCCGAGGCGCAGATCCGCGCCGCACGCCCCGGCAGCCTGGTCGTGATCCTGACCCATGATCACGCGCTGGACTTCCTGCTGGCGACCGAGGCGCTGGCGCGGTCGGACCTGGCCTATGTCGGCATGATCGGTAGCGCCACGAAACGCGCGCAGTTCGCCCGTTTTGCCCGCGACCGGGGGATCGATCCGGCACCTCTGACCTGTCCCATCGGGGGGGGCTTCACGCGGGACAAGCGTCCCGAGATCATCGCCACCTTCACCGCCGCCGAACTGATGGCGTGCCTGACCACGACCCTGACGAAGAAGACCGCATGCAACAGCTGATCCGGGGCCGCGTCCTCGACTTCCACGCCGACCCGCGCGACAGCGCGGACAACCACCGCTTCTGGGAGGATGGCGCGATCCTGGTCGAGGATGGCCGCATCGTCGCGGTCGGCGATCACGCCGATCTGGCCCGCGAGGGGCTGGCGGAGATCGACCACCGTCCGCATCTGATCCTGCCGGGCTTCATCGACCCGCATATCCATTTCCCGCAGCTGCAGGTCATCGCCAGCTGGGGCGCGCAGCTTCTGGACTGGCTGAACACCTACACTTTCCCGGCCGAGGCGCAGTTCGCCGACCCCGACCACGCCGCGCGCATGGCGGGGCTGTTCCTGGACCAGCTGACCGCCCATGGCACGACGACGGCGGTAGCCTTCTGCTCCAGCCACAAGGCCAGTGCGGATGCGCTGTTCAGCGCCGCCCATGCGCGTGACATGGCCATGGTCGCGGGCAAGGTGATGATGGACCGCAACGCGATTGCGGCGGTCCATGACACGCCGCAATCGTCTTATGACGACAGCGCGGCGCTGATCGAAGCGTGGCACGGCAAGGGCCGCCAGCGTTATGCGATCACGCCGCGCTTCGCGATCACCTCCAGCCCCGAACAGATGGAGATGGCGGGCGCGCTGGTCCGCGAGAACCCCGGCCTGCATCTGCAGACCCATCTGTCCGAGAACCGCGACGAGATCGAATTCACCTTAAATCTGTATCCCAAGGCCCGGGATTATCTGGATATCTATGATTATTACGGCCTTTTGGGACCGCGCAGCCTGCTGGGCCATTCGATCCATCTGGAGCCGCGCGAGATCGACCGCATCGTCGAGACCGACAGCCGCCCGGTCTTCTGCCCGACCTCGAACCTGTTCCTGGGGTCGGGGCTGTTCGACGCCGAGGGCCTGCGCGGGCGCGGCATCACCAGCGGCATCGCCACCGATGTGGGCGGCGGCACCAGCTGGTCGATGCTGACCACGCTGGCCGAGGGCTACAAGATCCTGCAGCTGCAGGGCCAGAAGATGCACCCGCTGACGGCCTTCCACTGGGCCACGCGCGGCAACGCCCTGACCTTGGGTTTGGAGGCCGAGATCGGCACGCTCGCACCCGGCAGCGCCGCCGATCTGGTGGTGCTGGACCCGTGCGCGACGCCCGCCATGGCGCTGCGCGCCGAGCAGGCCGAGACGCTGGCCGAGGAGCTGTTCATCCTGCAGATCATGGGCGACGACCGTGCCGTCGCTCAGACCTATGTGGCCGGCCGTCCGCGCAAGGCAGAGTAGGACGGCCCCGCACGGCGATCCTGGGGGGCGCGGTCATCCGCGGCAAGGGCCTCCGCCAGCCGGGACGCGACCTGTTCGGCATGGGCGGTGACCTCGGGAATGCCCATCAGCTCTCCGACATGGCCGCGCGCCAGGGGTCCCGCGACCCACAGATCGTCCACCGCCGCGCCCGTGGCCCCGACCGCCCGGCAGCCCTCGGTCACGTCCAGTCCCAGCCCGAGCGCGTCGGCGCGCAGCAGCCCCTGCGCCGCGGCCGAGGACAGGACCGGCGATCCGGCGATGATGCGGTCATGCGCGGGGCCGGTGGTCAGGATCACCCGGTCGAAGACCTCGCGCCGGGCGGTGTGGCCCCTGGGGGCCCAGGTCACGACCAGTCCCGCCTCGTCCGCCGCGATGCCGGTCAGCCGACCGGCCCGGATGCGCAGGCGGTCCTCTGCGATCAGGCGGTCCAGCACGGCCTCGACCTGCGGGGCGATGCGGAAGCGGTGGACATCCCACCAGACCCGCAGCCGCGCGACCAGACGCGCGCGTTCGGGATGTGGCAGCGCGGCCCAGACCGCGGGGCCGTCGCGGCGCAGATTGTCCAGCGTCGCCTGCCACGGCAGGCCGCGCGCGGCATCGCGGGCGACCTCCGCGCGCACGCGGCGCAGCAGCGACAGGGCCGTCCGCGCGGGATCGGCCGCGAAATCGGCGGGGCTTTCGGGGTGGCCCATCGCATGACCGCGCGACCGCTGCCCGCGCCGCGACAGCGCCAGGACCGCGCCGCGAAACCCCTGCGCGTCCAGGCTGGCGATCACGTCGGCCGAGGTCAGCCCGGTGCCCAGCACCAGCACCCGCCGCGTCCGCGCCGCAGCGCCGATGGCCGCGGCATCGGACGGATCGGCGATCAGGCGCGGGTCGTCGCGCAGGTCCTGAAGGTCGGCGGGCAGGGCCGGGGGCGGGTGGCTGGTCGCGATGACGACGTGATCAGCCTCCAGCGCCGCGCCATCCTCCAGCAGCAGGCGGAACCGGCCGGGGCGGGTCAGCGCCACCGCGCGGGCGCGCAGATGCCGGATGCGGCCCGCGGCAAGGTCAGGGGCCAGCGCCTCGGCCACATAATCGGCGACGATGCCCCGCTGCGGGAACAGCGCGCCTTCGGCGGTCGCGCTGCCGGGCGACAGGGCGATGCCCCGCGCCGCGATCCAGCGGTGCAGCCCGTCGCGGATGTCGGTGCGCATGGTCATGCGGCTGGCGGGCACGTTGATGCGATGCGCCGGATCGGTCGTGGAATAGGCCAGTCCCGCGCCCAAACGCTCGCGCGGCTCGATCACGGTGATCTGCGCGCCGGGGGCCTGTCGGGCCAGGTGCCACGCCGTCAGCGCGCCGGTGAAGCCGCCCCCGATGATCGCGACCCCGCTCACGCCCCCTCCAACCCCAGAAGGCGCGCGGCATTGTCGTGGAAGAACCGGTCCAGCACGGCGTCCCTGAGGCCCAGGGCCAGCGCATCGTCGATGGACTGCCCGATGGGTCGGAACGGATAGCTGGACCCGAACAGCAGCTGATCGCCCAGCCAACCGTTGGCGGCGTCCACATAGGCCTGGGAGCCGGTCTGGAACAGGTACATGTCGGGGATCAGGTGGACGTTCTCCCACCGGAAGGCAAGGCCCAGCACCGCCTGCACGTTCGGCCAGTAGCCGTGAAAGACCCCGATCCGCAACCGCGGAAAGGCCTGCGCGATGGCGGCGATGCCCGCGGGGTCGTTGAAGCGCGGATCGGGCGTGGTCGGCCCGCTCATCAGGAAGATCGGCACGTCCAGCGCCTGCGCCAGATCATAGACCGGGAAATAGGCGCGGTCGTCGGGATGGCGCGGCGGGCTGCCGAAGCCCGGCTCCACGTCGATGCCGCGCAGGCCGAGCGTGCGGATGGCGCGTTCGGCCTCGGCCAAGGCGGCGGCCTCGCCCTGCACGACGGGATCGACGGCGCCGATGCCGGTCAGCCGCGCGGGGTCCAGCGCCACGATGCCCGCGATGTCGTCATTGGGCAGGTGCTGGGTCGGCGTGTGGCGGCCCACGACCACGGCGCGGGTCAGGCCGGCATCCGCGATCTCGGCCAGGAAACCGTCGGGCGTGGCGGATCGGGTGAAATGCCGGTCGTCGCCGCGCGTGCCGACGCGGCGGTTCAGCCAGCGGACCACGTCGAAGTCGGGCGTGCCCGGCGTCCTGCCGAAGAAGTCATGCAGATAGGCCGGGCGGCAGCGCATGTCGATGATGGGTCGGGTCATGGTCGGTCCTTCAGTTGGCGGCACGGGCGCGCACGTCGAAGGCGCCCCCGGTCTGGGCGACGCCGCGCAGCGTCACGGCATCCTTGCCGATCAGCGGGAAGACCAGCTCGGCAAAGCGGATCGCCTCCTCCAGGTGGGGATAGCCCGACATCACGAAGCTCTCGATGCCCAGGTCCTGATATTCGCGCATCCGCGCCGCGACCGTCTCGGGGTCGCCGACCAGTGCTGTGCCCGCGCCGCCGCGCACCAGGCCCACCCCGGCCCAGAGGTTCGGCGCGACCTCCAGCCGGTCGCGACGCCCGCCATGCAGCGCGGCCATGCGGCCTTGGCCCACCGAATCCATCTGCGCGTAATTGGCCTGCGCGCGGGCGATGTCGTCATCGGTCAGGCGGCTGATCAGGCGTTCGGCGGCGGCCCAGGCCTCGGCCTCGGTTTCGCGGACGATGGCGTGCAGGCGGATGCCGAAGCGGACCGTGCGCCCATGGGCCGCCGCCTTGGCGCGCACATCGGCGATCTTGGCGGCGACGGCGGCGGGGAGTTCGCCCCAGGTCAGGTAGACGTCGACATGCTCGCCTGCCAGCGCATGCGCCGCGGGAGAGGAGCCGCCGAAATAGAGCGGCGGATGGGGCTGCTGCGGGCCGGGATGGAAGTTGCGCGCCCCCTCCACCCGGACATGCCTGCCGTGGTGATCGACGGTCTCGCCCGCCATCAGGCGCTTCCAGACGGTCAGGAACTCATGCGCGTTCTCATAGCGGCCGTCATGGTCGAAGAAGGCCCCGTCGGCGGCCAGCTCTCGCGGATCGCCGCCCGGCACGACATTGAGCAGCAGCCGCCCGCCAAGCGCCTCGTCCAGCGCGGCCGCCTGGCGCGCGGCGACCGTGGGGCCGGTGACCGACGTGCGCAGCGCCACCAGCAGCTTCAGCCGCTGCGTCACCGGCGCCAGGACCGCGGCGGCGATCCAGGGGTCGAGGCAGCTGGCCCCGGTCGGGATCAGCATTCCGTCATAGCCCAAGCGGTCGGCGGTCTGCGCGATCTCGCGCAGATAGGCGGTGCTGGGCGCGCGGCCGAAATCGGACGTGCCCAGATAGCGCGTGTCGCCCGAGGTGGGCAGGAACCAAAAGATGTCGGGGCTGGACATGGGCGACCTCAGGCGGCTTTGGCGGTGGGCAGATAGGCGCCGAACTGGGCGACGCCGCGATCAAGTCGGGCCAGCACCTCCGCATCGACCAGCCGCCCGTCAGCAAAGTCGCCGGAGGAGGCGTAGATGCCGGTCCCCAGCACATGCGCCTCGAAGAAGCCGAAAAGCGGGCGCAGCTGATGCTCGATGATCAGGGCGTGGCGGTGCCCGCCGCCGGTGGCGGCCAGAAGCACGGGCTTGCCGGCCAGGGCCTCGGGCGCGATCAGGTCGATGAAATGCTTGAAGAGACCGGTGTAGCTGCCCTTGTAGACGGGGCTTGCGACGATGACCGCATCGGCCTGGGTGAAGGCGCGGAGGTGGCGGTCCAGCGCCGGCGCGTGGCCGGGCACGGTGGCCAGGCCGAAATCCGCACCCAGATCGGCGATGTCGAAGACCTCGGCCGTGCCGCCGAACCGGGCGACGGCCGCGTCGGCCGCCTGCGTGACCAGCGCACGGGTTTTCGAGGGCTGGCTCCAGGACCCGGCAAAGGCTGCGAATCTGGGGGAGGGCATGGCGGTCTCCTAAAGACGATTTCCTTTGTCGTGTATCCTAGGCCCCGGCCGGGCACATTGCCCATTCCAAAGCGCGCGGGCGGCAGAGAAGCCGATGATCGTCGGCACACGTCCCGGCAGCATGGATTTTCTCCCGCCAAGCCGGGGCGCGCCCGGCCCCCGGATCGGGCGGAGAACGACATTCTCCCACGCGGGGTGCCGCAGAGATCGGGCATCTCCGGGGGCGGGTGAAATGAGAATGGCGGGCGGATTGCATCATCGCGAAAACACGATCACCTTTATCGACATAAATTGATCCCGGGTGATGACGATGGCTCAGATGAACAGACGCGACCTTCTTCGGACCGCCGCCGCCGCCGGTGCGGCGACGCTGGCGGCACCGTCCCTGCTGCGCGCGCAGGAGCTGCGCGAGCTGCGGATTGATTGGGCGACCTACAACCCGGTGTCGATGCTGCTCAGGGACAAGGGCTGGCTGGAGGAGGAGTTCGCCGCCGACGGCACCGCGATCACTTGGGTCCAGTCGGCAGGCTCGAACAAGGCGCTGGAATTCCTGAACGCCGGCGCGATCGACTTCGGCTCGACCGCCGGATCGGCGGCGCTGGTCGCCCGGATCAACGGCAACCCGGTCACGTCGATCTACAGCTATTCCAGGCCGGAATGGACGGCGCTGGTGACGCGGGCCGATACCGGCATCACCGGCGTGACCGACCTGGCCGGGCGCAGCGTGGCGGTGACGCGCGGGACCGATGCGCATATCTTCCTGCTGCGCGCGCTGGCCGATCAGGGCCTGTCCGAGCGCGACATCACCGCCGTCCTGCTGCAGCATGCCGATGGCAAGACGGCCCTGATCCGGGGCGATGTCGATGCCTGGGCGGGGCTGGACCCGATGATGGCCGCAGCCGAGATCGAGGACGGTGCGCAGCTGTTCTTCCGCAATCCCGCGGCCAACACCTATGGCATCCTGAACACCCGCGACGCCTTCTTGGCCGAACGGCCCGAGGTCGTGGCTCGCGTGCTGGCCGTCTATGAGCGCGCGCGCCGGCACGCGCTGGACAACCCCGACGACCTGAAGGCGGTCACCGTCGCCGCGACCGGCCTGTCCCCCGAGGTCATCGCCATCCAGCTGGACCAGCGCACCGACCTGACCCAGCCCCGGTTGGTCCAGGCGCAGCGCGACACGATCTTGGCCGCGGGCCTGGCGCTGCAGGGCGCGGGCGTGATCGACGCCGCCGTGGACGTGGCGGGCACCGTCGACTCGCTGATCGACGACCGCCTGCCCGCATCGTCCTGACACCCGCGAAGGAGAGCCCGATGGTCGAGACCCTGACCGACGCCTCGCGGCCTGCGCGCGCCCCGGTGGTGACGCTGAGACCGCTTCTGGGCGTGCTGTTGCCCCTGGGCCTGGCGCTGGCCTGGGAGGCGGTGGTGGCGCTTGGATGGAACAGCGGGCGGCTGCTGCCGCCGCCCTCGGTCATCTGGGCCACGCTGTCCGATCTGTGGCTGCGCGGCGATCTGGCGCATCACGCCCAGGCCACGCTGATCCGGGTGGCCCTGGGCTTTGCGGCGGGGGTCGCGGCGGGGACCGCCCTGGGCGCGGTCACCGGCTATTCGCGGCTGCTGTCGCGTCTTCTGGACCCGACGCTGCAGGCGCTGCGCGCGATCCCGTCCATCGCGTGGGTGCCGCTGTTCATCCTGTGGTTCGGCATCTTCGAGGCGCCCAAGATCGCGCTGATCGCGGTCGGCGTGTTCTTTCCCGTCTATCTGGGCGTGATGGAGGCCATCCGCGGCGTGGACCGCAAGATCGTCGAGGTCGGGCGCGTCTTTCGCCTGTCGGGGTCCGCCATGGTGCGGCGCATCCTGCTGCCCGCGATCCTGCCCGCCTATGTGACCGCGCTGCGCGCCGGGCTGGGCCTGGGCTGGATGTTCGTCGTCGCGGCCGAGTTCATGGGGGCCTCGGCGGGGCTGGGCTATCTGCTGATCGACGGCCAGCAGTTGGGCAAGCCCGCCCAGATCGTGGCCGCCATCATCGCCTTCGCGGTGCTGGGCAAGGCCACCGACACGCTGCTGGCCGTGGCCGCCACGCCCTTTCTGCGCTGGCAGGACAGTTTCGCAACCGCCCGCCGGGAGGAGTAGGCCATGCTTGCCATCCGACATCTGTCCAAGACCTATCCGGGCGGCACCCGCGCCCTGCAGGGGATCGACCTGAGCGTGGCCGAGGGCGAGGTCGTCGCCATCGTCGGCGGTTCGGGCTGCGGCAAGTCCACCCTGCTGCGGATCGTGGCCGGGCTGGACAAGCCCAGCCAGGGCCAGGTCGCCATCGACGGCGCGACGGTGACCGGGCCGCATCCCGGGATCGGCATCGTCTTTCAGGAGCCGCGCCTGTTTCCCTGGCTGACGGTGGCGCAGAACGTGGGCTTCGGCCTGTCCGGCGGCGCGGATCGCGCGCGGCGGGCGGCGGAGGTGCTGGCCCGCGTGGGTCTGGCCGACAAGGCGGGCGTCTGGCCGCGCCAGCTGTCGGGCGGGCAGGCGCAGCGGGTGGCCATTGCCCGCGCGCTGGTGACCCGCCCCGAGGTGCTGCTGCTGGACGAGCCCTTCTCGGCGCTGGACGCCTTCACGCGGCTGGACCTGCAGCGGCACCTGCTGCAGGTCTGGGCCTCGGTCGATCCGCGCCCGACGCTGGTCATCGTCACCCATGACGTGGACGAGGCGCTGCTGCTGGCCGACCGGGTGGTCGTGATGCGCCCTGACCCCGGCCGGATCGAGGCCGACATCGCAGTCGGCCTGCCGCGCCCGCGCGACCGCACCGCCCCCGCCTTCGAGGCGCTGCGCCGCGAGGTCATGGGCGTGCTGGACCGCACCCTTCCCATCCCGGCCACGGCCTGAGAGGACGCCATGACCCATCACGACAAGACCCCGCCCAGGGCGGCCGCCATCACCACGCATGAGGACGCGATCACCGCCGCCCGGCGGCTGGCCGCGGACTGGGCGCCCAGGGCCGCCGCGCGCGACGCGGAGCGCATCCTGCCTTATGCCGAGATGGCGGCCTTCAGCGACAGCGGCCTGGGCGCGATCACGGTGCCGCGCGTCTATGGGGGGCCGGGCCTGGGGCGGCGCACGCTGGTCGAGGTGTTCGAGATCCTCTGCGCCGCCGACAGCTCCACCGGTCAGGTCCCGCAGAACCACTTCGGGGTGATTCAGCTTCTGGCCGAGGCGGGCAGCCCCGAACAGAAGCGCCGCTGGTTCGGCGACGTTTTGGCCGGGCAGCGCATCGGCAATGCCGGCCCCGAGAAGGGCCGCCGGATCATCACCCACAACCGCACAGGCCTGCACCGCACCGCGGAGGGGCTGCGCCTGACGGGGCGGCGGTTCTATTCGACCGGGGCGATCTTTGCCCACTGGATTCCCACGCGGGCCAATGACGACCAGGGCCGCCCGGTCCAGGTCTGGGTGCACCGCGACGCGCCGGGGGTGACGGTGGTCGATGACTGGGACAGCTTCGGCCAGCGGACAACCGCGTCGGGCACGGTGATCTTCGAAGACGTGCCCGTGGGCGACGACCAGATCATCCCGGTATGGCAGCGCGCCGACGTGCCGGGCCTGTCGGGACCGACATCGCAGCTGATCCAGGCCGCCATCGACAGCGGCATCGCCATCGCCGCGCTGGACGAGGCGGTGACCTACGTCCGCGACAAATCGCGCCCCTGGGTCGACAGCGGCGTCACCCGCGCGCAGGACGACCCCTACATCATCGCGGATGTCGGGCGGCTGCAGATCGACCTCTGGGCCGCGCGCGAGGTGCTGCACCAGGCCGCGTCGCTGGTGGACGCCCTGGCCGCCGCGCCGGTCACGGCCGAGGACAGCGCCCGCGCCTCGGTCGCCGTGGCCGAGGCCAAGATCCTGACCACCGAGATCGCCCTGGCCGCGACCGAGAAGCTGTTCGAGCTGGCGGGCACGTCGTCCGTCCGGGCCGGGCCCAATCTGGGGCGGCACTGGCGCAACGCGCGCGTCCACACGCTGCACGACCCGGTGCGGTGGAAGCATCACCTGCTGGGCAACTGGCACCTGAACGGGGCCGCCCCCGCCCGCCATCAGTGGAACTGAGCCATGACCGACATCGCCCCGCCGCCCGATCTGCCCCATGTCATCGCCGATGATGCCGAGGCCATCGCCGTCGCGCAGCGCCTGGCCGCCGAATTCGCCCCCGGCGCCTCTGACCGGGACCGGGATCGCATCCTGCCGTGGGAGGAGCTGCGCCGCTATTCCGCCTCGGGCCTCTGGGGGATCACCGTCCCGCGCGAGGATGGCGGGGCGGACGTCTCCGCCGTCACCCTGGCGCGGGTCATCGCGATCATCGCGGCCGCGGACGGGTCGCTGGCGCAGATCCCGCAGAACCATTTCTACGCGCTGCAGATCGTGCGCAGCGGCGGCAGCCCGGATCAGCGGCGGTTCTTCCACCGCCTCGCCCTGACCGGCCACCGCTTCGGCAATGCCGTGGCCGAGATCGGCGCGAAGGACTTCAAGCGCCGCACCCGGCTGAGCCGCGCGGACGGGCTGCGGCTGAACGGGGCCAAGTTCTATTGCACCGGGGCGATCTATGCCCATTGGATCCCGACCCTGTCGGTGGATGACGACGACCGCCAGCAGATGGTCTTCGTGCCGCGCGACGCGCCCGGCGTCCGCGTCACCGATGATTGGGACGGCTTCGGGCAGCGCGTGACCGGCTCCGGCTCGGTCACCTTCGACGATGTGGCGATCCGTCCCGAATGGGTGGTGCCGTTCCAGGACAGCTTTGACCGCGCCACACCCATCGGCCCGCATGCCCAGATCATGCATGCGGCCATCGACCTGGGGATCGGGCAGGGGGCCTTCGCGCAGATGACGGCCTTCATCCGCGACCGCGCGCGCCCCTGGATCGACGCGGGGGTGCAGCGCGCCGATCAGGACCCGCTGACCATCGCGGGCGTGGGCGAGGTCTCGGTCCGCCTGCGCGCGGCCGAGGCGCTGTCGGAGCGTGCGGGGCGCGCACTGGATGCGGCGCAGGCCGATCCGACCGAACGCACCGTGGCCGACGCCTCGCTGGCGGTGGCCGCGGCGCGCGCGCTAACCACCACGGCGGGGCTTCTGGCGGCGAACAGGCTCTTCGAGCTGACGGGAACCTCGGCCACGTCGGGGGCGGACAATCTGGACCGCTACTGGCGCAATGTCCGCGTCCACACGCTGCACGATCCGGTGCGCTGGAAGTATCACGCCATCGGCAACCACCGCCTGAACGGCGTCAACCCGCCCCGACACGGAGCCATCTGAATGACCACTCCGCTCGGCCGCCACATCATCGTCAACGCCTTCAACATGAACTGCGTGGGCCATATCAACCACGGGCAATGGACCCATCCGCGCGACCGGTCGTCGGACTATACCCGGCTGTCGCACTGGACCGACCTGGCCCGCACGCTGGAGGCGGGGCTGTTCGACGGGCTGTTCCTGGCCGACATCATCGGCACCTATGACGTCTATGGGAACGGGCTGGACGTGACCCTGCGCGAATCCGTGCAGCTGCCGGTGAACGACCCGATGATGCTGATCTCCGCCATGGCGGCGGTCACGACGCATCTGGGCTTCGGCGTCACCGTGAACGTGAACCAGGAGGCGCCCTATACCTTTGCCCGGCGCATGTCGACGCTGGACCACCTGACCGAAGGGCGGATCGGCTGGAACATCGTCACCGGCTATCTGGACAGCGCGGCGCGGGCCCTGGGGCAGGCGGGGCAGACCAATCACGATCTGCGATACGATCAGGCGGACGACTATCTGGATGTGCTCTACAAGCTGTGGGAGGGGTCCTGGGACGACGATGCGGTGATCCGCGACCGGGCCGCGCGCGTCTATGCCGACCCGGCGCGGGTCCGCACGATCCGCCATGACGGCCCGTTCTACAAGGTCGAGGGGCCGCATCTGTCCGAACCCTCGCCGCAGCGCACGCCGGTCCTGCTGCAGGCCGGCAGCTCGGGGCGGGGCCTGCGCTTTGCGGCGCGGCACGCGGAATGCGTCTTCATCTCGGCCCCCGACAAGGCGGCGGCGCGGAAGGCCGTGACGGCGCTGCGCCAGGCGGTGGCGGATGCGGGGCGCGACCCCCATGCGGTCAAGGTGCTGATCGGCGTGAACGTCATCACCGATGACAGCGCATCGGGCGCCCAGGACAAGCTGGCCGAGCATCGCCGCCATGCCAGCGCCGAGGCGGGGCTGGCGCATTTCTCGGCCTCGACCGGCATCGACTTTGCGCCCTATGGGCTGGATGACGTGATCCCCTACGGTCCGACCAACGCGATCCAGTCGGCCACCGCCCTGGCGCAGAGCCGCGGCTGGACCAAGCGCGACCTGCTGGCGCAGCTGGCGCTTGGCGGGCGCTATCCGCTGGCGGTGGGCACGCCGGGTCAGGTCGCGGAGGAGCTGGAATCCTGGGTGCGGGAGGCGGGCGTGGACGGGTTCAACCTGACGCGGCTGGCCTCGCCCGGCACCTATGAGGATTTCGCCCGGCTGGTCGTGCCCGAACTGCAGAGCCGCGGCAGCTACAAGACGGAATACGCGCCGGGCAGCTGGCGCAACAAGCTGACGGGGCAGGGGGACCGCCTGCCCGCCGATCACGCGGTCGCGGCCTTCCGCCCCGGCGGCGTCGCGCAGGCGGCCGAGTGATCAGACCAGCATCCGCAGCCCGCTGACGAACAGCAGCAGCGCCAGCAGCAGGCGCAGCGCGCGTTCCGGCAGGTGGCGCGCGCCGATGGCCGCGCCAAGCGTGCCGCCCAGCACCACCGCCGCCAGCCAGGCCGGCATGGCGGCGGGCAGCCGGTCCCACATCGCCCACGCGCCCAGCAGTGCGGCCGCCGAATTGACCAAGTTGTAGACCGCGGTGATGGAGGCCGTGTCGCGCGCGCTGGCCCATCCCATCATCAGGATCACCGGGGCCAGGAACACGCCGCCCCCCGTGCCCGTCATCCCCGAGACCAGCCCGATCCCCGCCCCGGTCAGCAGCGCCGCCGGAAAGGGCGGATGGCGCGGCGGGGTGCGGGGGTCCGCGCGGCCCAGGGCCCGGCGCGCCATCTGCAGGGCTGACAGGATCAGAACCCCGCCCACGACGGGGAAATAGACCTCCGCCGGCAGGTGGATCGCGCCGCCCAGCATCGAGAACGGAAAGCCGAGCGCCGCGAAGGGCCAGATGCTGCGGCAGGACAGGCGGCCCGCGCGCAGAAAGACCCATGACCCGATGCCCGCGACCGCCGTGTTCAGCGCCAGCGCCGTCACCTTCATGGTCCCGGCCGCGCTGCCTGTCAGCGCCATGAGCGCCAGATAGCCCGAGGCCCCGGCCTGGCCCACCGCCGCATAAAGCACGGCGACGACCAGGAACCCCAGGGCCATCGTGATGGTGTCGGACATGGGCCGCCTCCGCTGTCGCCGCCGTGCTTAGGCCGGGCGCGGGGGCGCGTCCAGCCTCAGCGCGCCTTCAGGCGGCGCACCGTGACATCGCCCGCGATCTGCACGGCCGAGACCAGCAGGATCAGGATGGCGATCACCGCCAGCATCACCGTCGTGTCGAACCGCTGATAGCCGTAGCGGATCGCGACGTCCCCCAGGCCCCCCGCGCCCACCGCCCCCGCCATGGCCGAGGCGCCGATCATCGACACGACCGTGATGGTGAAGCCGCCGACGATGCCGGGCAGCGCCTCGGGCAGCAGGACGTGGCGCACGATGTGCCAGCGGCGGCAGCCGATGGATTGCGCGGCCTCGACCAGGCCGGGATCGACCTCGCGCAGCGAGACCTCGGCGATGCGCGCGAAGAAGGGCGTGGCCGAGATGGACAGCGGCACGATGGCCGCCCAGACCCCGATGGTGGTTCCCGCCAGCAGCCGCGTCAGCGGGATCAGGGCCACCAGCAGCACGATGAAGGGCACCGCGCGAAAGCCGTTCACGATGGTGCCCACGATCCGGTTCAGGCGCGGCGCGGGAAAGATGCCCTGCGGCCCGGAGGTGACCAGGAACACCGCCAGCGGAATGCCCGCCAGCACCGCGATGCCCGCGGAGACGCCCACCATCAGCGCCGTGTCCTGGAACGCCTGCCACAGGCGGTCAATCATCTGCGGGGTCAACATGGCCCAGAACCTTTCCGTGATCGCCAAGATGGACAAGCGGCGCCAGATCCGCATCCGCGGGCGCCGCGACCAGCACCCGCCCGACCTGACGGCCCTGGATGCTGTCGATGTCGGCCGTCAGCAGCCGGCCGCGCGGACCGAGCGCCTGCGACAGCGCGCCCAGATCGGGCCGGGTGACGCCCGCGTAGCGCAGCTCCAGGATGACCTCGTCGCGCGGGCCGCGCGGGTCGGCGCGCAGCCGCGCGGCCAGATCGCCGGGCAGGTTCTTCAGCAGCGGCGCCAGCAGCGCCTGCGTCGCCGGGTGGCGCGGCGCGCCGAAGACCTGCCAGACGGGGCCGGTCTCGGCGATGCGGCCCGCCTCCAGCACCAGCACCCGGTCGCAGATCTCGCGGATCACGGCCATCTCGTGGGTGATCAGCACGATGGTCAGGCCAAGCCGCGCGTTGATGTCGCGCAGGAGCGTCAGGATCGACAGCGTCGTCTCGGGGTCCAGCGCGCTGGTCGCCTCGTCGCAGAGCAGGATCTCGGGGCGGCTGACCAGCGCGCGGGCGATGCCCACGCGCTGCTTCTGCCCGCCCGACAGGCGCGAGGGATAGGTGTCGCCCTTGTCCGCCAGGCCCACCAGGTCCAGCGCCTCGGCCACGCGGGCCGCGATCTCGGCGCGCGGGACGCCCGCCACGCGCAGGGGCAGGGCCACGTTCTCGCGCACCGTCTTGGCGGCCAGCAGGTTGAAATGCTGAAAGATCATCCCGATGCGGCGGCGCAGCGCGACCAGCCCGGATTCGGACAGATCGCCGATGTCGCGGCCATCGACCAGCACCCGGCCGGTCGTCGGACGCTCCAGCCGGTTGATGGTGCGGATCAGGCTGGACTTGCCCGCGCCCGAGCGCCCGATGATGCCGAAGACCTCTCCGGGGCGGATGTCCAGGTCGATCCCGTCCAGCGCCCGGACATCGCCCCCGCCCGAGCGGTAGGTCTTGCCCAGGCCCTCGAACCGGACGCTGCCCGCGACGGGATGGGCGCGCGCCGCATCGGGCAGGGCCGCGACATGGCCCGAGGCGCGCAATTCGCTGACGGTCAGAGCGCGGGTCATAGATGCTCCCATGCCAGGATATAGAGGTCGTCGCTTTCGCCATAGGAGCGGTGGATCTGGTCGCGCACCGCCTGCGATGACTGGAAGATCTCGACGAAGCGCTTCAGCTGCGGATTGTCGGCGCGGTCGGCGCGCGTGACGAAGCCCACGTTGAACTGAAGGTCCTCGGGGCCGGTATAGATCAGCCCGCTGGCCGGATCGAAGGCGCCCGCCGCGACGATGAAATAGGGATAGCCCTGCGCCAGGTCGACATCGCCCGTGATCCGCACCAGCTGCGGCCCCTCGACCTCGGTGAACTGCAGGTCGCGCGGATTGTCGGTGATGTCGTCCAGCGTGCCCAGATAGCCCACGCCCTCGCGCAGCGTGATCAGCCCGGCGCGCTGCAGCAGCAGCAGGCCGCGCCCCTGGTTGACCGGATCGCTGGCCACGGCGACGGTGCCGCCCTCGGGGATCTGGTCGAAGCTGTCATGGCGCAGCGAATAGAGGCCGATATTGCCCAGGATGCCGGGATAGACGAACTCGAAATCCCAGCCCCCCTCGGCTTCGGCATTGGCCATGAAGACGGGGTTCTGGAAGAAGTTGGCGTCGATGTCGCCCGCACCCAGCGCGACATTGGGCGTGGTCCAGTCGCTGAACTCGACCAGCCGCACCTCCAGCCCCTCGCGGGCCGCCTCCACTGCGGCGACCGCGGCGGAATCCCCGAAGGCGCCCGGTACGGTGCCGATGGTCAGGTCCTGCGCCGGCGCGGGACCGGCCAACAGGCCCAGGGCCGTGGACAGAAGGGTCGCGCGCATCACGATGCCGGCTCCTGCTCCCAGGCCAGCAGATAGAGCTGGTCGCTTTCGGCGAAGGATTCGTGGATCTGCCGCTTCACCGCGTCCGAGTTCTGGAAGATCTCGATGAAGCGGGCGACGTCCGGATCGTCCGCCCGGTCGGCGCGGGTGACGAAGCCCACGTTGAACTGCAGATCCTCGATGCCGGAATAGATCAGCCCGCTGGTCGGATCGAAGGTCCCGGCGGCCACGATGAAATGCGGATAGCCCTGCGCCAGGTCCACGTCCCCCGTCACCCGCGCCAGCTGCGGCCCCTCCACCTCCGAGAACTGCAGATCCTTGGGATTGTCGACGATGTCGTCGACCGTGCCCAGAAAGCCCACGCCCTCGCGCAGCGTGATCAGGCCCGCACGCTCCAGCAGCAGCAGGCCGCGGCCCTGGTTCACCGGGTCGTTGGCGATGGCCACCGTGCCGCCTTGGGGGATGGCGTCGAAGCTGTCGTGGCGCAACGAGAACAGGCCGATGTTCTGAAGGATGCCCGGCGCGACCAGCTCGAAGTCGAAGCCGCGCTCGGCCTCGGTGTTCTCCATGAAGGGGCGGTGCTGGAAGAAGTTCACGTCGATGTCGCCCGCATCCAGCGCGATGTTGGGCGTGGTCCAGTCGCTGAACTCGACCACCTCGACGGTCAGGCCCTGTCGGGCGGCCTCGGTCGCGGCGGTGTTGGCGGCATCGGCATAGGCGCCGGGCACGACGCCGATGGTCAGGTCCTGGGCCATCGCCGCGCCGGCCCCCATCGCCAGCAGGGTCGCCAGAATGGCCGTTGAGGAACGCATGGGAATCTCCGTCATTGAGCGGCGGCATCAGCGCCATAAAACATGACCTAGATTGTCGTGTTTTGGCCCCGGCCTCCATTCTCTTGTTGGGCTGCGGCAGGGAACAATCATGCCGCACCGTGCGAGGCGCGGAGACGGGCGTTCTCGACCGCGGGCCGACGCACGGGCTTCAATCCGCCGCGGAACGGGTCTAGAACGGGGGCCGACCGGGTTCTGCCCGCAACCCCACCCTGACCCAAAGGCGCATCCCATGGCCGACGACCTGTTGAACAGCTTCACCTCCGGGCCCGACGATCAGGGCCGTTTCGGCATCTATGGCGGCCGCTTCGTCTCCGAGACGCTGATGCCGCTGATCCTGGACCTGGAGGCGGAATACGAACGCGCCAAGACCGATCCGGCCTTCTGGGACCAGATGAACGATCTGTGGACGCATTACGTAGGCCGTCCCAGCCCGCTCTATTTCGCGGAGCGCATGACCCAGCATCTGGGCGGCGCCAAGATCTACATGAAGCGCGACGAGCTGAACCACACCGGCGCGCACAAGATCAACAACGTGCTGGGCCAGATCCTGCTGGCGATCCGCATGGGCAAGACCCGCATCATCGCCGAGACCGGCGCGGGCCAGCACGGCGTGGCGACCGCCACCGTCTGCGCGCGCTTCGGCCTGAAATGCGTGGTCTACATGGGGGCGCATGATGTCGAGCGGCAGGCGCCCAACGTCTTCCGCATGCGCCTGCTGGGCGCCGAGGTCGTGCCCGTGACCAGCGGTCGCGGCACGCTGAAGGACGCGATGAACGATGCGCTGCGCGATTGGGTCACCAACGTCCGCGACACCTTCTACTGCATCGGCACGGTCGCGGGGCCGCATCCCTATCCGGCCATGGTGCGCGACTTCCAGTCGATCATCGGCAAGGAGGTGCGCGAGCAGATCATGCCGCGCGAGGGGCGCCTGCCCGACACGATCGTCGCGGCCATCGGTGGCGGGTCGAACGCGATGGGCCTCTTCTATCCGTTCCTGAACGACAAGGAGGTCCGCATCATCGGCGTCGAGGCCGGCGGCAAGGGCGTGGACGACCGCATGCAGCATTGCGCCAGCCTGTCGGGCGGGCGCGCGGGCGTGCTGCACGGCAACCGCACCTATCTGCTGCAGGACGATGACGGCCAGATCCTGGAAGGGCATTCGATCAGCGCGGGACTGGACTATCCGGGCATCGGGCCGGAGCATGCCTGGCTGAAGGACATCGGCCGCGCGGAATATGTCAGCATCACCGATGACGAGGCCCTGGCCGCCTTCCAGCTGTGCTGCGCGCAGGAGGGGATCATTCCCGCGCTGGAGCCCAGCCACGCATTGGCCCATGTCATCAAGATCGCGCCGGACCTGCCCGCCGACCACATCATCGTGATGAACATGTGCGGGCGCGGCGACAAGGACATCTTCACCGTCGCCAAGCATCTGGGCTTCGACATCCAGACCTGAGATCGGCGTCGCGGCGGGCCTTCAGTCCGCCGCGTCCACCGCGTGACGGCGCAGGAGGTCCAGCGGCACGATGTCCAGCGCGCGCCGATGGGTCGCGTCCAGCACCACCTTCGGGGCCGCGAATTCCTGCGCGGCCTGCAGGAAGCGGCTGGCGCAGAGGCACCAGCGGTCTCCCGCCTTCAGCCCCGGAAAGCCCCATTCGGGGCGGGGCGTCGTCAGGTCGTTGCCCAGATAGCGTGACATGGCCAAGAATTCGTCCGTCAGCACGACGCAGACCGTGTGGCTGCCGCGATCCTCGGGCCCGGTGTCGCAGCAGCCGTTGCGGAAGAAGCCGGTCACCGGCGCGGTCGAGCAGGGCTGAAGCGCGCCGCCCAGAACGTTGATCGAAGGCTCCATAGGGTCTCCTTTGCGGCCAGCCTATGCCGGGTCGGGCGCGGGGGAAAGATCGAAGAGCGTCGGCCGCCAGTCGATCCAGCGCCCGTGGAAATCGGCGCGCCCCAGGGACCAGTCGCGCCGCGTCCCGTCCCACAGCGTCAGGTCCAGCGCCGCGCCCTCGCCGCCATCGGCCTCCATGCGCAGATGCGCCACCGCTGCCGCGGCGGTCGCGGCCCGGCCCGCCCGCTCCAGCGCATCGTGACAGGCCTGCCGGGTTTCGGGCGGAAAATACTGTGCGGCGACGGTGTGATAGACCAGCGTCAGCCGCCCGGCGGCCGGATCGGCCAGCTGCGCGGCCAGCCACGCCCCGGCATCGTCCCGGTCCACCGGCGGCGGGTCGCGCCGCGCCAGGTCCAGCGCCGCGCGCAGCCGCGTCAGGCGCTCCTGCTGGTCGGCCCAGCAATAGGCCATCAGCCTCTGCCCGTCGCGTTCGGGGTCCAGCGGGTTCAGGTCCACGCCGCGCCGGCTGGCGACCGTGATCGCGCCTTGCGGCATGGTGCCGCGCCAGTCCGGCGTCAGCACGACGCCCGCACCGTTTGCGCCCAGGTGATAGCGATCGAAATTCAGGTTCAGCCCCGCCGACGCGCCCAGCTCCAGCAGGCGCAGCGGCAGGGGCGACAGCGTTGCCAGAAGGCGTGCCGCCCCGATCAGGGCCGCTGCGCGGGCGACCTCATTGGTCTGCGGGGGGCTGTCCAGCCAGGACAGGATGCGGTCCGCGTGATCGTCCAGCACCCGCGCCAGCAGGTCCGCCGGCACCGCGCCCGCCGTATAGGCCGCCGCCAGCGGCGCATCGGCCCCCGTCAGCACCAGCGCATGCAGCGCCCCGCAGAGCCGCAGCGCCAGGGAATCCGCCGCCGTGGACGGATCGCCCGGCCAGTTCCGCACGCGCGCGGCGACCGGGCCATCGGTCAGCACGTGCGGCAGCGTCCGGCACAGCGCTGCCGTCAGCGGCGAGCCGAGCGCCGCGCAGGCCCCCGCCTGATGGGCGAAGGCCTGATCGACGCTCACTTGAACCGCTCGCCCAGGGCGCGCAGGCGGTCGGACAGGGTCGTGGGCTGCGGGGCGGGCTCGGGCTGCGGCTTGGCGGCGGGCTTTGGGGCAGGGGGCTCGGTGCCGCTGTTGCGCGCGGGGGCGGTGCGGTTCGCGACCGCGTTCTGGAAGCGTCCCGCGTCGCCCGCCGCCAGCGCCGCCGCCCCGTCCGAGATGCCGCGCATCAGGTCGTCCAGCCACGCCTCCTCCGCCTTGGCGAAATCCGACAGCACATAGGGCGCGACGCGGTCCTTGTGACCCGGATGCCCGATGCCCAGCCTGACGCGGCCGTACTCGGCCCCGATATGTTGGTGGATCGAGCGCAGGCCGTTATGGCCCGCATGGCCGCCGCCCTGCTTGACCCGCGCCTTGCCAGGGGCCAGGTCCAACTCGTCATGCAGGACGATGACATCCGCGGGCGTCAGCTTCAGATAGCGCATCGCCTCGCCAACGGACTGCCCGGACAGGTTCATGAAGGTCTGCGGCTTGAGCAGCGTGACCCGCATGTCGCCCAGCCTGCCCTCCGCCGCCAGCCCCTGAAAGCGCGCGCGCCAGGGCGACAGGTCGTGATCGGAGGCGATGCGGTCCAGCGCCATGAAGCCGATGTTGTGGCGGTTCGCCGCATATTTCGCGCCGGGATTGCCCAGCCCCACGATCAGCTTCATCGCTGCCTCCTGCCCGGACGGCCGGGCGATTTGCGTTCCATCCCTTGCGGCTGTCCTTGCCCGTTACTAAGACTCTGTCAACCTATCGCGGCTAAGACAGGGGTTCAGGCCCGGACGAATCGCGGGGACAGGGACGTAAAGGCAAGGACAGACGATGAGCGATCCGGCAGAATTCTACATGAACACCCTCGTTCCCATGGTGGTCGAACAGACCTCGCGCGGGGAGCGGGCCTATGACATCTTCTCGCGGCTGCTCAAGGAACGGATCATCTTCGTCTCGGGGCCCGTCCATGACGGCATGTCCACGCTGATCTGCGCGCAGCTGCTGTTCCTGGAGGCGGAGAACCCGTCCAAAGACATCAGCATGTATATCAACAGCCCCGGCGGCGTCGTGACCTCGGGCCTGTCGATCTATGACACGATGCAGTACATCAAGCCGCGCGTGTCCACGCTGGTGGTCGGCCAGGCCGCGTCGATGGGCTCGTTGCTGCTGGCCGCGGGCGAGCCGGGGCTGCGCTATTCGCTGCCCAACAGCCGGGTGATGGTCCACCAGCCCTCCGGCGGCTATCAGGGTCAGGCGACCGACATCCTGATCCACGCCCGCGAGACCGAAAAGCTGAAGCGGCGCCTGAACGAGATCTACGTCACCCATACCGGCCGGACCCTGGACGAGGTCGAGCAGGCGCTGGAGCGCGACCGCTTCATGTCGCCCGACGAGGCGAAGGACTGGGGCCTGATCGACGAGGTGCTGGCGCCGCGTGGCAAGGCCGTCCCCGAGAAGAAATAGCCGCGTTGGGGATTGTGACGGGACCGGCACGCCCGTAACATGACGTGAACGACCTGCGCCGGCCGATCCGGCGCGGGATATCCGAAAAGGCGGTGCGCGGGGCAACGGACCCGCAGCCGCCCGCCACGCAACACCCGTGTGGCGGCAGTCAAGGAAATGGACGATGGCGAACCAGTCCGGCAGCGACAGCAAGAACACGCTCTACTGCAGCTTTTGCGGCAAGAGCCAGCACGAGGTCCGCAAGCTGATCGCGGGACCGACCGTGTTCATCTGCGACGAATGCGTCGAGCTGTGCATGGATATCATTCGCGAGGAGACCAAGACCAGCGGGCTGAAGTCCGGCGACGGCGTGCCGACCCCGCGCGAGATCTGCGGCGTCTTGGACGATTACGTGATCGGGCAGGAGCATGCCAAGCGGGTTCTGTCGGTGGCTGTCCACAACCACTACAAGCGCCTGAACCACGGCTCCAAGACCGATATCGAGCTGGCCAAGTCGAACATCCTGCTGATCGGGCCGACCGGCTGCGGCAAGACGCTCTTGGCGCAGACGCTGGCGCGCATTCTGGACGTGCCCTTCACCATGGCCGACGCCACCACGCTGACCGAGGCCGGCTATGTCGGCGAGGATGTCGAGAACATCATCCTCAAGCTGCTGCAGGCCAGCGAATACAACGTCGAGCGTGCGCAGCGCGGCATCGTCTACATCGACGAGGTCGACAAGATCACCCGCAAGTCCGACAACCCCTCGATCACCCGCGACGTGTCGGGCGAGGGCGTACAGCAGGCCCTGCTGAAGATCATGGAGGGCACGGTCGCCAGCGTCCCGCCCCAGGGCGGCCGCAAGCATCCCCAGCAGGAGTTCCTGCAGGTTGACACGACCAATATCCTGTTCATCTGCGGCGGCGCCTTCGCCGGGCTGGACCGCATCATCGCGCAGCGCAACAAGGGCACGGCGATGGGCTTCGGCGCCTCCGTCAAGGAGAACACCGACCAGGGCGTGGGCGAGCTGTTCAAGGAGCTCGAGCCCGAGGACCTGCTGAAATTCGGCCTGATCCCGGAATTCGTAGGCCGTTTGCCGGTGATCGCGACCCTCACCGATCTGGACGAGGAAGCGCTGATCATCATCCTGACCAAGCCGAAGAATGCCTTGGTCAAGCAGTATCAGCGCCTGTTCGACCTCGAGGGCGTGCAGCTGACCTTCACCGAAGACGCCCTGACCGCCATCGCCAAGCGCGCGATCAAGCGCAAGACCGGCGCCCGCGGCCTGCGGTCGATCATGGAGGAGATCCTGCTGGACACCATGTTCGAGCTGCCCGGCATGGACAGCGTGCAGGAGGTCGTCGTGAACGACGAGGCGGTCGAGAACGCCGCTGCCAAGCCCCTGCTGATCCATGTGGACGCGAAGAAGGAAAGCGCGTCCGCCGGATGATCGCCTTGCCCGCGCATGGCTGGACCTTGCGCGGGATCTGGGGCATATGCCAAGGGCAAATCTGATCGCTGAGGGTTCCGTCGATGTCGTTCATGCTGCGTTTTCTGACCTGGTGGAACAGCCAGACGCTCAACACCCAGTTCTTCACCTGGCGCCACGGCGTGAAGGTCGGCGAAGACGCGCAGGGCAACGTCTTCTACAGCAGCAAGGACGGCAAGCGCCGTTGGGTGATCTACAAGGCCGAATCCGAGGCCAGCAAGATCAGCCCCGAATGGCACGGCTGGCTGCACCACACCTGGAACGAGCCGCCGACCGAGGTTCCCTTGGCCCACAAGCCGTGGGAGGCGCCGCATCAGCCGAACCTGACCGGCACGCCAGGCGCCTACGTTCCGGCCGGATCGCTGTACCGGGCGCAGCCCGCGGTGCGCAGCGATTACGACGCGTGGCGTCCCGAATAGGATGTCCGCCACCACCGGACAGTCAGCCGAAGCCCGCGCCGAGCTGATCGCGGGCGGGATCGTCCTGGCCGTGGCGGCCGGTTTTCTGGCCTGGGCCGCGCAGGGACAGATCCAGCGGGGCGGCGGTTACGACGTCACCGCCTCGTTTCCCGATGTCGACGGGGTCTCGATAGGGACCGAGGTGCGACTGGCCGGCGTGCGCATCGGGCGCGTCAGCGATGTTCGGCTGAATCCCGAAACCTATCTGGCCGATGCGGTCCTGACGATCCCGGCGGACATCGTGCTGCCCTCCGACAGCGCGGCGCTGATCCAGTCGGACGGGCTGCTGGGTGGCGCCTACATTCAGCTGCAGCCGGGCGGCAGCCCCGACAATCTGGGTCCCGGAGACGAGATCGAGGATGTTCAGGGCGCCGTCAGCCTGCTGCAGCTGATGCTGAAATTCGTGGACAGCCAGTCCGCCGACGACGGCGACGCCCCATGATCCGCGCCCTTGCGACCGTCCTGTGCCTGCTGCCCGCGGCGGCTGCCGCCCAGGAAGGCGTGCGTGCCTCGGGCGCCATGCTGCGAGGGCTGGACAAAGTCTCGGGGCGCACGACCGACCTGCCCCTGGCGGTCGGTGAGGCGGTGCGCTATGGCCGTCTGGAGATCCGGCTCGGCGAATGCCGCTATCCGGCTGGCGATCCCAGCTCGGACGCTTTCGCGCAGCTGACCGTCACCGATCTGCGCCAGAACACCACCGTGTTCAGCGGCTGGATGATCGCCAGCTCTCCGGCTTTGTCGGCGCTGGACGATGCGCGCTATGATGTCTGGGTCATGAACTGCCAGATCTGACCGGCAGGCTGGCCAGAAGCCCGTCCACGTCCGGAAGGGGATGGGCCAGGAAATCGGCCTGCAGTGCCAAGGCCGCCGACAGGCGCTTGCGATAGGCCGCACGGGGAATCTCTACCCCGCCCATGCGCGCCAGATGCGGCGTCAGGAATTGCGTGTCGAACAGCCGGAATCCGCAGCGCGCCAGATGGGCGGAGGTCCAGAGCAGCGCCATGCGCGATCCGTTCCTGCGCCGCGACACCATCGACTCCCCGAAGAAGGCCGCGCCCAGGGTGACCCCGAAGATGCCCCCGGCGAAGATGCCGTCGTGCCGGATCTCGATCGCATGGGCATGTCCCGCGCGGTGCAGGCGGTGGTAGAGCTCGGCCAGCGGGGCGTTGATCCAGGTCGTCTCGCGATCCGCGCAGGCTGCGACCACGCGGTCGAAGTCGCCGTCCAGATGCGCGCTCCAGCCGCCGCGCCGCAGATCGCGGCGCAGCGAGCGCGCGGCATGGACGCCGCCTACCGGAAGGACCCCCCGCATCGGCGGATCGAACCAGTAGAGGCGGTCGTCATCCGCGCTCTCGGCCATGGGGAACACCCCGCGCGCATAGCCGGCCAGCAGTTGCGCGGGGGTCAGCATCGCCGCCTTAGCTGTAGTGCTGGGCCAGCCAGCGTTCCAGCCAGTGGATCGAGTAGTTGCCCGACTGGATGTCCGGCTCGGCCAGCAGGTCGCGGAACAGCGGCACCGTGGTGTCCACCCCGTCCACGATCAGCTCGCCCAAGGCGCGCGACAGGCGGGCCAGCGCCTCGTCGCGGTCGCGGCCGTGCACGATCAGCTTGCCGATCAGGCTGTCGTAATAGGGCGGGATCGAATAGCCCTGATAGAGCGCCGAATCCATCCGCACCCCCAGGCCGCCCGGGGCGTGATACTGGGTGACCTTGCCGGGGCAGGGAGAGAAGGTCGGGACCTTCTCGGCGTTGATGCGCACCTCGATCGAATGGCCGTTGATCACCAGGTCCTCCTGGTGGAACTCCATCGGCAGTCCGGCGGCGACGCGGATCTGCTGGCGCACCAAGTCGACGCCGAAGATCGCCTCGGTCACCGGATGCTCGACCTGCAGGCGGGTGTTCATCTCGATGAAGTAGAACTCGCCATCCTCGAACAGGAACTCGATCGTGCCGGCGCCGGAATAGCCGATCTTGGCCACCGCGTCGGCGCAGACCTTGCCGATGCGGGCGCGCTGCTCAGGCGTGATGGCGGGGCCGGGGGCCTCCTCCAGAACCTTCTGGTGGCGGCGCTGCAGCGAGCAGTCGCGCTCGCCCAGATGGACGGCGCGGCCCTTGCCGTCGCCGAAGACCTGGATCTCGATATGGCGCGGGCGCTGGAGGTACTTCTCCAGATAGACGTCGGGGTTGCCGAAGGCGGCCTTGGCCTCGGCGCGCGCTGTGCGGAAGGCGACCTCCAGGCCCGCCTCGTCCTGCGCGACCTTCATGCCGCGACCGCCGCCGCCCGCCGTGGCCTTGATGATGACCGGATAGCCAATCTGGGCGGCCACGCGCTTGGCCTCGTCCACGTCGTTCACGCCGCCGTCGCTGCCGGGCACGCAGGGCACGCCCAGGGCCTTCATCGTGTCCTTGGCGGTAATCTTGTCGCCCATGATGCGGATATGCTCCGCGCGCGGGCCGATGAAGGTGATGTCGTGATCTTCCAGCATCTGCACGAAGCCGGCATTCTCGGACAGGAAGCCGTATCCCGGATGGATCGCCTGCGCGCCGGTGATCTCGCAGGCCGAGATCAGCGCGGGCATCGACAGATAGCTCTGGGCCGAGGAGGGCGGGCCGATGCAGACCGATTCGTCGGCCATGCGGACATGCATCGCATCGGCATCGGCGGTCGAATGGACCGCAACCGAGGCGATGCCCATCTCGCGGCAGGCGCGGATCACGCGCAGCGCGATCTCGCCGCGGTTGGCGATGAGGATCTTGTCGAACATCGGCGTCACTCGACGATCATCAGGGGCGTGCCGAACTCGACCGGGGTGCCGTCGTCGATCAGGATGCGCCGGACCGTGCCCGCGCGGGGGGCGGGGATGTGGTTCATGGTCTTCATCGCCTCGACGATCATCAACGTGTCGCCCTCGGCCACGGTCTGCCCGACCGCGACGAAGGGCGCCGCACCCGGCTCGGCGGCCAGATAGGCGGTGCCGACCATGGGCGAGGTGACCGCGCCGGGCAGGCTGGCGGGATCGGCCGCGGCCGCCGGGGCGGCTGCGGCAGCCGCGGGTGCCGCGGCGGTGGCCTGCGCCGGCGCCTGTGCCGCGGGGGCCTGGGCCTGGGCATAGACGACCTGCTTGCCCTGCTTGGTCAGGCTGACGGTCAGGCGGTCGTGCTCGCCGTACTCGCGCTTGACCTGGATCTCGTTCAGCTCGCTCGCGTTCAGCAGCTCGGCCAGCGAGCGGATGAAGGCCACGTCGCCCTCGTGGTGCTTGTCGTGGTGGGAATCGTTGCTCATGCCATCCTCTGCCGTGTTCTGGTCGGGCCGCATCCCTGTGCGGCGATTGCAGGGCTTATAGCCGCTGTGCCTGTCCAAGGGGAAGGGTCCCCTCGCGTTTTGCGCGCTCAGGCGCCGGGGCGGGCGGCCTTTTCGGCCAGGCCCGAGGTTCCCTCGCGCCGGGCCAGCTCGGCCTCGACATCCTCCAGCGTCACGTCGCGCGCCGCCAGCATGACCAGAAGGTGAAAGATCACGTCGGCCGCCTCGGAGGTCAGCCGCTCGCGGTCGCCCTTGACCGCCTCGATGATCGCCTCGACGGCCTCCTCGCCGAACTTCTCGGCGCATTTCTCGGGACCCCTGGCCAGAAGCTTGGCGGTCCAGCTGCTGTCGGGATCGGCGCCGCGACGCGCCTGGACGGTCGCGGCCAGGCGGTGGATCGCGCTCATGTCAGCCTCATGGGGATGCCCGCCGCGGCCATGTGGGCCTTGGCCTCGGCGATGGTGTGGGTGCCGAAATGGAAGATGCTGGCGGCCAGCACCGCACTGGCGCGGCCCTCGGTGACGCCCTCGACCAGGTGGTCCAGCGTGCCGACCCCGCCCGAGGCGATCACCGGGATGCCCACCGCATCGGCGATGGCGCGCGTCAGCGGCAGGTTGAAGCCCGCCCGCGTGCCGTCGCGGTCCATGGAGGTCAGCAGGATCTCTCCGGCGCCCTTGCTCTCGACCAGGCGGGCGAAGTCGACCGCGTCGATGCCGGTGGGCTTGCGCCCGCCATGGGTGAAGATCTCCCACCGGCCGGGGGCGACGGTCTTGGCGTCGATGGCCACGACGATGCACTGGCTGCCGAAGCGGTCCGCGGCGGCGGCGACCACGTCCGGGTCGGCCACGGCGGCGGAATTGAAGCTGACCTTGTCGGCCCCCGCCAGCAGCAGCGCGCGGACGTCGTGATGCGTCCGCACCCCGCCGCCGACCGTCAGGGGCACGAAGCACTGTTCGGCCGTCCGGGTCACCAGGTCGAACATCGTGCCCCGGTTCTCATGCGTGGCATGGATGTCCAGAAAGCAGATCTCGTCGGCGCCGGCGGCGTCATAGGCGCGCGCGGCCTCGACCGGGTCGCCCGCATCGCGCAGGTCGACGAAGTTCACGCCCTTGACCACGCGGCCGTCGGCCACGTCCAGGCAGGGGATGATGCGGGTCTTGAGCATCGCTTGGGCCTTTGTCTGGTTCGGGGCTGTTCTAGCGCGGTGAGGGTCGTTGGGCCAGAGGGGGGCGCTGCCCCCCGCCGCGTGCCGCGGCCCCCCCGGGATATTTTCGTGAAGAAGAAGGGTCAGGCGAGGGCTTGCAGCGCCTGCTTCAGGTCGATGGCGCCGTCATAGAGTGCGCGGCCCGAGATGGCCCCGGCGATGACGCCGGTCGCGGCCAGCGCCTGCAGGTCGTCCAGCGACGAGACGCCGCCCGAGGCGATGACGGGGATGGAGACGGCGCGAGCCAGCGCCTCGGTCGCGGCCACGTTGGGACCGCCCATCGCGCCGTCGCGGTCGATGTCGGTGTAGATGATCGCGGCGACGCCCGCGTCTTGGAAGCGTCGGGCCAGGTCGGTGGCGTCGATGTCGGTCTCGGTCGCCCAGCCCCGGGTGGCGACGCGGCCCGCGCGGGCGTCGATGCCCACGGCGATGCGGCCCGGGAAGGCGCGGGCGGCCTCATGCACCAGGTCGGGGTTCTCGACCGCGACCGTGCCGAGGATGACGCGCTCCAGGCCGCGGGTCAGCCAGGTCTCGATCGTGGCCATGTCGCGGATGCCGCCGCCCAGCTGCGCGGGCACGGTGACGCGCGCCAGGATCGCCTCGACCGCGGCCGCGTTCACGGGCTGCCCCGCGAAGGCGCCGTTCAGGTCCACCAGGTGCAGCCACTGCGCGCCCGCGTCCTGGAACGCGCGGGCCTGGGCCGCCGGATCGCTGCCGAAGACGGTCGCCGCCTCCATGTCGCCGCGCAGCAGGCGCACGCATTGGCCGTCCTTGAGGTCGATGGCGGGGTAGAGGATCATGTCACGCGCTCCGGTCTGTCGGTCGCGCTCCCTTTGCCACGGGGCGGACCGGATCGGCAAGGGACCTGACGTCATGCTTGCCCGGCGGGGGGCGGCGCGCGCAATCTGGGCGCATCCTGAGGAGGAGAGTTTCATGCGTCACTTCATCCTGGCCGCCGCCCTCGCGCTGAGCGCCGGAGCCGCCGCCGCCGATCCGATCGAGGGTGTCTGGCAGACCCAGCCCGACGAGGGCGCCTTTGCCCATGTCACCGTCGCCCCCTGCGGCGGGGCCTTCTGCGGCACGATCACCCGCACCTTCCGCGACAATGCGGAATACCAGTCGCCCAATCTGGGTCGCCAGATCATCATCGACATGGCCCCCCAGGGCGGCGCCGACTATGCCGGCCGCGTCTGGCGTCCGTCGAACGACAAGATCTATCGCGGCAAGGCCAGCGTCGCGGGCGACCGCATGAGCCTGTCGGGCTGCGTCGCGGGCGGGCTGCTGTGCAGCAGCCAGACCTGGGCGCGGGTGCAGTAGCGCGCGATCACGGTCGCGGGGGGGCGGCAACCCGTCCGTCCCGCGGCACGTTCCCCCTGTGAACGGCAGCCAGGGGAGAACCGCCATGCCGATGATTTCTGCCCGCGACGGCACGCAGCTTTACGTCAAGGACTGGGGCGAGGGGCGACCGGTCGTCCTGACCCACGGCTGGCCGCTGAACGCCGACAGCTGGGAGACGCAGGCCGTGGGTCTGGCCGAGGCCGGGCATCGCGTCATCAGCTATGACCGGCGCGGTTTCGGGCGGTCGGAGCAGCCGTGGGACGGATACGACTACGACACGCTGGCCGACGATCTGGCCGCGGTGATCGAGGCGACCGGCGTGCAGGACGCGGCCATCGTGGGCTTTTCCATGGGCGGCGGAGAGGTCGCGCGCTATGTCTCGCGGCATGGGGCGCGCGGGGTCGGGCGGCTGGCCTTCATCGCATCGGTCGCGCCGGGGCTGCTGAAGTCGGAGGCCAATCCGGACGGTGCCACAGCCGACCTGTTCGAGGGAATGCGGGAGGGCTTGCGCAAGGACCGCCCCGCTTTCTTGCGCGGCTTCTTCAAGGATTTCTACGGTCAGGGCCTGATGAGCGGCGTCAGCGACGCGGTGCTGGACTGGACGCAGGGCATGGCGATGATGGCCAGCTCCCGCGCGACGCTGGAATGCGTGACCGCCTTCGGCATGACCGATTTCAGTGCCGATGTCACGGGCATCACCCTGCCGACGTTGATCGTGCATGGGACGGCCGACAAGATCGTGCCCATCGACGCCACCGCCCGCCGGCTGGCGCGCATGCTGCCCGCGGCCCGGCTAATCGAATATGACGGCGCCCCGCACGGTCTGGGCGCGACCCACGCCGACCGGCTGCTGGACGACCTCAAGGCGTTCCTGGCCTGAGAGTATCGGGGCGGGCTTTGGACCCGCCCCGATCCGTCACTCCGCCGCCTGCGCCGCGCGCCATTGCGACAGGCAGGGGATCTTGTCCCGGTCGCAGCGGTCGGCATAGCGGCGGGCCACGTCGCGGACCTCGGCCAGAAGCCCCTCGGCCAGGGTGATCGGCTTCAGGCCCAGCCCTAGGAAACCGTCATTCACGACATGGAGGTCGTTCTCGTCGGCCTCATTGCGCGGATTGCGCAGATGGGCGACCTCGGTCCCGGTCTGCGCCGCGATCATCTGCGCCAGGTCGCGCACGCGATGCGTCTCGGTCATCTGGTTCAGGATGCGCACGCGGTCGCCCCGGGCGGGCGGGGTCTGGATCGCGAGTTCGATGCAGCGGCAGGTGTCCTGGATATGGATGAAGGCGCGGGTCTGCCCGCCCGTGCCATGCACGGTCAGCGGATATCCGATGGCCGCCTGCATCAGGAAGCGGTTCAGCACCGTGCCGTAATCGCCGTCATAGTCGAAGCGGTTGATCAGCCGGTCGTCCATCTGCGTCTCGGCGGTCTGGGTGCCCCAGACGATGCCCTGATGCAGGTCGGTGATCCGCAGCCCGTCATTCTTGGCGTAATAGAAGAAGAACAGCTGATCCTGCGTCTTGGTCATGTGATAGATGCTGCCCGGATTGGCCGGGTAGAGGATCTGCTGGCTGTGGGGGCCGTTCGCGGTCTGCACCGTGACGTCCAGATAGCCCTCGGGAATCTTCATGCCCGCGGTGCCGTAGCCATAGACGCCCATCGTGCCCAGATGCACCAGATGGATGTCCTGACCCGATTCGACGATGGCGGCCAGCACGTCATGCGTCGCGTTCAGGTTGTTGTTCACCGTATAGCGCTTGTGGCGGGCCGACTTCATCGAATAGGGCGCGGCGCGCTGTTCTGCGAAGTGGACGATGGCGTCGGGACGCTCCTCGGCCAGCAGGTCCAGCAGCCGGTCGAAATTCTGGCCCACCGTCAGGTCCACCGCGCGGATCGCCTTGCCCGACACCTCGGTCCAGGCGCGCAGACGCTCTCCCAGGGGGCGGATCGGGGTCAGCGAGGTCACCTCCAGCTCGACGTCGATCTTGCGGCGCGACAGGTTGTCCACGATCACGACCTCATGGCCGCGGGCCGACAGGTGCAGGGCCGTGGGCCAGCCGCAGAAGCCGTCTCCGCCCAGAACGATGATCTTCATGATATGCCTTGCGAATGGGTCCAATTCATTCGGATCAATATAGGGCATGGCGATGCCGCGCCAGTGCGCATCGTGCGGCGACGTCAAAGCGTCATGAAACAGGCAGGGATCAGCCGGAGGCGCCGGGCTGCATGTTGGCCATATGCGCCTCGATCGCCTCCTCGACATCGGCATAGAAGGTCAGGCGACCCTTCTCCAGCACCGCGCCCATGTGGCAGATCTGGCGCAGGAGACCCATCGAATGGGCCACCACGATCGCGCCGGCCTTGGACATGCGCTCGTTGAAGACGCGGTTCGACTTGGCCTTGAAGGCCGCGTCCCCCACGGCCGAGACCTCGTCCACCAGATAGGTGTCGAAGGGGACGGCCATGGACAGCCCGAAGGCCAGCCGCGACCGCATCCCCGAGGAATAGGTGCGGATCGGCATGCGGAAATGGTCGCCCAGCTCGGCGAAATCCTCGACGAAATGCAGCAGCTCGTCCGTGTCCACGCCATAGACGCGCGCGACGAAGCGGCAGTTCTGCTCTCCGGTCAGCTCCTTGCTGAAGGAACCGGCAAAGCCCACCGGCCAGCTGATCGTGCCCGTGGACAGGACCTTGCCCGAGGTCGGCAGCATCGCCCCCGAGATCATCCGCAGCAGCGACGACTTGCCCGCGCCGTTGCGCCCCAGAAGCGCGACCGACACGCCGGATGGAAAGGTGGCTGTGATGTTGTCGGCCACCACCTTGTGCTTGCCGTTCAGCGTGTAGGTCTTGGAGAGGTTCTGCAGATGGATCATCGCCGGTCGCGCAGGCTGTAGAACATCAGGCTGCCGATGACCCAGAACAGCGCCAGAAAGCCCGCGATCATCAGGACGAGGCGCTCGCGCTGCGGGAACTCGGCCTCCTGGGCCAAGGTCGGGCGGATGTAGGGCGCCAGATAGCGCGACTGCCGCACGGCCTCGGCGCGGGCGCTCTCGAAGCTGGCCAGGGCGGCGGTGTAGGAGGTCTCGGCGAACTGGCGGTCCACGGTCAGGATCTCGAACTGGCCGACCACGTCGGACAGGGCCTCCTCGCCGCCGGTGGAGCCGAACTTCTGGCGCTCTGCCTCGATCTGGTCGCGGATGACCTGGATGCGCAGCTCGGACTGGGCGATGCGCGGATCGCCGTCCTGGGCGTTGGCGCGCAGCAGGCCCAGGGCCACCAGCTGCTCGGCCAGCTGCTGCTGGAGCGAGGTGACGACGCCGATCTGGCCCTGCACGTCGGCCACCGGATCGACCAGCTGATAGCGGTTGCGGAACTCGGTCACGTTCTGGCGCGCCTCGCGCAGCAGGTCCTCGGCCCGCTCCAGCTCGTCGCGGGCATAGCGCAGCGCGTCCTCGCGGGCGATGTCGTTCAGCTGGTTGATCAGGATGCCGCCCTCCTCGAGGATGGCGACCGCGATGTCCTGCGCGTCCTGCGGATCGAAGGCCAGGATGCGCAGGTCGATCATGCCCGAATCGTAATGGATGCGGACCTTGCGCTCCCATTCCTCGACCAGGTCCTCCAGCGCGTCGCCCCCGTTGAAGCCGAAGACCGGATCGCCCGGCGCCTTGGACCAGACCGCGCGCAGGTCGATGCGCTGGTTCACGCGCTCGACCAAGTCGCGGCTCTGGATGAACTTGTAGAGGATGTCGGTGTCGCTGGTCGAACTGGAGGTGACCCCCACAAGCGAGCCGATGCCCCCCAGCACGTCCGTCGCACTGGGCGCGGATTCGCTGCGCACCGAGAAGCCGACATAGGAGGCGTACTGATCGGCCGCGCGCGTATAGATGTAGGCTGCGCTCAGCAGCGCCGGCAGCAGCACCACCAGCACGAAGCTCAGCGCCATGCCGTAATGGCGGCGCTTCAGCTGCGCCGTGCTGGCCGGCGGCAGGACCGGCTGGTCCAGCGCGGCCTGCATGCGGGCCTTCATCTCGGGCGTGGGCGGGGGCAGGCGGCTTGCGCGGGCGGCCTGGGCCGCGGCCCTGGCACGGGCCTGACGGACCTGTGCGGGCGTCTGCCGCGCGGGTCTGGGCTGATCCTCGGCCGCGGTCCTGGCTTCGGTCTGGGCCTGAGCCGGGGCGTCGGGCGTGAGGGCGGGATCCGACGCGGTGCCGGTCTCGGTGGTGTCGGGTCCGGATTTCGGGTCCTGGGCGGACATGCGCTTACCCCGCCTGTCTTGTTGATCTTGCTGGCGCCGTCATACATAAGCGCGCAGAACAGTTCCAGCACCGATCCGAAGACGTGATCGCGCCTCGGAGCCCGACCCCTCCGCCCATGATCCCCAAGCCGTGATGTCATGACGCAGACCCTGCCTCCGCCCGCCGGACCGACCGGTGCCCCCCTGCCGCAGCGCCGTGCGCCGACCGGCCCGCGCATGCTGCGCGAGGTGCGCAAGCATCGCAGCTTCGCCAGCCTGCGTGCCATCGCCGCGCTGATCCTGCGCGAGATGCAGACCAGCCACGGCCGCAATGCCGGCGGCTATTTCTGGGCCATCGCCGAGCCGGTGGGCGGCATCATCCTGCTGACGGCGATCTTCTCGGTCGCCTTCGCGCAGCCGCCCATCGGGACCAGCTTCGCGCTGTTCTATGCGACGGGGATGGTGCCGTTCATGGGCTATCTGGATGTGTCGGGCAAGGTCGCGGGATCTGTGCGCTATTCGGCGGCGCTGCTCTCCTATCCGGCGGTGACCTTCGTGGACGCCCTGGTCGCGCGGATCCTGTTCAACGCGGTGACGCAGATCATGGTCGCCACGGTGATCTTCGGCTTCATCTACATGACATCCGAAAGCCGCGCCGACCCGCAGCTGGACGCGATCGCGGTCGGCATGGCGATGATGCTGGTGGTGGCCTCCGGCGTGGGCGCGATGAACTGCTTCATGTTCGAGGCGGTCAGCTGGTGGCAGCCGATGTGGGCCATCCTGATGCGGCCCTTCTTCCTGCTGTCCTGCATCTTCTTCATGTTCGATGACGTGCCGCAGCCCTATCAGGACTGGCTGTGGTGGAACCCGATGATCCATGTGATCGGACAGATCCGGCGGTCGTTCTATCCGGGCTATGTCGGCGACTATGTCAGCCATGTCTATGTGTTCGGGCTGGGTCTGGGGCTGTTCGCCCTGGGGCTGGGGCTGCTGGTGCGCTATCACCGCGACCTGCAGAACAGCTAGCCGCGCGGGTCGATCAGCCGCGCCAGAACCGCCGCCTGCGTGATGCGCCCGCCCCCCGCGACCGGCAGGGCGGGGCGGTCCGCCAAGAGGCCCATCACCGCGCGGACCGGCATGTCGCGCGGCACGGGATCGCCGTCGGCTGTGCCCGGCTCGGCCACGTCCTCGGCGGTCAGCACGCCGAGCGGGTTCATGTGCGCCACGAAATCCGCCACATAGCCGTTGGCCGGCTTGGCGATGATGTCGCGGGCGGTGCCCACCTGGACGATGCGCCCCCCCTCCATCAGCGCGATGCGGTTGCCCAGCTTGAACGCCTCGTCCAGGTCGTGGCTGACGAAGATGATGGTGCGCCCGGTCTTGGCCTGCAGCTCCAGGAGCTCGTCCTGAAGACGCGCGCGGATCAGCGGGTCCAGCGCGCTGAAGGGCTCGTCCATCAAGAGGATCGGCGCCTCGGTCGCGAAGGCGCGGGCCAGGCCCACGCGCTGCTGCATGCCACCCGACAGCTCGCCCACCTTGCGCTCGGCCCAGTCCGACAGGCCCACGGTCGCCAGATAGCGGTCCACCGCCTCGCGCCGCGCGGCGGCGGAGAGGCCCGCCAGTTCCAGCCCCAGGCCCACGTTCTCGCGCACGCTGCGCCACGGCAGCAGGCCGAACTGCTGGAACACCATGGCCACGTCGCGCAGGCGGATGTCGCGCAGCGCGCGGCCGCCCGCGCCGGTGACGCTGACCATCTGGCCGCCGCGCCGGATGCGGACCTCTCCGCGACAGACCGGGTTCAGCGCGTTCACCGCCCGGAGCAGCGTGGATTTTCCCGACCCGGAGAGGCCCATCAGGACCAGGATCTCTCCGGTCGCCACGGACAGGGTGCAGTCGTGCACGCCCAGGACTTGGCCCGTCTCGGTCTTGATCGGGCCGCGCTCCAGCCCCTCGTCCATCAGCGGCAGGGCGCGGTCGGGATGATCGCCGAAGACGATGCAGACCCGGTCGAACTCGACGGCGTTCATTTGCGGCCCTCCATGCGCAGCATCCGGTCCAGCAGGATCGCCACGACCACGATCACCATGCCCGATTCGAACCCCAGGGCGGTGTTCACGCTGTTCAGCGCCCGCACCACCGGCACACCCAGGCCCGATGCACCGACCAGCGCGGCAATGACCACCATGGAGAGCGACAGCATGATCGTCTGGTTCAGCCCGGCCATGATCTGGGGCAGGGCACTGGGCAGCTCGACCTTCCACAGCAGCTGCCGGGGCGTGGCGCCGAAAGCGGTCGCGGCCTCGACCAGCGCGGGCGGGGTCGATGCGATCCCCAGCTGCGTCAGGCGGATCGGCGCGGGCAGCACGAAAATCACGGTGGCCAGCAGGCCCGGCACCATGCCGATGCCGAAGAAGACGATGGCCGGGATCAGATAGACGAAGGTCGGCAGCGTCTGCATCAGGTCCAGGACCGGCCGCATCGCCGCATAGAGGCGCGGCCGGTGGGCGGCCGCGATGCCGATGGGCACGCCCAGCCCCATGCAGACGATGCAGGCCGACAGGACCAGCGTCAGGGACTGCATCATCTCGGACCAGTAGCCCTGGTTCAGCACGAAGAGCAGGCCCAGCCCCACCAGCAGGCAGGTGCCGACGCGCCGCTGCAGGGCCCAGGTCAGCGCCATGGCCAGGGCGATGAACAGGAACGGGTGGGGCGCCTCCAACGCGGTCAGCACCGCGTCGATCAGCGCCTCCATCACGGTCGAGACCGCGTCGAAGACCCCTGCCGCATTGGCGTTCAGCCAGTCGAAGGCGGTCTTGGCGGTCCGGCCGACGGGGATCTTGGTGTCGGTGACCCACGCGGTCAGCTGTTCCATGCCTGCACCCTTCGCCTGTTCGACGGCCCCGGCGGTCGCCTCCGGGGCCGGTCCGTCACTGCGCCAGCGCCTCGGTCAGCGCGGTCTGCGGGTCGTTGCCGTCGGCGGTGGTCACGTCGACCAGCCAGGGCGTCGCCGCGTCCGGGTTGGCGGCCAGCCAGTCGCGGGCGGCCTCCATCGGGTCCTGGCCGTCGTTCAGGATTGCGCCCATGACCTCGTTCTCCATGTCCAGAGTGAATTCCAGGTTCTGCAGAAACTTGCCCACGTTCGGGCATTCTGCGACATAGCCCGCGCGGGTGTTGGTGCGCACCTCGGCGCCGCCCAGGTCGGGGCCGAAGATCGCGTCGCCGCCGGTCAGATAGGTCATCTCGAACTGGGCGTTCATGGGATGGGGCTCCCAGCCCAGGAACACGACCGGCTGATCGCTGTTCGTGGCGCGCTGGACCTGGGCCAGCATGCCCTGTTCGCTGGATTCGACGACCTCGAACGTGCCCAGGTCGAACTGGTCCATCGCCACCATCTCCAGCAGCAGGCGGTTGCCGTCATTGCCCGGCTCGATGCCGTAGATCTTGCCGTCCAGCGCCTCGCTCTGGGCGGCGATGTCGGCAAAGTCAGCGATGCCCAGATCGGCGCCCGCCTTGTTCACGGCCAGCGTGTACTTCGCCCCGGTCAGGTTCGTACGGACCGTGTTCACGGTGCCCGCGTCGCGATAGGGGGCGATGTCGGCCTCCATCGTGGGCATCCAGTTGCCCAGGAACACGTCCACGTCGTCGGTGGACAGCGCCGTGTAGGTCACCGGGACGGAGAGGATGCGCGTCTCGGTCTCGTAGCCCAAGGCCTGCAGCACGGTCGAGGCGATGGCCGTGGTCGCGGTGATGTCGGACCAGCCGACATCCGAGAACACCACCTTGCGGCAGCTGTCAGGCTCCTGCGCGGCCAGGTGCAGGGCCAGCGCTGGCGTCACGGCAAGGGCCGCGAGAATGCGGGAAAGGGTCATGATGGGCTCTCTGTTCTTGATTGTTCAGTCAATTAACGCTACATGGAGACGGCAACGCAACAAATTTCTTCTGCCGCAGGTGCAAATCATGCCGAAACTCGGGGCCGAGCCTATCCGAAAAGCAGCGCTGATCAATGCCGCGATCTTCGAGGTCGGCCGCGCCGGGTCGCTGGACGTGACCGTGGCGCAGATCGCCAAGCGGGCCGGCATGTCGCCCGCCCTGGCGCATCATTACTTCGGCTCCAAGGAGCAGATCTTTCTTGCGGCGATGCGTTACATCCTGCGCACCTACGGACAATCCGTGTCGGATGCCCTGCCGGGGCGGGGCGCGCGGGGCCGGCTGGACGCGATCATCGCGGCCAGCTTTGCCCCGCAGAACTTTCAGCGCGAGACGGTCAGCGCCTGGCTGAACTTCTATGCGCTGGCCCTGACCTCGCCCGAGGCCGCGCGCCTCCTGCGCGTCTATCACCGCCGGCTGCACTCGAACCTGATCGTGGCGCTGCGCGGGCTGACCGACCATCCCGCGCGCACCGCCGACACCCTGGGTGCGCTGATCGACGGCGTCTATCTGCGCGCGGTCCTGACCCCCGGTCCGACCGATGCCGATGCGGCGCTGAACACCATCATGTCCTATCTGAAGGAGGCCCTTGCATGAGCCTTTCCGCACAACCCCCCGCGTCCCTCTTCATCGGCGGCAAGCCGGTCGAGGGGCAGGGCGAGACGCTGGACGTCCGCTATGCCTTCGACGGCAGCACCATCGCCACGCTGCGCGAGGCCACGACCGATCAGGTGGCCCATGCCTGCGCCGTGGCCCGCGCCGCCCAGCCCGCATGGGCCGCCATGGCCCCGGTCGAACGCGGCCGCATCCTGTCGCGCGCCGCCGCCCTCATCCTGGAGCGCAACGAGGAGCTCGCGCGCCTTGAGACCCTGGACACCGGCAAGCCCATCCAGGAGACGCTGGTCGCGGACTGGCCCTCGGGGGCGGCGTCGCTGGAATATTTCGGCGGGCTGGCCGCGACCCTGACCGGGCAGATGATTCCGTTGGGCGCAGATTGGGCCTATACGCGGCGCGAGGCGCTTGGCGTCTGCGCGGGCATCGGGGCCTGGAACTATCCCAGCCAGATCGCCTGCTGGAAGGCCGCGCCCGCGCTGGTCATGGGCAACACCATGGTCTTCAAGCCGTCCGAGGAAACGCCGCTAGGGGCCTTGAAATTGGCGGAAATCTTCATCGAGGCGGGGATGCCGCCGGGCGTCTTCAACGTCGTGCAGGGCCGCGGCGCGGTGGGGGCCGCGCTGGTGACCGACCCGAACGTGGCCAAGGTCTCGCTGACCGGATCGGTGCCCACGGGCCGCCGCGTCTATGCCGCCGCCGCCGAGGGCATGCGCCATGTCACGATGGAGCTGGGCGGCAAGTCGCCCCTGATCGTCTTTGACGACGCGAACCTGGAGGATGCGGTCAGCGCCGCGATCCTTGCGAACTTCTACAGCTCGGGGCAGATCTGCTCGAACGGCACGCGCGTCTTCCTGCAGGAGGGCATCAAGGACGAATTCCTGGCCCGCCTGGCCGAGCGCGTGCAGGGCGTCCGCATGGGCGACCCGCTGGACCCCGACACGAACCACGGCCCGATCATCAACCCGGCCCAGGCCGCCAAGATCCGCGCCGCGATCCGCGCGGGCGTGGATGCTGGCGCGCGGCTGGTCTGCGGCGGCGAGGGGGAGGGGGCCTTCATCCCGCCCACCGTATTCGCGGACGCGACCGACGACATGACCATTGCGACCGACGAGATCTTCGGCCCGGTCATGACCGCGCTGAGCTTCGTCGACGAGGCCGAGGTGATCGGCCGTGCGAATGGCACGGGCTTCGGCCTGGCCGCGGGCGTCTTCACCCAGGACCTGACCCGTGCCCATCGCGTCATCGCGGCGCTGGAGGCCGGGACCTGCTGGATCAACACCTACAACCTGACGCCGGTCGAGATGCCCTTCGGCGGCGTCAAGCTGTCGGGTCTGGGCCGCGAGAATGCCGCCGCCGCGATCGAGCATTACAGCCAGCTGAAATCCGTCTATGTGGGCATGGGAGGCGTCGATGCACCCTACTGATCTGCCGAAAGCGGCCAAGCAGGCCGATTACGTCATCATCGGCGCGGGCAGCGCGGGCTGCGCGCTGGCTTACCGCCTGACCGAGGCCGGGCGCAGCGTCACGCTGATCGAATATGGCGGCAGCGATGTCGGCCCCTTCATCCAGATGCCGGGCGCGCTGTCCTATCCGATGAACATGAGCCGCTATGACTGGGGTTTCGCCAGCCAGCCCGAACCGCATCTGGGCGGGCGGACCTTGGCCACGCCGCGCGGCAAGGTGATCGGCGGGTCGTCCTCGATCAACGGCATGGTCTTCGTGCGGGGCAACCCGCTGGACTATCAGCACTGGGCCGACAGCGGCGCCGCGGGCTGGGACTATGCGGGCGTGCTGCCCTATTTCAAGCGGATGGAGACCTGGCACGGCGATCCGACCGGGGCGCAGACCTCGCCCTGGCGCGGGACCGACGGGCCGCTGCACATCACCCGCGGCAAGCGCAAGAACCCGCTGTTCAACACATTCATCAAGGCGGGCGAGGAGGCCGGCTGGCCGCGCACCGACGACTATAACGGCGAAAAGCAGGAGGGTTTCGGCCCGATGGAGGCGACCATCTGGAAGGGCCGCCGCTGGTCCGCCGCCAACGCCTATCTGCGCCCGGCGAAGAAGACCGGCCTGCTGACCGTGGTCCGGGGCCTGGCGCGCCGCGTGCTGTTCCGGGACCGTCGCGCCATCGGGGTCGAGCTGGAGCACAAGGGCCAGATCATGGCCGTGATGGCCGCGCGCGAGGTGATCGTCTCGGCCAGCTCGATCAACACACCGAAACTCCTGATGCTGTCGGGCATCGGCCCGCGCGAGCATCTGGCCCAGCACGGCATCACCGCCTTGGCCGACCGGCCGGGCGTGGGCGGCAACCTGCAGGATCACCTGGAGATCTACATGCAGTACAAGTCGCTGAAGCCGGTGACGCTCTACACCTACTACAACCTGCTGGGCAAAGGCCGGGTCGGGGTCGAATGGCTGCTGCAGAAGACGGGCCTCGGCGCGTCGAACCAGTTCGAAAGCTGCGGCTTCATCCGGTCCAGCGACGACAAGGACTATCCCGACATCCAGTATCACTTCCTGCCGCTGGCCGTGCGCTATGACGGCAAGTCGGCGGCCAAGGGGCACGGGTTCCAAGCCCATGTCGGGCCGATGCGGTCGAAGTCGCGCGGCACGATCCGGCTGGCCTCGGGCGATCCGAGCGTGGCCCCCGAGATCCGCTTCAACTACATGTCCCAGCCCGAGGATTGGGAGGAGTTCCGCGCCTGCGTCCGCCACACGCGCCGCATCTTCGATCAGCCGGTCTTCGCCGAATATCGCGGCGACGAGATCCAGCCGGGCGCGGACGTCCAGACCGACGATCAGATCGACGCCTTCGTCCGCGAGCATGCGGAATCGGCCTATCACCCCTGCGGCTCGGCCATGATGGGGGCGGCGGACGATCCGATGGCGGTCGTGGACCCGGAGCTGCGGGTGATCGGAGTCGAGGGCCTGCGCGTCGCGGACAGTTCGATCTTTCCGCGCATCACCAACGGCAACCTGAACGGCCCGTCGATCATGACCGGAGAGAAGGCCGCCGATCATATCTTGGGCCGTGCGATGCTGCGCGAGACCCTGTAATGCAAAAGGCCCGGATCGCTCCGGGCCTTTTTCCTACGCGTCGACCGCGGTGCGGCCCGGCTGATAGTTCAGCACCGGGGCCAGCCAGCGTTCGGCCTCCTCCAGGGACCAGCCCTTGCGGGTCGCATAATCGCGGGCCTGATCCTCCTCGATCTTGGCCACGCCGAAGTAATAGCTGTCGGGATGGCCGATATAGAGGCCCGAGACCGACGACCCCGGCCACATCGCCATGCTTTCCGTGAGCGTGACCCCCGTCGCGGCCTCGGCATCCAAGAGGCTGAACAGGGTCAGCTTCTCGGTATGGTCGGGCTGCGCCGGATAGCCGGGCGCGGGGCGGATGCCCGCATAGGGCTCGGCCACCAGCTCCTCGGGGCTGAACGCCTCGTCCGGGGCATAGCCCCAATGCTCGCGGCGGACGCGTTCATGCAGCATCTCGGCCATCGCCTCGGCAAAGCGGTCGGCCAGCGCCTTGACCATGATCGCGCCGTAATCATCGTTCGCGCGCTCGTAGCGGGCGGCGATCTCGGCCTCCTCGGGACCGGCGGTCACGACGAAGCCGCCGACATGATCGGGGATGCCTTCGGGGGCCACGAAATCGGACAGGGCCACGTTCGGGCGGTCGCCGCGCTTGGTCACCTGCTGGCGCAGCGTGTGCAGCGTGGCCAGGGGCGTCCGGCGCGTGCCGTCCGTCCACAGGCGGATGTCGTCGCCTATGGCATTGGCGGGCCAGAAGCCCAGCACGGCGCGGGGCCGGAACCACTGCCCTTCAATGATCCGGGCCAGCATCTCCTGCGCGTCCTGGAACAGCGCACGGGCGGCCTCGCCCTGCTTCTCATCCTCCAGGATGCGCGGATAGACGCCCTTCAGCTCCCAGGTCTGGAAGAACGGCGTCCAGTCGATGTATCGCGCGATCTCGGCCAGATCCCAGTCCTCGATCACGCGTGTTCCGGTGAAGCCGGGCGCCTTGGGCGCGTAACCCGACCAGTCGATCTTCAGCGCATTGGCCCGCGCCTTTGCCAGCGGCAGACGGGTCTTGGCGGCCTCGGAGCGTTCGTGACGCTCGGCCACGGTGGCGTATTCGGCGCGGATCTCCTCGGCATAGGCGGCCTTGCGCTCGGGCGACAGAAGCGCCGAGGCGACCCCCACCGCGCGGCTGGCATCGGTCACATAGACGGCCTGACCCTTGACGTAACGCGGCGCGATCTTGACCGCCGTGTGGATCTTGGAGGTGGTCGCGCCGCCGATCAGCAGGGGGATCGACATGCCCTCGCGCTCCATCTCCGAGGCCAGATGCACCATCTCGTCCAGGGACGGGGTGATCAGGCCCGAGAGGCCGATGATGTCCACCTTCTCGTCGCGCGCCACCTGCAGGATCTTTTGCGGCGGGACCATCACGCCCAGGTCGATCACCTCGAAATTGTTGCAGGCCAGCACGACACCCACGATGTTCTTGCCGATGTCATGGACATCGCCCTTCACCGTCGCCATCAGCACCTTGCCGGCGCTTTCGCGGCCCTCGCCGCCCGACAGGCGTTTCTCCTCCTCCATGTAGGGCAGGAGGACGGCCACGGCCTGCTTCATCACGCGGGCCGATTTCACCACCTGCGGCAGGAACATCTTGCCCGCACCGAACAGATCGCCCACCACGTTCATCCCCGCCATCAGCGGGCCTTCGATGACATGCAGCGGGCGTTCGGCGGCCTGGCGGGCCTCCTCGGTATCGGCGTCGATATATTCGGTAATGCCGTTGACCAGCGCATGCTCCAGCCGCTTCTCCAACGGCCATTCGCGCCAGGACAGGTCCTTCTCGCGCTTGGCGCCCTGGCCGTCGCCCCGGAACCGCTCGGCGATCTCCAGCAGGCGCTCGGTCGCGTCCGGACGGCGGTTCAGGACGACATCCTCGCAGGCCTCGCGCAGATCGGGGTCGATCTGGTCATAGACCGCCAGCTGGCCCGCATTGACGATGCCCATGTCCATCCCCGCCTTGATGGCGTGATAGAGGAACACGGCATGCATCGCCTCGCGCACCGGCTCGTTGCCGCGGAAGCTGAAGCTGAGGTTCGACACGCCGCCCGACACATGCGCATGGGGCAGGTTCTGCCTGATCCAGCGGGTCGCCTCGATGAAGTCGACGCCGTAATTGTTGTGCTCCTCGATGCCCGTGGCCACGGCGAAGATGTTGGGATCGAAGATGATGTCCTCGGGCGGGAAGCCCACCTCGTTCACCAGGATGTCGTAGGCCCGCTTGCAGATCTCGATCTTGCGGGCGGCGGTGTCGGCCTGGCCCTGCTCGTCGAAGGCCATGACCACGACGGCCGCGCCATAGGCCAGGCACAGCCGCGCCTGGTGGCGGAACGGCTCCTCGCCCTCCTTCATGCTGATCGAGTTGACGACCGGCTTGCCCTGCACGCATTGCAGGCCCGCCTCGATCACCTCCCATTTGGAGCTGTCGATCATGATCGGCACGCGGGCGATGTCGGGCTCGGCCGCCAGCAGGTTCAGGAACTCGACCATCGCGGCCTTCGAATCGATCAGGCCCTCATCCATGTTGATGTCGATGATCTGGGCGCCGTTCTCGACCTGATCGCGGGCGACCTCCAGGGCGGTCGCGTAATCGCGCTCCTTGATCAGCTTGCGGAAACGGGCCGAGCCGGTGACGTTGGTGCGTTCGCCCACGTTCACGAAGGGGATGTCCGGGGTCAGGACGAAGGGCTCAAGCCCCGAGAGGCGCAGATGACGATCAGGCATAGGCGGGCACCTTTCTGGGGGCGAAGGGGGCCACGGCTTCGGCGATGGCGCGGATATGGTCGGGGGTCGTGCCGCAGCAGCCGCCGACGACGTTCACCAGCCCCTCGCGCGCGAAATCGGCGACCTGGGGGGCGGTGTCATGGGGGCCTTCGTCATATTGCCCGAAGGCATTGGGCAGGCCCGCATTGGGATAGGCGCAGATCAGCGTGTCGGCCACCTGCGACAGCTCGGCCAGGTGCGGGCGCATCGCGGCCGCGCCTAGCGCGCAGTTCAGCCCGATGGTCCAGGGATTCGCATGGCGCACCGAATGCCAGAAGGCGGTCGGCGTCTGCCCCGACAGGGTGCGCCCCGAGGCATCGGTGATGGTCCCCGAGATCATCAGGGGCAGGCGTGCCCCATGTTCCTCCATCGCCTGGATGCAGGCGAAGATCGCGGCCTTGGCGTTCAGCGTGTCGAAGATCGTCTCGATCAGCAGGATGTCGGAGCCGCCCTGGATCAACCCGCGCGCCTGCTGCAGATAGGCTGTGCGCAGGTCCTCGAAGGTCACGGCGCGGTATCCGGGGTCGTTCACGTCCGGGCTCATGGAGGCGGTGCGGTTCGTCGGCCCGATCGCGCCCGCGACAAAGCGCGGCCGCCCGTCCTGGGCCGTGGCGCGGTCCAGCGCGCGGCGGACCACGCGGGCGCCCTCGACGTTCAGGTCGTGCACGGCCTCGCCCAGCCCGTAATCGGCCTGGGCGATGGTCGTGGCGGAAAAGGTGTTCGTCTCGACGATGTCGGCGCCCGCCATGGCATAGCGGTAATGGATCTCCTCGACCGCCTCGGGCTGGGTCAGCACCAGCAGGTCGTTGTTGCCCTGCTGCGGGTGGTCGGTGTGATGGCGGCAGACATGGCCGGACCCGCGGCCGGTATAGTCGTCCTCGCCCAGGGACAGGGCCTGGATCTGCGTGCCCATCGCGCCGTCCAGGATCAGGATGCGTTCGGATGCGGCCTTGTTCAGGGCCGCAAAGGCGGGAGAGAGGGGCAGGGGCATGGGACGGGCCTTTCGGTTGCAGCCCGTGATATAGGCGCTCGGGGCGCGGGCGGCAAATTCATAGTTCTGGACAAGATCATGAACGGCGCGCATGTCAAAGCGCAACGCCGCCTTCGTCCTTCAGGGTCTTCAGGACGATCTCGGACCGGACCTGTGCCACCTGCGGATGCGGCAGCAGGTGGCGGTGGACGAAATCGGCAAAGGCCTCCAGGTCGCGCCCGCGCACGTCCAGCACATAGTCCGCGTCCCCCGAGACCGAGAAGGCCCGCCGGATCATCGGCTGCGCGGCGACGAAGCGCGCGAACTCCTCCTCCCGGCCCTGGCCGTGGCCGCGCAGGTTGACGCGGATGATCGCGCGGAACCCGTGGCCCAGCCTCGCGGGCGACAGCCGCGCGGCATAGCCCTCGATCACGCCCTCGGCCTCCAGCGCCGCCCGCCGGCGCGAGATCTGGCTGGCCGACAGGCCCACCACCTCGGCCAGGGCTGCATTGGTCAGGGCGCCGTCGCGCTGCAATGCGGCCAGAATTGCGGTATCGAAGCGGTCCATGCGCGATCCATGCGTGATGCGCGCCGATGATGCACGCTTCGTGCGATCATTGCCGATCCGCGCCCCGCTTTGCAACCGCCATGCGCGGCCCGCCCGGCATGATGGCGCAAAGAGAAGGAGAGATGCACATGGGTCCGTTCCCGCATGATGCCCCCAAGGCCACGATCAGCGCCACCAACCCGGCCGGCACCGACGGGTTCGAATTCGTCGAATACGCCCATCCCGACCCGGCCGTGCTGGACCGCATCTTCCGGCAGATGGGCTTCGTGCCCGTGGCGCGGCATCGCGGCAAGGACATCACCCTCTATCGTCAGGGCGACATCACCTATGTGCTGAACGCGGAAGCGGACAGCCACGCGGCGGGCTTCGTGGCCGAACACGGCCCCTGCGCCCCCGCGATGGCCTGGCGCGTCGTGGACGCGCAGGTGGCGCTGCGCCGCGCGGTCGAGCTGGGCGCCACGGAATATACCGGGCCGGGCAAGTCGATCGAGGCGCCGGCGGTCCTGGGCATCGGCGGGTCGCTTCTGTATTTCATCGACCGCTACGGCGATGCGGGCAGCGCCTATGACGCGGATTACGAGTGGCTGGGCGAGGCCGATCCGAAGCCGGAGGGGTTCGGCTTCTTCTATCTGGATCACCTGACCCACAACGTGATCCGCGGCAATATGGACACGTGGTACAAGTTCTACCACGACACGTTCAACTTCCGCGAGATCAAGTATTTCGACATCAAGGGCAAGCAGACCGGACTGGTCAGCCGCGCCCTGACCTCGCCCTGCGGCAAGATCCGCATCCCGATCAACGAGAGCACCGACGAGCACAGCCAGATCGAGGAATATCTGCGCGAATATAAGGGCGAGGGAATCCAGCATATCGCCATCGCCTCCAATGACATCTATGCCGGCACCGACCGCATCGCCGAGGCGGGGATGGAGTTCATGCCCGGCCCCCCCGACACCTATTACGAGATGTCGCACCGCCGGGTGAAGGGCCATGAGGAGCCCATCGAGCGGATGAAGGCCCGCGGCATCCTGATCGACGGCGAGGGCGACGTGGGCGGCGGAGAGACCCGTATCCTGCTGCAGATCTTCTCCAAGACGGTGATCGGGCCGATCTTCTTCGAGTTCATCCAGCGCAAGGGCGATGACGGCTTCGGCGAGGGCAACTTCCGCGCCCTGTTCGAGTCGATCGAGGAGGACCAGATCCGGCGCGGCGTGCTGACCGCCACCCCGGCCCAGTAGGGAGGAGCGGCGCGGCGGCGGGGAGGCCGCCGCGCCGATCATCATGGCCTGGACCGACTACAGCAGCGCGCCCGTCCCCGGCACCCGCATCTGCGCGGCGGCCGCGATCACCGGCGTGCATTCCCTGACCGTCACGACCGAACGCGGGGCCTTCCCGCTGATCGTGCTGCGCGACGGCGACGCCGTGCGGGCCTTCGTCAACGCCTGCCCGCATCAGTATCTGCCGCTGGACTATCGCGGATCGACCCTGCTCTCGGCGGACGGCACGCGGCTTCTGTGCACCGCGCATGGCGCCAGCTTCGACAAGTCGACGGGGGCTGCACTGTCCGGGGCCGATTGCGGCCTGGACGCGGTGCCGGTCATGCAGCAGGGCGACCACATCGTGATCGCCCCTTGTTCTTCTTCATGAAAATATCCCGCGGGGGTCCGGGGGCGCGAAGCCCCCGGCTGCCCACGGTTCGGTTCAGAACCCGGCTTTGATCTTCTCAAATTCGGCCAGCTGACGCTGGCGCAGCTCGGGATCGTTGGGGGTCTGGGCCAGGACCGGCGCGTCGATCTCGGCCAGGCCCTCGGCCACGGCGGGCTCGTCCGCGATGGTCGCCATCGCCTCGGCCGAGGTGTGGCCATAGCCGATCGTGTCCAGCAGCGCCTTGGCCGCAGTCGGCTCCAGCCAGGCGTTGATGAAGTCATAGGCCTTGTCTTCGCTGCCCGGACCGTCCTTGACGTTCACATAGCCGCAGAAGAAGGTCGACGACCCTTCCGCCGGCTCGCGCTGAAAGCCCACCGGATAGTCGTCGGCCTGCAGATAGACCACGCCGTCGTTCCACGACCAGGCCACGTCCACCGCGCCCGACGCCATCAGCTGCGCCTGTTCGGACGGATCGGCCCAATAGGCCGCGACGTTGACATGCGCCTCGCGCAGCCAGGCGGCGGCGGCCTGGAACTGCTCGTCCGTGACCGCGGACCAGTCGGTGACGCCGGTGGCCAGATAGGCCAGCGCCCAGACATCGTCCGAGCTGTCGGGCAGCGAGGTGCGGCCCTGATATTTCGGGTTGGTGAAGACGCTCAGGCTGGCCACGTCCTCGGCCGGCACCGTCTCGGTGTTGTAGGCGATAGCGGTCGCGCCCCAATCGGTCGGGATGAACCAGACGCCTTGGTCGTCGCGGAAGACGTCGCTGTCCAGGAACCGCTCCTCGATCTGCTCGAAGTTCGGGATGCGCGAGGTGTCCCAAGGCTCGATCAGGCCGGCGTCGCGATACTTGCCGACCATCTGGCTGCAGGGGTGGATCACGTCCGCCTTGAACCCTGACGCGACCTTCTGGAACGCCTCGTCGTCATCGCCGTAGAAGGCATAGGTCGGGCTGTCGCCGTGCTTGTCCACGTAAGCCTGGAAGATGGTCGGCTCCTCGAAGCCTGCCCAGTCGAAGACGGTCAGTTCCGGGTCGGCGGCCCAGGCCGGCAGGGCGGCCGCGGCCAGGATGGTGGTTGTCAGCAAGCGCATGAAATCTGGCCTCTCTGTTGGTCGGTTTGGCCACGACGCTAAGGGCGTGGGGCGGGCCGCGCAAGGGCTTCGCGCGGCCGTGATCGCGCGCTGCCTAGCGCATCCGCAGCGCGCCGTCCAAACGGATCGTCTCGCCGTTCAGATAGTCGTTGCGGATGATGAAGGCGACCAGATCGGCGAACTCCTCGGGCGCGCCGAGGCGGCGCGGATAGGTCACCTCGGCCGCCAGGCTGTCCTGCACCTCGGCGGGCAGGCCCTTCAGCATGGGCGTGCCGAAAATGCCCGGCGCGACGCTGCAGACGCGGATGCCCTGTCCGGCCAGGTCGCGCGCCAGCGGCAGCGTCATCCCCGCGATGCCGGCCTTCGAGGCGGCATAGGCGGCCTGACCCTTCTGCCCGTCGAAGGCCGCGATGGAGGCGGTGTTCACGATGACGCCGTTGCGTTCGCGCCCGTTGCGCGCCATGTGCGCCGCTGCCAGCCGCAGTACGTTGAAGCTGCCGATCAGGTTGACCTCGATGGTGCGCCGGAAGCTGTCCAGCCGGTGCGGGCCGTCGCGGCCCAGGGTGCGCTCTCCGATGACCACGCCCGCGCAATTCACGCAGACGTCGATCCCGCCCATCACGGCCGCCGCGTGATCCAGCGCCGCCGCGACGCTGGCCTCGTCCGTGACATCGGCCTGGGCAAAGCCCGCGCCCATGCGCGCGGCCTCGGCCTCGCCCGCGGCCTCGCGGTCCAGAACGACCACCTGCGCGCCCGCGGCACGCAGATGGGCCGCGGTGGCCACCCCCAGGCCCGATGCGCCCCCGGTCACGACGACGCGGCATTCGGACAGTTCCATGCTTTTCCTCCCGGTTCATGTCTCCCGTGCGGGTTGTGGCATGCCGGGCGGGGCGCGCCAAGATCAGTCGCGCAGCAGATCCGGGCCGCCCGCGATTAGCGGATCGCGCGTGCCGATGGCCGCGTCGTCGCGGCCCGCACAGTCGACGGCCTGCAGGATCGTCTGGATGGCCGCGATCCGGGCGCGGCGCTTGTCGTCCGACCGGATCACGGTCCAGGGCGCGCGGTCGGTATGCGAGCGCGCCAGCGTGTCGCGGATCGCAACCGTATAGTCGTCCCATCGCGACAGGCCGTCCACGTCGATGGGCGACAGCTTCCACTGCTTCAGCACGTCGGCCTCGCGGTCTAGGAAGCGGCGCAGCTGTTCGGCGCGGCCGACATTCAGCCACAGCTTGACCAGGATGATGCCGTCATCGACCAGCATCTCCTCGAAGGCAGGAAGCTGGCGGAAGAAGGCCGCCCGCTGCGCGTCATCCGAAAAGCCGAAGACCCGCTCGACCACGCCGCGGTTGTACCAGCTGCGGTCGAACAGCGCGATCTCTCCCGCGGCGGGCAGCCAGTCGACATAGCGCTGGAAGTACCACTGCCCAGCCTCGCGCTCGGTCGGCTTCGGCAGCGCCACGATGCTGGCCGAGCGGGGGTTGAGGTTCTCGCGCACCCGCTCGATCGTGCCGCCCTTGCCGGCGGCGTCGCGCCCCTCGAACAGCACCACGACGCGCTTTCCGGTGGCGATGACGTCCTGCATCATGTGGACCAGCTCGACCTGCAGCGCGTCCATCTGGCGCTGATAGGCGTCCTTGGGCATCGCCTCGCGATAGGGGAAGTCGTCGTCCAGGATGTCCGCGCCGCCCCCCTCGCGGATCGCCTGACGCAGCCGGGGCGGGGCGCCCTTCTCCAGATAGGCGCGGATACGGCCGACCAGCGGCAGGGTCCGGGTGCGCTCTGCCATGGCCTCAGCCCTCTCCGATGCGCGACATGTCGTACCATGTCGTCTGATAGATCTCGTTGATCCAGTTACCGTAGAGCAGATGCGCATGGCTGCGCCAGCGGTTCGAGGGCGCGCGCGCCGGATCGTCGTCCGGATAGTAGTTGGCAGGCACCGCGATGGGCTTTCCGGCCGCCACGTCGCGGTCGTACTCCTCCTTGAGCGTGGTGCTGTCATATTCGAAATGGTTGAACACATAGAGCGCCCGATGCCCCGGATCGGCCAGCAGGCAGGGTCCGACCTCGGGGCTGGCCAGCAGCGTCGTCAGGCCGGGGCGGGCATCGACCTCGCCCTGGCGCACTTCGGTCCAGCGGCTGACTGGCACCAGCACGTCGTCCGAGAAGCCGCGCAGATAGGGCGAGGCCGGCGACAGGTTGCGGTGCCGGAAGCAGCCGAAGGCCTTGTCGGCCAGGATGTGCTTGGGCAGGCGGTGGAAGTGCCAGGCCATTGCCATGCCGCCCCAGCAGACGCCGAAGGTCGAATGGACATGGGTCTGCGTCCAGGCGAAGACCCGCTCCAGCTCCTCCCAATAGGTGACCTGATCGAAGGGCAGGTGCTCGATCGGGGCGCCGGTGATGATCAGCCCGTCGAACTTCTCGCCGCTGGCCTCGACCTCGCGGAAGGGGCGATAGAAGCTCTCCATGTGATCGGCGGCGGTGTTGCGGCTTTCGTGATCCGACATGCGGATCAGCTGAAAGTCGATCTGCAGCGGCGTCGCGCCGATCAGCCGGGCGAACTGGTTCTCGGTCTGGATCTTCTTGGGCATCAGGTTCAGCAGCCCGATGCGCAGCGGCCGGATGTCCTGGGTCGCGGCGCGGCCGGGCGACATGACCATGACGCCCTCCTCCGACAGGATGCGATAGGCGGGCAGGCTCTCATTCAGGGTGATCGGCATGTCAGGCCTCCTTGCGCGCGATGGCGGTCGCGATCAGGTCGGTGAAGTCGTCGGGGGTGCGGACCAGGGCCACCTCCTCGGCCAGGACGGTGACGCCGCGCCGCGCCATCGCGGCATAGCGCGGCTGGCGGTGGGCCAGCGCGCGGGCATAGGTCCAGCGAATGAAGTCGTCGGGATTGACCTGGGCGGGTTCAAGACCCTTCTCGACCCGATAGGCGATCCAGGCGCGCTCCAGGAACTGCGGCTGATAGTACATGGGCTTGGGCGCGCGGTCGAAGCGGCGCACCAGCTCGGCGGTATGCGCCTCGCTGCCCTTGATCCAGACCAGCAGCAGGTCGCGCGACAGGGCGGTCAGCACCGGATCCTCCGGGTCTTCCGGGTTCACGACCTCGCAGATCGAGCCGCCGCTGTCGCAGACGAAATGCGGCGTGCCATAGATGTCGCGGGCGCGGTCCATGAAATGGCGCGTGTCCAGCAGCGAGGCGATCTCGGCCCGGCGGTGCTGATCCTGCCGGTTGCAGTAGTCGTCGAAGGGCAGGCCCCCGCGCGACGGGCTGCCGGGCTTGCCCAGATAGGTCGAGAGCGGGGCGAGATTGTCGAAGGTGATGTTGCTGGCGATGTGGACGCTGTCCGACATCAGCAGTTCCCGCAGGAACGGCACCTTCATCGCCTCGCGCTTGAAGTTGTCGGCGATGTATTCGCCCATATAGCGGGTGCCGATGCGGTAATCGACGCTGTAGTGGAACCAGTCGCCCGTCTCGCGCAGCATCGAGGCCAGATAGGTCTTGCCCAGCCCGGACATGCCGAACAACACCACCCGCCGCGACGGCGTCGCGCGCCAGTCGTCCGCATTGCGATAGATCATTCGGCTTCCCCCGTGTCGCTCGCGACCCTAGCTAATGTCACAGGCGAGCCTTGGAAAGGGGCGGCGCTCCGGTCGCAGGCCCGGCGCCGGGTTGCGTCCCGCGAAGGGCCGGGGGGCCAGCCCCCCGGACCCCCCGATGTCGCGGCGCGCGTAGGCGCAGGCTCGGCAGACGCAGGGGGACCGGGGGGAGCGAACTCCCCCGGCCACCGCCCCCGGCAAGGTCCTTCGGTCACGGAGGGTGGGACCTGTCGGCGGCTGGCACGCGGTGGCGATCGCTGCATTCATCAATGCAGACGGCCCCGCGCGGGACGCGGGGCCGTCGGGTCGTGTGCGGAACGGGGTTCAGAAGCTGTAGCCGATCCGGACGCCGATCCCGAGGAGGTCGCTGTCCTCCATCTGGGCGCGGCCTGCGCCGCCCGTCTGCGGGCGGGCATCGCCCAGCTTGCTGTAGTTGATGCCGGTGGTGATCTTGATGTTGTCCATCGTATAGACCGCCGCCAGGGTCACGCCGATCCGGCCGTTGGTCGGGGCCAGCGGCGAGACGAGATCGTCATTCTCGGGCTCGTAGGTCAACGCGGCCGAGCCGGACCAGGTGTCGTTGAACTTGCGTCCCACGCCCAGGGTATAGGTGGTCGTATCCTCCAGCGAGACCAGACCCTCGCCGCTGGTGGCAGTGAAGACGGCCGGGTCCACCTTGAACTCGGACCAGTTCACCCACCGGATCGAGCCGAAGACCAGCGTTCCGGGCGCCACGCCCGACTGGGCCTCCAGCGTGACGGATTCGGGCGTGTCGACCGTGGTGGTCGAGCGTCCGATCACCGCGCCGTTCAGGCTCTCGACCGTGTCGAACTCGTGCTCGACCTTCGAGTTGTAAGTCAGCGAGACGCGGCCCGCGATGTCCGGGATCTCGTATGCCGCGCCGACGACGTAGCCCACGCCCACGTCGCGGTCCAGGTTGACGTTGTAGCCCGACAGGCCCGCATAGCCGAAGCCCTGCAGCGTTATCTCGGCATCCGCCTGAGAGCCGCGCAGGCCGCCGTGGAAGGACAGGTTGTTCGGCAGCTTATAGCGCATCAGCGCGGTGAAGGTCGTCGAATCGACCCGCGCCATGGTCCCGCCCAACAGCGACGAGCCGCCCTGACCGGTTGCCGGGTTGAACGCCTGATAGCTGACATCGGCGCCAAAGGGCTGTTCGATGATGATCGCGGCAGACAGCGCGTCGGAGAACTGGTGCTTGTAGCTCAGTCCGACGAAGCCGTAGCCGTTGGCGACATCGCCGGTAGCGCGAGGCCCGATGGGGAGAGCCGGTTCCAGACCGAAATCGGTTCCCTCGACCGTCGGATCCGCACCGCCGAAGCTCAGTTCGGCATAGTTGCCTTCCTCGAAGAGGATGTTCAGCGACTGGGGCGCGCGTTCGATGCCGCCGGCCAGGACCGGCGCGGCCCCCGCCAGAAGTGCCGCCATCCCGGTGATTGCAAGTTTCATGATTTCCCTCCCTCGGCCGGGCTGACCCGCCCTTCCTGCCACTACCCTAGCGCGACCGCGTTACCGATCAATTACCGCGTGCGGCTGACGTGACGTCCGCGTCACTTGCGACAGATCGTCCGTGTCCTTCCTGCAACGCATGCCTGCGGGCTGGACAAAACCGGCACGTCGTGAAAGGGGAAACTGCCAAACGATCTTACCGCAAGGATACCCCCCATGCAGATTCGTGAGGCCCTCACATTCGACGACGTCCTCTTGGTGCCGGCAGCCTCGACCGTGCTGCCGTCGACGGCCGACGTCACCACCCATGTCACCCGCGCGATCCGGATGAACATTCCGCTGCTGTCCTCGGCGATGGACACGGTCACGGAGAGCCGCATGGCCATCGCCATGGCGCAGGCCGGGGGGATGGGGGTGATCCATCGCAACCTGACCACCGAGCAGCAGGCCGACGAGGTCCGGCGCGTGAAGCGGTTCGAGAGCGGCATCGTCTACAATCCGATCACCCTGACTCCCGACCAGACCCTGGCCGACGCCAAGGCGTTCCAGGACCGCTACAATGTCACCGGCTTTCCCGTGGTCAATGCCGACGGGCGCGTGGTGGGCATCGTCACGAACCGCGACATGCGCTTTGCCAGCGACGACCGCACCCCGGTCCGCGCCATGATGAGCGCCGAGAACCTGGCCATCCTGCGTGAGCCCGCCGACCGGGCCGAGGCGATCAGCCTGATGAAGGCGCGCCGCATCGAGAAGCTTCTGGTGACCGACGCCTCGGGCAAGCTGACGGGCCTGCTGACGCTGAAGGACACCGAGAAGGCGGTTCTGAACCCCTTGGCCTGCAAGGACGAGATGGGCCGCCTGCGCGTCGCCGCCGCCTCGACCGTGGGCGACGAGGGATTTGAGCGCAGCTGCGCGCTGATCGAGGCGGGCGTGGACATGGTCGTCATCGACACCGCGCATGGCCATTCCGCGGGGGTCGCCCGCGCGGTCGAGCGCGTCAAGGCGTTCCGCGAGGGCGTGCAGGTCGTGGCCGGCAACGTCGCCACCGCAGAGGCCACGCGGGCGCTGATCGGCGCGGGCGCGGATGCGGTCAAGGTCGGCATCGGGCCGGGCAGCATCTGCACCACCCGGATCGTCGCGGGCGTGGGCGTGCCGCAGCTGACCGCGATCATGGATGCGGTGTCGGGCGCGGGCGACGTGCCGATCATCGCTGATGGCGGCATCAAGTTCAGCGGCGATTTCGCCAAGGCCATCGCCGCGGGCGCCAGCTGCGCCATGGTCGGCAGCGCCATCGCCGGCACCGACGAGAGCCCCGGCGAGGTGATCCTGTACCAGGGCCGCAGCTTCAAGTCCTATCGCGGGATGGGCAGCCTGGGCGCCATGGCGCGCGGTTCGGCCGACCGCTATTTCCAGAAGGACGCGGCCAGCGACAAGCTGGTCCCCGAGGGGATCGAGGGGCAGGTGCCCTACAAGGGCACGGCCAACGCCGTCGTCCACCAGCTGGTCGGCGGCCTGCGCGCCGCGATGGGCTATACCGGCTGCGCCACCGTGGCCGAGATGCGCACCAACTGCGAATTCGTCCGCATCACCGGGGCGGGCCTCAAGGAGAGCCACGTCCATGACGTGCAGATCACCCGCGAGAGCCCGAACTATCGCCTGGGCTGATCGGCCCACCGCGCGGACATGAGAAAGGCGGCCCTTGCGGGGGCCGCCTTTTTCGTGGGGATGCGGGGGCGCGTGGCCCCCGCGCGGCATCAGGCCGCGATGTCGAAGCGGTCGGCGTTCATCACCTTGACCCAGGCCGCGACGAAGTCATTCAGGAACTTCTGCGCGTTGTCGTCCTGGGCATAGACCTCGACATAGCTGCGCAGGATCGAGTTCGACCCGAAGGTCACGTCCACGCGCGAGGCCTGCCACTTGACCGCATCCGTCCTGCGGTCGCGGATCTCATAGACCTCCGCGTCGCCTTGGGCCTTGGTCCAGCGGTTCGCCATGTCCGTCAGGTTGACGAAGAAGTCCTGCGTCAGCGCGCCTTCGCGGTCGGTCAGCACGCCCAGCTTCGATCCGCCATGGTTCGCGCCGATCACCCGCAGCCCGCCCAGCAGGACGGTCATCTCGGGCGCGGTCAGGCCCAGGAGCTGCGCGCGGTCCAGCAGCAGTTCTTCGGCATTGATCGCGTAATCGGCCTTCAGCCAGTTGCGGAAGCCGTCATGCAGCGGCTCCAGCGCCTCGAAGCTCTCGACATCGGTCTGCTCCTGGCTTGCGTCGCCGCGGCCGGGGGCAAAGGGGACGCTGATGCGGTGACCCGCAGCCTCGGCCGCCTTCTCGATGCCCAGATTGCCGGCCAGCACGATCACGTCGGCCAGCGGCACGCCCGCCTCGTCGGCGATGGGCTGCAGGACGGACAGGACGCGGGCCAGACGCTCGGGTTCGTTGCCGGCCCAGTCCTTCTGCGGCTCCAGACGGATGCGGGCGCCGTTCGCGCCGCCGCGCAGGTCCGACCCGCGGAAGGTCCGCGCGCTGTCCCAGGCCGTGGTCACCATCTCGGCCACGGTCAGGTCGGTCGCGGCGATCCGCGCCTTCAGCCCCTCGACGTCGTAATCGGTGCGCCCGGCCGGAACCGGGTCCTGCCAGATCAGGTCCTCGGACGGCACGTCGGGTCCAACATAGCGCGCCTTGGGGCCTATGTCGCGGTGGGTCAGCTTGAACCAGGCGCGGGCGAAGGCGTCGTCGAAGCTGGCCGGATCGGCGATGAACTTCTCGCAGATCGCGCGATAGGCGGGGTCCATCTTCATGGCCATGTCCGCATCGGTCATGATGGGCATGGTCTTGATCGACGGGTCCTCCACGTCGGCGGGCATGTCCTCGGGCTTGATGTCCACGGGTTCCCACTGCCAGGCGCCGGCGGGCGACTTGCGCAGCTCCCACTCATGGCCGAACAGCATGTCGAAATAGCCCATGTCCCACCGGGTCGGGTTCGCGGTCCACGCGCCCTCGATGCCGCTGACCATCTGGTCGCGGCCGATGCCGCGGCGGCCCTCCTGCGCGTTCCAGCCCAGGCCCTGCTCGTGCAGCGCCGCGCCCTCGGGCTCCGCGCCCATGTTCTCGGCCCGGCCGTTGCCGTGGCACTTGCCGATGGTGTGGCCGCCCGCGGTCAGCGCGACCGTCTCCTCGTCGTTCATGGCCATCCGGGCGAAGGTCTCGCGGATGTGCTGTGCGGTGGCCAGCGGATCGGGCTGACCGTTCACGCCCTCGGGGTTCACGTAGATCAGGCCCATCTGCACGGCGGCCAGGGGGTTCTCCATCGTGTCGGGCTTGGCGACATCGGCATAGCGGGTGTCGGACGGGGCCAGGAACTCCTTCTCGGCGCCCCAGTAGATGTCCTTCTCGGGGTGCCAGATGTCCTCGCGGCCGAAGGCAAAGCCGAAGGTCTTCAGGCCCGCCTGCTCATAGGCAATGGTGCCGGCCAGCACGATCAGGTCGGCCCAGCTGACCTTGTTGCCGTACTTCTTCTTGATCGGCCACAGCAGGCGGCGGCCCTTGTCGGTGTTGTTGTTGTCGGGCCAGCTGTTCAGCGGCGCGAAACGCTGGTTGCCGGTGCCCGCACCGCCGCGCCCGTCGCCAAGGCGATAGGACCCCGCCGCGTGCCACGCCACCCGCGCGAACATGCCGACATAGCTGCCCCAATCCGCCGGCCACCAGTCCTGGCTGTCGGTCATCAGCGCGCGCACGTCGTTCTTGAGCGCCTCGACATCCAGCGACTTCAGCGCTTCGCGATAATTGAAGTTGGGGCCGAGCGGATTCGTCTTGCGGTCGTGCTGGTGCAGGATGTCGAAGTTCAGCGCGCTGGGCCACCAGTCGGTGTTCGAGGCCTGGGTGTTGGTATGGCTGCCATGCATCACGGGGCATTTGCCGGTGCTATTGATCGGGTTGCCGTCCATGTCGGTCTCCATCTTGCTGGCCCCCGACGCGGTGCGGAAGGGGCGGGCGAATCGTCGTGGCACAAGATACCCCGGCAGAACCATAAGGTGAATTTGGTTTGTCTGATTGTCGAGGAAAGAAAGCCTGATGAAGCGGCGCATTTGCACGGGCCGACCCCGCCGTGCTAACCGGCATGGGACCCATCGCAGCCCCGGACATGCCATGCCCCGCCCTTGCCTTTCCGCCCCCGTCGCCGCACCGGTGCGCCGATGACGCCTGCGGCCCGCATCGCCGCCGCGATCGGCATCCTGGATCAGGTTCTGGCTGGCAGCCCGGCGGAACAGGCGCTGCTGCGCTGGTCGCGGGCCAGCCGCTTTGCCGGCGCCGCCGATCGGGCGGCGCTGCGCGATCTGGTCTTTGGTGCCTTGCGGCGCCGCGACAGCCTTGCGGCCTTGGGCGGCGCGCTGAGCGGTCGCGGCCTGATGATCGGCCATGCCCGGGCCGAGGGGCTGGACCTGGGGGCGATCTTCACTAGCACGGGACACGCCCCGGCGGCGCTGACCGAAGCCGAGGCGTCGGTGTCGCCGCCGGAGACGCTGCCGGACGATCTGCCCGACTGGCTGCGCCCGGCCTGGAGCCGCGCTTTGGGCCCGCAGGCGGCGGCCGTGGCCACGGCGATGACCGCGCGCGCCCCGGTCTGGCTGCGGGTGAACCTGGCCCGCACCGATCCCGACCGCGCCGCCGCCCTGCTGGCCGAGGAGGGTATCGCCACCGAACCCGACGGCACGCTGGCCTCCGCGCTGCGGGTCACGGCGGGAGAGCGGCTGGTCGCCCGGTCCCGCACCTATGAGGCGGGGCTGGTCGAGCTTCAGGACCTCTCGCCGCAACGGGCCTGCGCCGCGCTGGACCTCGCGCCGGGGCAGCGGGTGCTGGACTATTGCGCGGGCGGCGGCGGCAAGGCGCTTGCCCTGGCCGCGCGCCAGCCCGGCCTGCGCATCGCGGCGCATGATGCGATCCCTGCGCGCATGGCCGACCTTCCGGCCCGCGCGACCCGCGCGGGGGCCGCGATCCGCATCGACACCCGCCCGCAGGGCCCGTTCGATCTGGTCGTGGCCGATGTGCCCTGTTCGGGATCGGGCACCTGGCGGCGGACGCCCGACGCCAAATGGCGGTTGGACCAGGCGGCGCTGGACCGGGTGGTGGCGCTGCAGGCGCAGATCCTGGACCGGGCGGCGGGCCTGGTCGGGCAGGGGGGGCGGCTGGCCTACATGACCTGTTCTCTGCTGGAGGCCGAGAACGGCGGTCAGATCGACGCCTTTCTGGCGCGCAACCCCGATTTCCGGGCCGGGCAGCGGCATCTCTGGACGCCCGTCTGCGGTGGGGACGGGTTCTTCCTGGCCGAATTGCATCGCGGTTAACGCGCGCTTAACCCCTGACGCGCTAGGATGGCGCAAGGCTGACGGCACAGGGACGATTCGCATGGCGCATCTGGACGAACAGGCGGGACTGCCGCGCGGCGCGCTGGCGGCTCTGCCGCTGCTGCTGGCGCCGATGGTGCTGGGGGCGGCGGTCCTCGTCGTGCGGCCGGGGGCCGCGACGGGTCTGGCCGGGGTCATGGTGGGCACGGTGGCGGTGGCGTGGTACCTGCTGGGCGGCGCGGTCGCCGTGTCGCATCTGGCGCGCGGCCTCGCCGCGCGGCGGGCCCTGCGCGCGATCCGCGGAGAGGTGGCCGCAGCCGCCGATCCGGTCTGGATCTGCGATCCGCGGGGCCAGGTCCTCTATCAGAACGACGCCGCGCGCGACGCGTTCGAGGATCTGACCGGGCGACCGATCCTATCGCTGATGGCGCGGCTGCGCGCCGATGCCCAAGGTCAGCTGGACGCGCTGACGGCGCGGGCCATGCGGCTCGGCAACGCCGACCTGGATCTGGGCGGAGAGGAAATTTTGTCGCTGTCTTGCCTGCCCGACGCGCCGCTGCAGATCTGGTCGTGGAACCGCGCGGGCCTGCGCCCCGACCCTTACGAGGCCGCCCTGGCCATGGCCGACGATGCCCCGTCGGATGACTTCGACGCGATCCCCGTGGCCCTGCTGCGCCTGTCGGCGCAGGGCACGATCCACCGCGCCAACGCCGCCGCGCGCCAGCTTCTGGACGGCATGCTGGCCGAGGACGGGCACGACCAGAATATCGCCGAGTTGCTGGAGGGTCCGGGCCGTCCGATGGCCGACTGGCTCGCCGATCTGGGCGCGGGCCGTATCGCCCCGCGCCCCGAGATGCTGCGCCTGCGCCATCCCGACAGCCGCCAAGGCGAGATGCGCGACCGCCACTTCCAGCTGTCCCTGGCGCGCGACCCCCGCGACCCGGCGCGGATGATCGCGGTGCTGACCGATGCCAGCGCGCTGAAGACGCTGGAGGCGCAGTTCGTCCAGAGCCAGAAGATGCAGGCCATCGGCCAGCTGGCGGGGGGCGTCGCGCATGACTTCAACAATCTCCTGACCGCGATCGGCGGCCATTGCGATCTGCTGATGCTCAAGCGCGACAAGGGCGATCCGGACTTTGCCGACCTGGATCAGATCAGCCAGAACGCGAACCGCGCGGCGGCCCTGGTGGGCCAGCTGCTGGCCTTCTCGCGCAAGCAGAAGCTGAAGCTGGAGACGCTGGACCTGCGCGACACGCTGGCCGATCTCACGCATCTGCTGAACCGCCTGGTGGGTGAGCGGGTGGGTCTGCGCATCACCTACGATCCCGCGCTGCGGGCGATCCGCGCCGACAAGCGCCAACTGGAGCAGGTCATCATGAACCTGGTCGTGAACGCGCGCGATGCGATGCCCCAAGGTGGAGAGATCACCGTGCGCACCGAGAATGTGCGTCTGCTCGAGCCTCTGGCCCGCGACCGCGCGACCCTTCCCTGCGGCGACTATGTGCGCATCGAGGTGCGCGACCAAGGCTGCGGCATCGCGCCCGATCACCTGACCAAGATCTTCGAGCCGTTCTTCACGACCAAGCGCACCGGAGAGGGCACGGGCTTGGGCCTGTCGACGGCCTACGGCATCGTCAAGCAGACCGGCGGCTTTATCTTCTGCGACAGCGTCATTGGCGAGGGAACGGTCTTTTCGCTGTACTTTCCGGCCCATGCACGCGTGATCGAGGCTGCGGCCCCGGCCGCGAAGCCCGCCCCGCGTCCCGCGCCGCAACTGCAGGCCGGCCCCCGCGCGACGGTCCTTCTGGTCGAGGATGAGGCCCCCGTCCGCGCCTTCGCGTCACGCGCGCTGACGCTCAAGGGCTACGAGGTGCTCGAGGCGGCCTCCGGCGAGGCGGCGCTGGCGCTGCTGCAAGGGTGCGACGCGCCGATCGACATCTTCGTCACCGATGTGGTGATGCCGGGCATGGACGGGCCGACGTGGATCCGCGAGGCGCGGCAGCGTCATCCCAATGCCAAGGTGATCTTCATGTCGGGCTATACCGAGGACATCTTCGTGGATGGCCAGGTGCCCGTCGAGGACGCGCTGTTCCTGGCCAAGCCCTTCACGCTCAGTGAACTGACCCAGATGGTCGAGATGCAGCTGACCACCCCCGCGCGCGGCGTCACGCAGCACTGATCGCCCCCACCTCAGGCGCGGACGAGACTGTCGTAGAGCATCATGTCGCGCGTCATCGTCTCGCGCAGACGAGCCTCGGCGGCGTCGTCCAGGGTCACGTCAACACTGGGCGGCACGTTGATGCGCGGCAGTTCGATGGCGCAGTCCAGCCGCCCTTCCAAGAAGTCGACGAAGCCCGCGATGTCCTCGTAGGGAAAGATCCGGTCTACGCGACGCGGTCCGGCGGTCAGGAAGTCGCTCTGGCAGCCGATCCCCTGATGTGCGGGGCCCCCGGCGCGGGCATGTTCGGCGGCGAAGTCGGCGAAGCTGATGCCCTCCATCGGATGGACCGGATCGTCATGGTCGTCGCGCAGCTTGAAGCGATACCAGCTGCGCAACCAGTCGACCGGCTCGCGCATCAGGGCGACGGTCGTGAAGGTCTCGCCGGTCTGTGCCTGCAGCCACGGTCCCATGAAGCGGTCGTAGGTCGCGATGTCGGTATGCTTGAGCGCGGCGGGGCGCTGAAGCGAGGCCGAGGCCAGCGAATCCAGCGCCATCTCGATTGCGGTCGAGCCGGTCTTGGGCGTGGCGAGGAACACAAGCCTCTGGTCCCAGAATATCAGCATTGACGCTCTCCGTTCCTGTCTTTCGGCGGTCAGACGCGCTGGATAGCGGCCGGGCGGAACGCTGTAAACGACTTGTTAACCGCTTCCGGGCGATGCTGGACCGGCGAATCGTCCGTTAACCACAACATCCTTGAATTCCGGCTCGGGATCGACCATTTGTGGTGAACAAGACAAGAACATCTGTCCGGTCGAGCGCATTGCCCCTCCGGGGAGGCTGTGAAATAACATGAGGATCACATGGCACAGGCGAGCATCTTCGACATGACGGACAAACGCGCGGCGGACAAGCAGAAGGCGCTGGACAGTGCCTTGGCCCAGATCGAACGGCAGTTCGGCAAGGGCTCGATCATGAAGCTGGGCAAGGACAGCCCGGTGGCCGAGATCGAGGCGACCTCGACCGGCTCGCTTGGGCTTGACATCGCGCTTGGCATCGGCGGGCTGCCCAAGGGGCGCATAATCGAGATCTTCGGGCCGGAAAGCTCAGGTAAAACCACGCTGACGCTGCATGTCGTGGCCGAGGAACAGAAGAAGGGTGGCGTCTGCGCCTTCGTCGATGCGGAACATGCGCTGGACCCGCAATACGCCAAGAAGCTGGGCGTGAACCTGGATGAGCTGCTGATCAGTCAGCCCGACACGGGCGAACAGGCGCTTGAGATCGTCGACACGCTGGTGCGGTCGGGCGCGGTCAGCCTGGTCGTGGTCGACTCGGTCGCGGCGCTGACGCCCAAGTCCGAGATCGAGGGTGACATGGGCGACATGCAGATGGGCAGCCAGGCCCGTCTGATGAGTCAGGCCATGCGCAAGCTGACCGCCAGCATCGGGCGCAGCAACTGTATGGTGATCTTCATCAACCAGATTCGCATGAAGATCGGCGTGATGTTCGGCAACCCCGAGACCACGACGGGCGGCAACGCGCTGAAATTCTATGCCTCGGTACGTCTGGACATCCGCCGCACCGGCGCGGTCAAGGATCGCGACGAGGTCGTGGGCAACTCGACCCGCGTCAAGGTGGTCAAGAACAAGGTCGCGCCGCCCTTCCGGCAGGTCGAGTTCGACATCATGTACGGCGAGGGCATAAGCAAGGTCGGCGAACTGATCGACCTGGGCGTCAAGGCCGGCGTGGTCGAGAAGTCGGGGGCCTGGTATTCCTATGGCGACGAGCGCATCGGCCAGGGCCGTGAAAACGCCAAGCAGTTCCTGCGCGACCGGCAGGATGTGGCCTTCGCCATCGAGGACAAGATCCGCGCGAGCCACGGCCTTGAGTTCGGGGTGGCTGAGGGCGGCGAGGATGACGCGCTGACCGAGGAGTGATCCGGTTGCGGCGCTGACCTGCCCCTGATCCTGACTGAGCGCCGAGGCATAGCCTCGGCGCGTTCCTTTTTTCCCGCGACCCGGCTGATGCCGGTTCGCGGGCGGGTTCGCTGGACAGGGATGCGGGCGGCGGTTAGACCAAGGACCGAACCGGCCCGGCCGGAGACACCCCTACGATGAAGGCCCGCCATGCCCAGTCTGAATGACATCCGCTCGACTTTCCTCGGCTATTTCGAGAAGAACGGCCACCGCGTCGTGGAGAGTAGCCCGCTTGTCCCGCGCAACGATCCCACGTTGATGTTCGCCAATTCCGGCATGGTGCAGTTCAAGAACCTGTTCACCGGCGTCGAGACGCGCGACTACAACCGTGCGACCACCGCGCAGAAATGCGTGCGCGCGGGCGGCAAGCACAACGACTTGGACAATGTGGGCTATACCGCGCGGCACCACACCTTCTTCGAGATGCTGGGCAATTTCAGCTTTGGCGACTACTTCAAGACGCAGGCGATCCCCTATGCCTGGGATCTGCTGACCAAGGAGTTCGGCATTCCCAAGGACCGGCTGCTGGTCACCGTCTATCACACCGATGACGAGGCGGCCGAGATCTGGAAGAAGGTCGCGGGCCTCAGCGACGACCGCATCATCCGCATACCGACCAGCGACAACTTCTGGCAGATGGGGCCGACCGGGCCCTGCGGCCCCTGCACCGAGATTTTCTTCGACCATGGCGACAAGATCTGGGGCGGCCCTCCAGGCAGCGCGGATGAGGATGGCGACCGCTTCATCGAGATCTGGAACCTCGTCTTCATGCAGAACGAGCAGTTCGAGGACGGCTCGATGCGCGCGCTGGACATGCAGTCCATCGACACCGGCATGGGGCTGGAGCGGATCGGGGCGCTCTTGCAGGGCAAGCATGACAACTACGACACCGACCTGATGCGGTCGTTGATCGAGGCCAGCGCCAACGTGACCAGCGTGGACCCGGACGGGCCGGGCAAGGTGCATCACCGGGTGATCGCGGATCACCTGCGCTCGACCAGCTTCCTGATCGCGGATGGGGTGATGCCCTCGAACGAAGGGCGCGGCTATGTGCTGCGCCGGATCATGCGGCGGGCGATGCGGCATGCGCATATGCTGGGGGCGCAGGACCCGGTCATGCACAAGCTGGTCCCGGCGCTGGTGCGCCAGATGGGAGCGGCGTATCCGGAGCTGACCCGCGCGCAGGCGATGATCGAGGAGACGCTGCGCTCAGAGGAGACGCGGTTCCGCCAGACGCTGGACCGGGGTCTGCGGCTTCTGGACGATGAGCTGGCGAAGCTGCCCGAGGGGGCGGATCTGCCGGGCGAGGCGGCGTTCAAGCTGTACGACACCTTTGGCTTCCCGCTGGACCTGACGCAGGATGCGCTGCGCGAGAAGGGTCGCGCTGTGCAGATCGAGGGCTTCGATGCCGCCATGGCCGAGCAGAAGCGCATGGCGCGCGCGGCCTGGAGCGGGTCGGGCGAGGCGGCGGATGCCAAGGTCTGGTTCGAACTGGCCGAGAAGCATGGCGCGACCGAGTTCCTGGGCTATGACACCGAGGAGGCCGAGGGTCAGGTCACGGCTTTGGTGATCGACGGGGCCGAGGTCGCCGAGGCGGGCGCGGGCACGAAGGTCGCCATCGTGGTGAACCAGTCGCCCTTCTATGCCGAGAGCGGCGGTCAGGTGGGCGATACCGGCCTGATCAGGACCGAGACGGGGGCGGCGCGCGTCACCGACACCAAGAAGGTCGCGGGCGTCTTCCTGCACCAGGCCGAGGTGACGATGGGCACAATCAGCCGCGGGCAGGGCGCGCAGCTGGCCGTGGATCACGACCGCCGCGGCGCGATCCGCGCGAACCATTCGGCGACGCATCTGCTGCACGAGGCGCTGCGCGGCGCTCTGGGCGAGCATGTCGCGCAGCGGGGCAGCCTGAACGCGCCGGACCGTCTGCGCTTTGACTTCAGCCATAACAGCGCGGTCAGCGCCGAGGAGATGGCGCGGATCGAGGCGGAGGTGAACGGCTTCATCCGGCAGAACAGCCCGGTCGAGACGCGGATCATGACGCCCGACGATGCGCGCGCCCTGGGGGCGCAGGCGCTGTTCGGCGAGAAATACGGCGACGAGGTGCGCGTCGTGTCGATGGGCGCGCAGCCCGGCAGCGGCAAGGGCGCGGATGGCGCAACCTATTCGCTGGAGCTGTGCGGCGGCACGCATGTGGCGCGGACGGGCGATATCGGGGCCTTCGTGCTGCTGGGCGACGTGGCCTCCAGCGCAGGCGTGCGGCGGATCGAGGCGCTGACCGGTCAGGCGGCGCTGGACCATCTGCGCGATGCGGACAGCCGCTTGGGCGAGATCGCGGGCATCCTCAAGGCGCAATCGGCCGAGGTGGTGAACCGCGTCCGGGCCCTGGCCGATGAGCGCAAGGCGCTGGCCAATGAGGTCGCGCAGCTGAAGCGGCAGCTGGCCATGGGCAGTGGTGGCGCATCCGAGGCGGAGGAAATCGCGGGCGTCAGGTTCATCGCCCGACAGGTCGAGGGCGTGGGCGGCAAGGAGCTGGGCGCGCTGGTCGACGAGATGAAGGCCTCCTTGGGCAGCGGCGCGGTGCTGTTGCTGGCCGAGGATGGCGGCAAGGCGACCGTCGCGGCCGGCGTGACGCCCGACCTGACCGGCCGGATCAGCGCGGTGGCGCTGGTCCAGGCCGCGACCGCCGCGTTGGGCGGCAAGGGCGGAGGCGGCCGCCCCGACCGGGCACAGGGGGGCGCCCCCTCGCTCGCGGCCGCGGAAACGGCGTTCCAGGACGCCCGCAAGATCATCGAGGACAGCAAATGACGGCTTTGTGGATTGCCCATGTGCATGTGACGGACCCCGACGCCTATGGCCTTTACGCTATGGCGGCGGGACCTGCGATCGCGGCCCATGGGGGCGTCTTCCTGGCACGCGCCGGGCGGTATCACGTTCTGGAGGGCACGGATCGCGCCCGCCATGTGGTCGCGCGCTTTCCGTCGCTGGAGGCGGCGGTTGCCTGTTATCATAGCAATGAGTACCAGGCGGCCCTGTCGCATGCCAAAGGGGCCAGCGAACGCGACCTCGTGATCGTTGAAGAGGCTCCGCCCGCAACGGAATAGGTGAATCCTTCAGACTTTCGTGCTAGCCCTGTCACAAAAGAGACGTGAAGGGGCAGGGCATGTGTCGTTGGGCCGCCTATCTGGGCGCACCGATCTTTCTGGAGGATATCGTCAGCCGGCCGGCGCATTCGCTGATCCGGCAGAGCCAAGGCGCGACGCGCTGCCAGACGCCGGTGAATGCCGACGGGTTCGGCATCGCCTGGTATGGCGAGCGGCCCGAGCCGGGACTTTACCGCGATGTCATGCCCGCATGGTCGGACCCGAACCTGCGCAGCCTGGTGGCGCAGGTGCGGTCGGGGCTGTTCATGGCGCATGTGCGCGCCTCGACCGGGACGGCGACCAGCCGCAACAACTGCCATCCCTTCGCGGTGGGGCGGTGGAGCTTCATGCATAACGGGCAGTTCGGCGGATATGACGGGTTTCGCCGCCATGCCGACGTGCTGATTCCCGATGAGCATTACCCGCATCGCAAGGGCGCGACCGACAGCGAGGCGCTGTTCCTGATCGCCCTGGGCGAAGGGTTGGACCATGACCCCAAGGGCGCGATGGAGCGGGCCTTGGGCAAGCTGGGCGCGCTGGCGCATCGGTGGGGCGTGGCGCCGCATGTGCGCGCGGCCTGCGCCCTGTCGGACGGACAGCGGCTCTATGCACTGCGCACCAGCAGCGACGATCAGGCGCCGTCGCTCTATCACCGCTGGTCGGCGACGCGTCAGGGCTGGGCGGTCGTGTCCGAGCCGCTGGAGACGGACGAGGCCGATTGGCAGGAGGTCCCGCAGGGCAGCTTCTGTACATTCGAGGCCGACCGCGTGAGGATCGAACCGTTCTGCCCCGAAGTGCTGAGCGCCGCAGCCTGAGCGATCAGGCCGGGGCCTCCTCGGGTTCGTGGGTCAGCTGCCGGGACGGTTCCACCGCGACATGCGGGCGGCGGAAGACCAGCAGGTTGTGATAGACCGTGCTGCGCCCGGTCAGGCCGCTACGCTCCTCGCTTGGCAGGACCTCGGCGCGGACATATTCCCACCCGTCGGCGGCCATGCGGTTCATCTCGGCCGCCAGCGACAGGGCATAGCGGTCCACCGGCGTCTTGGCGGTCTGGGCCTTGTCGGACCGGGCCGGCGCGGGGATGACGGAATATTCGTAGCGCATCGGGATGTCCTGTCGGAGAAGGGGGATCAGAGGCCCAGCTTGCGGGCCACCAGCTCATTCACGGCGGCGGGGTTGGCCTTACCGCCGGTGGCCTTCAGGACCTGACCCACGAACCAGCCCGCCAGCTTTGGGTTGGCGCGGGCCTTCTCGACCTGGGCGGGGTTGTCGGCGATGATCTGGTCGACGGCGGCCTCGATCGCGCCCAGGTCGGTGACCTGCTTCATGCCGCGATCCTCGACGATCTGCGCCGGATCGCCGCCTTCGGTCCAGAGGATCTCGAACAGGTCCTTGGCGATCTTGCCCGAGATCGCGCCAGACCCGATCAGGTCGATCACGCCGCCCAGCTGCGCGGCCGAGACCGGAGAGGTCGCGATGGTCAGCCCCTCCTTGTTCAGGCGCCCGAACAGCTCGTTGATGACCCAGTTCGCGGCCATCTTTCCGTCGCGGCCCGCGGCCACGGCCTCGAAGTAATCCGCATTCTCGACCTCGGCGGTCAGTACTCCGGCATCGTATTCCGACAGGCCAAGGACGGTGACGAACCGGGCCTTCTTCTCATCGGGCAGCTCGGGCATGGAGGCCGCGATGTCGTCCACCCAGGCCTGCTCGATCTCCAGCGGCAGCAGGTCGGGATCGGGGAAGTAGCGATAGTCATGCGCCTCCTCCTTCGACCGCATCGACCGCGTCTCGCCACGGTCGGGGTCATAGAGGCGCGTCTCCTGCACGATCTTTCCGCCATCCTCCAAGATCGCGATCTGGCGCCGCGCCTCATAGTCGATGGCGGCCTGGATGAAGCGCATGGAGTTCATGTTCTTGATCTCGCAGCGCGTGCCCAGATGGCCGAAATCGCCGGTCTCCTGGAACCGTTCGTAATCGCCGGGCTTGCAGACGCTGACGTTCACGTCGGCGCGCAGGTTGCCGTTCTGCATGTTGCCGTCGCAGGTGCCCAGATAGCGCAGGATCTGGCGCAGCTTGACCACATAGGCGGCAGCTTCCTCGGGGCCGCGGATGTCGGGGCGGCTGACGATCTCCATCAGCGCGACGCCGGTGCGGTTCAGATCCACGAAGGACATGGTCGGGTCCATGTCATGGATCGACTTGCCCGCGTCCTGCTCAAGGTGGATGCGCTCGATGCGGACGCGGCGCGCGACGCCGGGGCCCATGTCCACCAGGATCTCTCCCTCGCCGACGATGGGATGATAGAGCTGGCTGATCTGATAGCCCTGCGGCAGGTCGGGATAGAAGTAGTTCTTGCGGTCGAAGGCGCTGCGCAGGTTGATGTCGGCCTTGAGGCCCAGCCCGGTGCGCACGGCCTGCGCCACGCAGAATTCGTTGATGACCGGCAGCATGCCCGGCATGGCCGCGTCCACGAAGGCCACGTTGCTGTTCGGTTCCGACCCGAAGCGGGTCGAGGCACCCGAGAACAGCTTGGCGTTGGAGGAGACCTGGGCATGGACCTCCAACCCGATCACCAGCTCCCAATCGCCTTGCGCGCCCTGGATCACCTTGGGCTTCGGGGCGGTATAGGTCAGGTCGAGCATGGCGGGCCTCTTGGACGGCGGTAACGGTCTGGCCGGTGTTCTAGGCCATGCCCGCGCCATTGTCACGGCCCGCCCGCCGCATCGTCTGCGAATCATCCCGCGCGGCAGGGAAAGTTAAAATGCGGTGCATCCGGCGCGGGTGGCCAACGGGCCATCGGCGGAAATCCGACCATCGCGCATCGGCGTCGCGGCGGGTTCCCGCCGACCCAAATCGTTCTTCTTGCAGGATTTTCGGGAAGCCTTAATCGGGATGTTGACGAAACCACCCCTTGAGGTCCCGATGCGCGTCGCGCTTTCCCTTGCCGCACTGGCCCTGATGGCCGCCTGCTCCACGACGACCTCCGGCCCCTCCCAGGCCCAGATCGAGGCCGAGGAGATGGCCCTTGCCCAGGTTCCCCCGATGCGGTGGGGAGAGCGCAGCGGGTCCGACGAATGGACCCGCGCCACGATGGAGGCCCTGGACCGCGAAGGCGTGACCATGCTGTCCAGCGTGCCCCATGACATCGCGGAATTCTGCCCCAACTATCGCCAGCTGGCGCCCACGGGCCGCAAGGCGTTCTGGGCGGGCCTCCTGTCGGCAGTGGCGAGGCATGAAAGCACCTTCAACCCGCAGGCCGCCGGCGGCGGCGGGCGCTGGATCGGGCTGATGCAGATCGCACCCGCGACCTGGCGCAACTATGGCTGCACCGGCAATATCCGCGACGGCGCCGACAACATGGCCTGCGCGGTCAAGATCGCGGCCGAGCAGGTCGGGCGCGACAATGCCGTGGCGCGCTCGGATGGCGGCTGGCGCGGCGTGGCGCGGGACTGGGCGCCGATGCGCAGCAGCAAGAAGCGCGCCGACATCGCGGCCTGGACCTCCAGCCAAAGCTACTGCACCACGCAGGGCTGAGGCCGGATCACATCGGGAAAGGGGGCCGTTCGCGGCCCCCTTTTTCGTCAGCGCAGCGCGGACAGGATGCGCGCCCAGGACCGGGCGCCCTTGGCAAAGCTCTCGACGTCGTACTTTTCGTTCGGGGAGTGGATGCGGTCGTCGTCGCGGGCAAAGCCGATCAGCATGGAATCCATGCCCAGCAACTGCTTGAAATCGCCAGCGATCGGAATAGAGCCGCCCGCGCCGATATAGGCCGCGTCGCGCCCCCATTCCGCGCCAAGCGCGTCGCGCGCCTGCCCGAAGGCGGGGTCCGAGATGTCCATCACGCTGGCCGGGCTGGCGCCGTGGTCGTGGAATTCGACCCGGCAGTCGGCGGGGACGAATCGCCGGACATGCTCCTGGAAGGTGCGCCGGACCGCATGCGGGTCCTGAGTGCCGGTCAGGCGGAAGCTGACCTTGGCACGGGCGCTGGCGGGCAGGACGGTCTTGAACCCGTCGCCCGCATAGCCGCCGGCGATGCCGTTGATCTCGGCCGTCGGCTGGTTCCAGACCATCTCCAGCGCCGTGCGCCCCTTCTCGCCGATGGGCTGGGACAGTCCCACGCGGCCCAGATACTCGGCCGCGTCGAAGTCCAACGCCTGCCAGTCGCGGGCCAGTTCCGGCGGCAGGTCCTGCACACCGTCATAGAAGCCGGGCAGGGTGACGCGGCCGGTGTCATCCTTCAGCGCCGCCAGCGCCTGCGCCAGGATCATGATCGGGTTGGCGGCCAGCCCGCCGAAGCTGCCCGAATGCAGGTCGCGGTCGGCAGCATGGATCACCACCTCCTGGCCGACCAGGCCGCGCAGCTGCGTGGTGATCGCGGGCCGTCCGTCGGCATAGCGCGCGGTGTCGCAGATGATCGCCAGATCGGCGCGCAGGTCGCCTGCATGGGCCTCCAGGAATGGACGCAGCGAGGGCGAGCCGGATTCTTCCTCGCCCTCGAACAGCAGGATCAGGTCCGAGGGCAGGGCGCCATGCACGGCCTTCCACGCCCGGAAGGCCTCCACGAAGGTCATCAGCTGACCCTTGTCGTCCGAGGCGCCGCGCCCGCGGATCACCCGGCGCTGCGGCGTGTCCTCCAGCGCGGGCTGGAAGGGCGGGCGGTCCCAGAGCGCCAGCGGATCGACCGGCTGCACGTCGTAATGGCCATAGAACAGCAGCGGCCGCGCCCCGCCCGGTTCGCTGCGGGCGGTGACCATCGGATGGCCGGGCGTGTCGTGGACCTGGACCGCGAAGCCCAGCTCCTCCAGCTCGGCGGCCAGCCAGGACGCCGCCGCGCGCACATCGCCCGCATGGGCCGGATCGGTCGAGATCGAGGGGATCTCCAGGAACCGCAGCAGCCTGTCCAGCGCAGGCTCCAGCCCCGCATCCAGCTGCGTCAGGATGTCGTCCAACCTTGTCTCTTTGCCCATGTTTCCCATCTCTTGCGGTGTCGGTTTCGGATGCCCGCCTGCGCCTTTCGTCGAATCGCGACGTTTTCGGCCTGTTTTTTTCGCGATCTGACCTCTATCAAGGCAGACAGCGCGCGGTCGGACAATGATCGCACCCAGCCAGCTATGCAAGGGATCGCCCGCAATGAAGTACGACGCCGCCCTGGACAAGGCCATCGCCCGTCTGCACGAGGAAGGCCGCTATCGGACCTTCATCGACATCGAACGTGCGAAGGGCCGCTTTCCCCAGGCCGTGTGGAACCGTCCGGACGGTCAGCGGCAGGAGATCACCGTCTGGTGTGGCAACGACTATCTGGGCATGGGTCAGCATCCCGTCGTCCTGTCGGCCATGCATGAGGCGCTGGACGCCACCGGTGCGGGTTCGGGCGGCACGCGTAACATCAGCGGCACGACGGTCTATCACAAGCGGCTGGAGGCCGAGCTGGCCGATCTGCACGACAAGGAGGCCGCGCTGGTCTTCTCCAGCGCCTACATCGCGAATGACGCGACGCTCTCGACCCTGCCCAAGCTGTTCCCCGGCCTGATCATCTATTCGGACGAGTTGAACCACGCCTCCATGATCGAGGGGATCAAGCGCAACGGCGGCGCCAAGCGCATCTTCCGTCACAACGACCTGGCCCATCTGCGCCAGCTGATGGCGGCGGACGACCCGGATGCGCCCAAGCTGATTGCCTTCGAATCGATCTATTCGATGGACGGCGATTTCGGTCCCATCGAGGGGTTCTGCGACCTGGCCGACGAATTCGGCGCGCTGACCTATCTGGACGAGGTCCATGCCGTCGGCATGTACGGCCCCCGCGGCGGCGGCGTGGCCGAACGCGACGGCCTGTCGGGGCGCATCGACATCATCAACGGCACCCTGGGCAAGGCCTTCGGGGTCTTCGGCGGCTATATCGCGGCCGGCGCCAAGATGTGCGACGCGATCCGCTCCTATGCGCCGGGCTTCATCTTCACCACCTCGCTGCCGCCTGCGGTCGCGGCGGGGGCGGCGGCCTCCATCGCCTTCTTGAAGACACCGGAAGGGCAGCAGCTGCGCGACGCGCAGCAATTGCACGCGCGCATCCTGAAAATGCGGCTGAAATCGTTGGGCATGCCGATCATCGACCATGGCAGCCACATCGTGCCGGTCCATGTGGGCCATCCGGTCCACTGCAAGGCGCTGTCGGACATGCTGCTGCGCGATTACGGAATCTACGTCCAGCCGATCAATTTCCCCACCGTGCCGCGCGGCACGGAACGGCTGCGCTTCACCCCCTCTCCGGTGCACGATCCGAAGCAGATCGACCATCTGGTGCGGGCGATGGACGCGCTGTGGTCGCATTGCGCGCTGAATCGCGCCGAATTGAGCGCATGATGCAATCCACGGGTGAACTGCTCTCGCCTGCGTGATAACCTGCGGATAAAGAAGACATCGCAACCTCCGATTCGGAGGCGATCGAGAGCAGGCAATGGGGCATTGGCAATGAGCAGGCTGCGGGCACATGACCCGGCAGAAGAATTCGCGCAGGTCGGCGATAGCGGTCAGTTTATCGACGACGACACGCGCTTGGGCGACCTGATGCGCGGTGAACGGGCCACCTTGGGCAAGTCCCTGCTGGACGTCCAGCGGGAGCTGCGCATCCGTGCGTCCTATGTCGCGGCCATCGAGAATTGCGACATCACCGCCTTCGACACGCCCAGCTTCATCTCCGGCTATGTCCGTTCCTATGCGCGCTATCTGGGCATGGACCCGGATTGGGTGTTCCGCCGGTTCTGCCAGGAATCCGGGTTCCAGCCGACGCATGGCATGGCCCCTTCTGCCGCCGGACCCAAGCCTGCGCGCCGTCCCTCCGACCCGGCCGAGGCGCTAGCCAATCCCCGCGCGCTGTTCATCCCGCAGGAGCGCAGCTTCTGGTCCGAGATCGAGCCGCGCGCGATCGGCGCGATCGTGGTGCTGATGGCCCTGATCGGCGGCTTGGGCTATGGCGGGTGGGCCGTCCTGCAGGAGGTCCAGCGCGTCACCCTGACGCCGGGCGACGACGTCCCGACCGTGGTGGCCGAGCTTGATCCGACCCAGGGCGCCAGGCTGGCCGAACCGGGCATCCAGGGGGCCGAGGACATCGACCTGGCCCGCACCCTGCCGCAGCCCGAGGCGCTGGACCGCCTCTATCGCCCGCAGATCCTCGAGGCGCCGGTCCTGACCGCGCGCGACGGTCCCATTGCGGCCATCGATCCGGGCCTCATGGACAGCAGCGCCACCGTGGACGAGGTCATCGCCCAGGCCGGCCAGGTGACCCAGGTCCCGATGCCGCAGAACCCGCTGGCCCAGCAGGCGGGCGTCACGCAGGTGCCGACCGGCCTTCCGGGCGCGGTCGGGCCGATGCAGGTCGCAGGCGCGACCCAACCCGCCGAGGGTCCGGTCCGCACGCTGGCCCCGGACGCCCCCGCGCTGGAGCTGCTGTCGGTGCGCCCGGCCTGGGTGCGCGTGACATCGGCCGACGGTACGGTGCTGCTGGAAAAGATCATGGATGCGGGCGAACGCTTCACCCTGCCGCCGCTGGAACAGCCGCCGGTTCTGCGGACCGGCAATTCCGGCGCGGTCTATTTCGCGGTGAACGGCCAGACCTATGGACCGGCGGCGCCCGGCGCGCAGGTGGTCAGCGGGATCGAGCTGGCGCCCGCCAGCCTGACCGACCGCTTTGCGCTGGCCGATCCGCAGGCCGACCCGGAGCTGGCGCAGATCATCGCCATGGCGCAGCTGCCCACGACGGATGGTGCTGCGGCGGAACCGGTCGCGGAGTGACCGGTCCCGCCGCGAGGCGGGGTCAGCGGGTCCAGACCCGCTCCAGAAGACCGATCCAGTTGTCGCAGGCGATGCGCGTGATCAGCGCCTCGCCGTAACCTGCGTCGCGCATGGCCTGGATCAGCCGGGGCAGGGCGGCCGCGTCGGGCAGGTCGCGCGGCATCAGCGCGCCGTCGAAATCCGACCCGAAGGCGACGCCGTCCTCTCCCAGGATCTCTAGCAGGTGATCCAGATGTCGGATCATCACGCCCAGATCCTCCAGCGGCAGCCGCCGCCCGTCCTCCCGCAGGAAGCTGGAGGCGAAGTTCATCCCGACCAGCCCGCCGCTGTCGGCGATCTGGCGCAGCTGGCGGTCGGTCAGGTTGCGGCTGCTGGGGCAGAGCGCATGGACCGCGCTGTGGCTGGCGACAAGCGGCGCCGCGGACAGGCGGGCGACATCGTCGAAGCCGGCCTGGTTCAGGTGCGACAGGTCCAGCATGATGCGCAAGGCATCGCAATCGCGCACCAGTGCCCGCCCCGCATCGGTCAGCGGTCCGCCAAGATCGGGACCCGAGGGATAGGCGAAGGGCACCCCCTCGCCGTGATGGGTGGGCCGCGACCAGACCGGTCCGAGCGAGCGCAGCCCCATCGCGTGCCAGGCATGCAGCGCGTCGCTGTCGCGGATCGCCTCCGCCCCCTCCATGTGCATGATCGCGGCGATCGGGCCGCCCGCGCGCGCGGCGTGCAGCACGGTCGCGTCGCGCGCGATGGCCAGCTTGCCCGTCCGCTCCAGCGTCAGCAACGCGGCGGCCTGGGCGAAGGCATGGGGCAGGGCCGCGTCCGGCGCGATGGGGTCGGGCAGGGGCAGGTCGAAGGGCGGGTTCTCCATCGCGGCGACGGCCGCGTGGTCGTTCGGACCTTCGGGCGAGGGCACCCAGATCGCGAAGAACCCGCCGATCATCCCCCCTGCCCGCATCCGCGGCAGGTCCAGATGCCCGCGCCCGTCGCCATGCAGCCACAGCTCCGGCCCGGCCGGGCCCGCCGCGACCACGCGTTGCAGGAAATCGTTGTGACCGTCGAAGACCGGGATCATGGCGCGTCCTTTGCTGTTCAGGGGCAGGATGCACATCGTGCAGCCCGCCGCAATCCCGCTTGGCGCAAGCTGCGTCGCGGGGTTAGGCTGACCCGGCACAGCATCGCCAGCGAAAGGCCAGCCCATGCCCCGCATCACCCCCGATTTCGATGGCCAGACCGTCATCACCACCTTCGAACTGACGCCGGGCACGGCGCATGACGTGCTGGAGATGCTGACCGCGGCCTGGTCCGAGGTCATCAGCCGCCAGCCGGGCTGCTTGGGCGGGGCGATCCATCTGAACGACGCGCAGACCCGCATTGCCACCTATTCCCAGTGGCGCGACCGGCGCGACTATCAGGCGATGCTGCGCGACCCCGAGATGCGGCGCCGCAACCGCGAGATCCACGCCATGTGCCGCAGCTTCGAGCCGGTGATGTACGAGGTGCAGTCCGTCCATCCCTGAGGGCGCATGCTGCACGCGCAGAAACCCCGTGCATTCGCCCGCGCCCCTGCTTAGGCTGGCGCAAACGGACGGAGGACGGCATGACCGGGCGCATCATCACCGTGGCCCAGCAGAAGGGCGGATCCGGCAAGACCACCCTGGCGGTCAATCTGGCGGTCAGCCTGCATGGCCGCGGGCATTCCGTGGCGCTGGTCGACACCGATCCGCAGGGCAGCATGGGCCGATGGTTCATGGAACGCATGGCCGCGCAGGGCGAGGACGAGGCGATGGATTTCTCGACCTCCTCGGCTTGGGGGGCCAGCTACGAATCGGAGAAGCTGAAGCGCCGCTTTGATTTCGTGATCATCGACACGCCGCCCAAGATCGACAGCGACCTGCGTCCCGCGCTGCGGGTGGCCGATCTGGTCGTGGTGCCGGTCGCGACCAGCCATGTGGACCTGTGGGCGACGGAGGGCGTGCTGGACCTGGCGCGGCGCGAGAAGGCGCCGCTGCTGATGGTGCTGAACCGAACCCGGCCCGGCACGCGCCTGTCGGTCGAGGTCGCGGCCAAGGCCGAGGAACTGGGCGCGGCCGTGGCTGCGACCCAGATCGCCAACCGCGTCGCCTATGCCGAGAGTCTGGGCCTGGGCCTCGGCGTTCAGGAGCGTCCGAAAGGGCCGTCGCATGCCGAGATGGCGGCCCTGACCGACGAGATCCTGGCGCTGATCTAGCGGCAGTAGCGCTCGGCCTGCGCGGCGAAGTTGCGATAGCGCGCCCAGAAGGCGTTGTCGGCGTCGCGCTTGGAGGTGCGGACCTCCTGCGCGCGGTGCGGGTCGCGGAAGAAGTCCGCAGCGCGACGCTGGTCCGAACGCGACAGGGTCTGGTTCGCGACCTGCTGGATGCAGCCGCAGAGCGGCGCATTGCCGCGCGCGCGGTCGGAGCGGACGCAGGCGCTGTCAATGGGTCCGGCCATCGCCAGGGGCGTGGTCATGACGATCGCGGCGGCCGCGATGACGAAACGGTTCAGCATGGGACTGTCTCCTCGGAATGCCTCGGGTCGCGGGCCTGCCGGTTGGGCCGGTTCTTGGGGGCGCCGCGCCATCTGGCGATCCTAGCAGCAAGCAGGCCCGCGCTCAATCGCGACGAGGCCCGGCGGACCGATCAGGCGGCGGGAATCGGCCGGGGCGAGAATCCGGCCTGCACGAGGGCGGATTCGGCGCGTGCCGGGTCCAGCCCCTCGACGGTGACGCGCTTTTGGGGCAGATCGACGGTGGCCCGGCCGCCGGCGGCGGTCACGGCCTCCTCGATCGCGGCCTTGCAGTGGTTGCAGCTCATGTCGGGGACAAAGAAGATCATCGGACGCTCCTGTTGGATGCGCCGATCGTGACGCAGGGCGGGTGCGCCCGCAAGGGGATGCCATGACCGCCTTCGACGCCATCGGGTTGGATGCCGACGACACGCTGTGGGAGAACGAGACCTTCTTCCGGGTGACCGAGGCCGAATTCTGTGCCCTTCTGGCCGATCACGGGGACCGCGAGGCCATCGCCGGGCGCCTTTACGACACCGAGAGCGCGAACCTGGCCCGCTATGGCTATGGCATCAAGGGGTTCATGCTCTCCATGGCGTTGTTGCAGAACTCTCCCCGTGAAGGATTCACTTGGTGAATCCATGCGGTTAGATGGGCAGCATGAGCAAGCCCAAGCCCGCCCGCTACCGCA
>NZ_JBYLFR010000006.1:0-191745 GCF_057748165.1 Paracoccus sp. NIOT.M2S5SZ12
CGGCACAGCCGAGGTCGCCCGCGTCGCCTGAACCTAAAGGGGAAAGGGGAAGTCACGCCTCAAGCCGCCTTTCTGCAACAACGCCCTGCTGGTCGCGCGGATGGTCGCCTTCGGGGTCGAACCGGATGCGCACGCGGGTGCCCTCTCCCTCCGGCAGGAACTCGACCACGGCGGCGCGGTCGCCGAAGGCATAGTCGATCCGCCGATTCTCTACGACCGCCGTATAGATGCCCTCGAAATCGAAGCCCATGCTGCCGTCCCGCGCCTCCATCCGCGACGAGAACGTCCCGCCCGGCCGCAGATCCGCCCGCGCCGCCGGACAGTGCCAGTCGTCCGAGGCGAAGTTCCACCGCCGGACATGCTCGGGGTCGGTATAGGCCACCCAGGCCATGGCGGGTGGCGCGGCGGTCACCGCCTCGATCTCGATCCGATCCTCGGTCATGGCAGATCCTCCTGTCCTGGTGCCACGCGCCGATTAGGCACCGGCAGCCGGCACGGATCAACGGTCGCCGCAGCGGGTCGGCGCGGAACCGCCGCGCAGGCCGTCACGCCGCGGCGACCTCGGGCAGGCCCAGGATCGCGCGGGCCTCCCGCCAGGTCGCGACGGGCCGCTCATGGCGGTCGCACAGCTCCGCCACCCGCCGGACCAGCGCGGCGTTGGAGGGCGCCAGCCGCGTGCGGTCCAGGCGCACGTTGTCCTCCAGCCCCGTGCGCGCATGGCCCCCGGCGGCCACCGCCCATTCGTTCAACACGATCTGGTTCGCGCCGATCCCCGCCGCGCACCAGGGCGCATCCGCGCCGAACAGCCGCCGCATCGTCGCGATGTAGAAGTCGAACACCGCCCGGTCGGCCGGCATGGCGTTCCTGACCCCCATCACGAACTGCACATAGGGTCGGGTCGTCAGCCGCCCGTCGCGCCACATCGCATGGGCCTGCAGGATATGGGACAGATCGAAGGCCTCGATCTCGGGCATGACGCCATGGGCCGCCATCTGCGCGGCCAGCCAGTCGACCAGCTCGGGGCTGTTCTCATAGACGCGGGTCGGAAAGTTGTTCGACCCGACCGACAGGCTGGCCATGTCCGGCCGCAGCGGCAGCATGCCGCCCCGCTCGCGGCCCGCACCCGACCGCCCGCCGGTGGACAGCTGCACGATCATGCCGGGGCAGTGGCGGCGGACCCCCTCCAGCAGCAGGGCAAAACGGTCGGGGTCGCTGGTGGGCCGGCCCGCGTCGTCGCGGACATGGGCGTGGACGATGGCGGCGCCGGCCTCGAAGGCCTCGTGGGTCGATTCGATCTGCTCGGCGACGGTGACGGGAAGGGCCGGGTTGTCGGCCTTGGTCGGAACGCTGCCGGTGATGGCCACGCAGATGATGCAGGGGTCGGACATCGGAAAGTATCGTCTCCTTGTTGGCATCCGGGCGACGGGCGGAGAGATCGCCGCGACGGGTGGATCAGGGATGGCCCCGGACGCGCGCCATTGTCCCCGCTCCGGCCGCGGATGTCGATGTCCTGCCGGTCGGGTCCGGGCGTGTTAGGTCCATGTGGTCAGGTCCGTTGGGGCATCACCGCGTCGGGATAGCGGGCGCCGAACCCGCCCGACGGCAGGATCGCCGCGATCCGGCGCAGATCCCCGTCCGAGAGCGTCAGCCGTGCCGCGCCGACATTCTCCTCCAGCCGGGCGATGCCGCGCGTGCCCGGGATGGGGACGATGTCGTCGCCCTGCGCCAGAAGCCAGGCCAAGGCCAGCTGCGCGACCGTCGCGCCGCGCGCATGGGCCAGTTCGGACAGCGCGCGTACCGCGGCCAGGTTTCGTTCGAACGCGCCGGGCTGCCAGCGGGGATCGTGGCGGCGCATGTCGTCGGGATCATGCAGGGCAGCCGGTCGCGCCGTTCCGGTCAGGAAGCCGCGACCGAGCGGGGCATAGGGGACGAAGCCGATGCCAAGTTCCCTGAGCAGCGGAAAAAGCCCTTCGACATCGCGTTCGAACAGCGAATACTCGGTCTGAAGCATCGCGACGGGCTGGACCGCATGGGCGCGGCGGATAGTGGTGGGCCCCGCCTCGCTGAGGCCGAAGTGCCCGACCTTGCCCGCCCGGATCAGGTCGCCCACCGTGCCCGCCACATCCTCGATCGGCACGGCCGGGTCGACCCGGTGCTGATAGAGGACATCGACGTGATCCACCCCCAGATGGCGCAGGCTGCTGTCCAGCACCTGCCGGATATGGTCGGGGCGGCTGTCCAGGCCATAGTCGCGCGTCCAGCCGAACTTGGTCGCGATCACCACCGCGTCGCGCACCGGGGCCAGCGCTTGGCCGACGATGCGTTCGTTCAGGCCCCAGCCATACATCTCGGCGGTGTCGAAGAAGGTCACGCCGATCTCAGGGCGCCCCGGATCGTGGCAAGCGCGTCGCTGGCGGCGTCCGCCCCGTAGAAGTCGGTGATGCCCATGGCTCCGTAGCCGATGGCCGACACGACCGGCCCGTCGCGACCAAGGCGGCGGCGGGGCAGGATGCTCTCTTGACGTCGGACGTCCATGGTCGTCTCCTCCGCGGGCCGGGCCGTTTTTGGCACTTGGCGTATGATATGGCACTGGGTGCCACTATAAGCATGGAGTGTCACTGCCTGTGACGCCTGCCGATCCCGGCCGTTCGCTGCGCACGATCAAGGCCGAGGCCGTGGCCGCCGCCATCGCGGAGACCGCTTTTGCCCTCTTCGAGGCGCGGGGGTTCGATCGCGTGACCGTCGACGAGATCGCCGCGGCCGCGGGCATCTCGCGGCGCAGCTTCTTTCGCTACTTCGCAACGAAGGAGGATGTAGTGGTCGCAGGCCACGCCGCCTTCGGGGCCGCGATCCTTCAGGCCGTGGCGGCCCGGCCCGTGGACGAGGATGTCTGGCTGTCGCTGCGGCGCGGTCTGGACGTGCTGGTCCGCAGCGTCGACCGCGACCCCGAGGGCGCGGCACGGACCATGCGCGTGGTCAATGCCACCGCCAGCCTGCGCGCCCACACGCTGGAAAAGCACGGGGCCTGGGCGGTCCAGCTGTCGCCCGAGATCGCGCGCCGCCTTGGCGATGCGGATGCGCGGCGGCTGGAGGCGGATGCACTGGTCCATGCCGCCTTCGCCTGCCTGGACGCCGCGCTGGCGCATTTCACCCCCGGCCGGGACGCGTCCCTAGGCCAGGGGCTGGACCGGGCCTTCGACGCACTGCGCCCGCGCTGATCGCGGTCCGGCGCGACGATCAGTCGGCGCGGGGCAGCGGGCAGGCCAGATCGCCCTCGGGGCAGTCCAGAAGGCCCTCGAAATCGGCGACGCGCCGCAGGGTCAGATCCGCCAGACAGGCGCGCAGGGCCATCGGGGCGGCGCTTCCGTCGATGCCGCCGGTCCGAAAGCGGCACTCGGCGTCGCGGAAGGTGATCCAGGCGCGCTGCGCCGCGACCAGCCGGTCCCGACCCGCCGCGTCGTCGCCGATCCGCGCCGTCATGCTGCCGTAAAGCGCGTTCAGCCGGGCATCGGGCGTCTGCGCGGCCGCGCCGGTCGGCAGGGCCGAGAGGATGGCGCAAAGAAGAAGAGGTCTCATGATGGTCCTGTCCTGATGGAATGTCGGAGACGGGCGGGACATGCCCCGCCCGTCCCCGGACCGTCTGCGCCGCGACGGTTGCGCCAGGATGAAGGCCCGTCAGTACATCGCCAGGGCCGGGAACAGGATCAGCATCCCCACCGCCAGGATCTGCAGCCCGATGAAGGGCAGCAGGGCGCGGAAGATCTCTCCCAGAGAGATGTCCGGCGGGGTCACCGATTTCAGGTAGAAGGCGGCAGGCCCGAAGGGCGGCGACAGGAAGCTGACCTGCATGTTCATCGCGAACAGCACCCCGAACCAGACCGGGTCGTATCCCAGGCCGACGATGATCGGCACAAAGATCGGCATGGTCAGCAGCGCGATGCCGACCCAGTCCAGGAACATGCCCAGCACGAACAGGATCGCCATCATGAACAGGATGATGACCGTCGGGTTGTCGCTGATCCCGGTGATCAGCCCCGAGACGAAGTTAATCCCGCCCATCAGGTTGAAGACGCCGACCAGCGCGGATGCGCCGATGCCGATCCAGACGATCATGCCGACCGTCTGCAGCGTCTGCATGGCCGCGCCGCGCAGCAGGTCCCAGGTGAACTCGCCCCGGATCACGGTCGAGAGCAGGACCCCCGCCACGCCCACGGCGCTGGCCTCGGTCACGGACGCGATGCCGCCATAGATCGAGCCAAGCACCATGATGACGACCAGGATCGGCAGGAACAGCCCCTTGAGCAGGCGCAGCTTTTCGGCCCGGGGCACGCGCGCGGTGACGGCGGGCGGCACGTCGCCCGGCGTCAGCCAAGCCCGCGCCAGGACATAGGACACATACAGCAGCGCCAGCATGATGCCGGGGATGAAGGCCGCCGTGAACAGATCGCCGATCGACACGTTCGCGGTCAGGCCATAGATGATCAGCACGATCGACGGCGGCACCATGGTCCCCAGGCTGCCGCCCGCGCAGACGACGCCGATGGCCAGCTTGCGATCATAGCCATGCGCCAGCATCTGCGGCAGCGCGATCAGGCCCAGCAGGACGACCTCTCCGCCGATGATGCCCGACATGGCGGCCAGGATGACGGCCACGAAGATGGTCTGGACCGCGACGCCGCCGCGGATGCGGCCGCCGACCAGGCGCATCGCCTCGAACAGGTCGCGGGCGATGCCGCTGCGGTCCAGGATCGCGGCCATCAGCACGAACATCGGCACTGACACGAAGACGAAGCTGGACACGAAGGTGTAGACGCGGCTGGTGATCAGCGGCACCACGTTCGGGCCGAACCAGCCGAGCGCGAAGATCAGCGTGACCAGCAGCGTGACGAAGGCCAAGGGGATGCCCGTCAGCAGCAGCAGCAGCAGCAGCGCGAAGAGGATGCCCGTCCCGGCCTCGATCCCCAGGGATTGCAGCGAACCGAAGATCTCCATCAGCGGGCTCCCCTGTGCCCGCGGGCATAGTTGACGGTCAGGATCGCGAATTGCAGCGCCATGACCGCCAGCGCCACCATCAGCAGCACCTTGAGCACGCCCGGATAGGCCGGGTTCCAGGCCGAGCCCGAGGTCTCCAGGTGAAAGCTGCCGTCGGGACGCCAGGCCGACCGTTTGACCATCTGCCAGGCCGCCCAGGCAAAGGCGCCCGAGGACAGGCCGCAGACCGCAGAGATGAGGATGTCGGCCACGCGCCGCGCGGCGTGCGGCAGCAGGTCATAGACCAGCACGACCCGGATGTGGCGGTCGCGCGCGGTGCACAGCAGACCCCCATAGACGAAGGAGATCGCGCAGAGGAACACCGTCGTCTCATGCGCCCAGATCGTCGGGCGGCCGAACACGTATCGCAGCACGACCTCCTGGATCAGGATCAGCATGGCGACCACCAGCCCCAGGGCCGGGATGATCGCCAGCCGGTCGATCACCCGGCCAAGGCGCCCCGATTGGGGCACGGCCTCGTGTTCCTCGCGCGCAATGGCTTCGGTTGCGTCCATCATCTCCTCCTCCCTGGATGGGACCGGGCGCGGACGCCCGGTCCGGCGGCGCTTACTGCACCAGGCCCTTTTCGGTCAGGTATGCGGTCAGCGCGTCATAGACCTGCTGCGCCGCGGGCGACTGGCTGGCGACCTTCTCCCATTCGCCCATGGCGATGGCGCGGAACTTGGCGCGCTCCTCGGCGGGCCAGTCGTGGATGGTGATGGTGCCGCCGGCCTCGGCCTCGGCCACGGCGGCCGCATCGGCCTCGGCCAGCGCCGCGACCTGCACGCGGGCGAAGTCGCGCACCGACTGCGTCATGAGCTGCTGCAGATCCTCGGGCAGGGCGTCCCATTTCGCCTTGTTCATGGAGATCTCGACCAGGGGCATGGAATGGAAGCCCGGATAGACGGGATGGGGCGCGACCTCGTTCAGGCCTTGGGCTTGGTTGGTGGACAGCACGCTGTAATCGGCCGCGTCGATGACCTTCTTGTCCAGCGAGGTGAAGACCTCGGAGCCGGGCAGGTTCACCGGTGCCGCGCCTGCGGCGGCAAAGACCGACTGGACCAGCCCTTCGGGCGCGCGGATCTTGACGCCGGCCAGATCATCGACCCCGTCCAGCGGCACGGCGCTGACCAGCGCCTCAAGCCCGGGCGTGGTGGCGCCGATGAACTGCAGGCCGTAGGGGTTCATGATCTGGTTCAGCAGCTCGGCCCCGCCGCCGTTCTCGACGAAGTCCAGCATCTGCTCGGGGTCCGACCAAGCGCCGACCGGGTTACCCATCAGCCCGAAGGCCGGGTCCTTGCCCGAGAAATAGGACAGGTCGGTCACATGCCCGTCCAGGATGCCCGTGGCGATGGCGTCCTGCGTCTCGTTATGGGCGACGATGGATTCGACCGGCATCAGGTCGATGGCGATGCGGCCGCCCGACTTTTCGGCGACATCCGCGGCCCAGCCCTGCTGGAGGACGAAGTTGGGGTTGCCCGAGGGGTCGGACGACTGAAAGCGCAGGCTGAACTCCTGCGCCATGGCGGGCGCGGCCAGGGCCAGCGCGGCGCCGGCCGACAGCAGGAAACGGGTCATCTTGGTCATGGTCTCTCTCCTCCGGTTGAAACTGGGCGCGGGTCGGTCAGGGACGCCACCGCGCGGTCGATGATCTGGTCCGCAGGCAGCGCCACGTCGATCCACAGCGCGCCCTCGGCGGCGGGATCGGGGGGCTGCAGCGCGGCCAGCTGGCTGTCGATCAGGCTGGCGGGCATGTAATGACCCTGCCGTGCGGCCATGCGCGCCGCGATCAGGTCGCGGTCGCCGTGCAGGAACACGATGTCGAAGGGTCCCGCCCCGGCGCGCAGCCGGTCGCGATGCGCCATGCTGAGGCCCGAACAGGCCAGCACCGCCCGCGCCGGGGCGGTGGCCGCCGCCACGCCAAGCCGGTCCAGCCAGCCCCACCGCATGTCGTCGGTCAGGGGCCGGCCCGCGCGCATGCGATCCACGCTGGCCTGGTCGTGATACAGGTCCGCCTCGATGAAGCTGCCGCCGATGCGGTCGGCGATGCCGCGGGCCACGGTCGACTTGCCCGTGCCGCAGATGCCCATGACCAGAATCGGCCGCGCCTTCATGATGTCTCCTCCCGATGACAGCGCAATCATGCATGACAGCGCTGTCATCGGTCAAGCCGCTTTCTTTTTCCGCCGCCACGGCTAATCTGGCGCGATCATGAGCAAAACGCCCCGGATCACGCTATCCGAAGTCGCCCTGGCTGCCGATGTCAGCCCTATCACCGTCTCGCGTGCCCTGCGCGACCCCTCCAAGGTGTCGCCCGAGGCGCGCGACCGGATCACGCGCGCGATCCGCGATCTGGGCTATGTGCCGAACCCTGCGGCGCGGGCCTTGGCCTCGGGGCGCACCGACATCGTGGGGGTCATCATCCCTTCGGTCAGCAACAACGTCTTTGCCGATGTGATGCGCGGCATCGACGAGGGGCTGCAGGGCAGCCCCCTGGTCGTGCAGCTGGGCACCACGCGCTATTCCCCCGTGACTGAGGAACAGCTGATCCGCGTGTTCCTGTCGCAGCGACCGGCCGGGCTGATCGTCGCGGGCCATGACCAGTCGCCCGCGGCCCGCGCCCTGCTGGCGAGCGCCGAATGCCCGGTGGTGCAGATCATGGAGGTTGGCCCCGACCCGATCGACCTGGCCGTGGGCCTGTCGCATTTCGACGGGGCGCGGGCCGCGGCGGAGCATCTGCTGGCGCAAGGATACCGCGCGCCGGCCTTTCTGGGCGCGCAGATGGACCCGCGCAGCCAGCGCCGCCTGGCCGGGTTCCGCGCCTGTCTGGAGGGCGCCGGGCTGGCGGGCGGCGACCCGGTCGTCACCACGCCCGAGCCGTCATCGGTCAGCTTGGGCTGCCGGCTGTTCGCGGACCTGATGGCGCGGTTGCCACGGACCGACGCGGTCCTGTGCAACAATGACGACCTTGCGCTCGGGGTGCTGTTCGAGGCGCGGCGGCGCAACATCGCGGTGCCGACCCGCCTCGGCATCTGCGGCTTCAACGATCACGAGATGATGGCCGCGGCCGAGCCGCCCATCACCTCGGTCGCGACCGACCGGATGGCCATGGGCCGCCATGCGGTGACCCTGATCCGCGACCGGCTGCGCGGTCCGGGCGCGCCGCGCGGGCATGCGGTCGATCTGGGGTTCCGGCTGATCCCGCGGGCCAGCACCCGCCGCACGGGCTGATCCGGCCTGCTGCCGTCAGGTCGTGCGCGCGCGGAACCGCGCCTGCAGTTCGCGCACGCGGTCATCCAGGCCGGCGACGGGTCCCGTGGTCGGGATGCCGGGCGCGACCTGGCCGATGTCCAGGGGCGTGACCGGGAACGACGCGGCGCCGAACTCCTCCAGCCAGCCGACCAGCTGCCGGGTGGAGCTGGCATAGACGATCGGTCCCAGCCCCGCCCAGGCATGGGCGGCCGCGCACATCGCGCAATGCTCGCCCGAGGTATAGACGGTGCAGCCCCGGCGCACATCCTCGGGCAGGGTCCGCGCGGCCCATTGCGCCAGCTCCAGCTCGGGGTGCCGGGTCGGGTCCTGCGTCACCGCATGGTTGCGCGCCTCGCGCATCACGGTGCCGTCGGGGCCGACCAGGACCGAGCCGAAGGGCGCGTCGCCCGCCTCCAGCGCCTCGGCGGCTAGCGCGATGCAGCGTTCCAGATGCGTCCTGTCCATGATGGGTCCTCTTTTGGCGTCAGTCCCGAGTCGAACGCGCGGGATAGGCTGCTAGGTCCCGCGGGGGGCTGGACCTTCGCGGCGGAATGGCGCCAACTGGCGGCGTCGGACCGGACAGAAAGGGGACAGGATGGCACTGAGGGCCGTGGTGCGGGGCGAACGCTTTGCCTTTGCCGACCTGCGCGCGGTGCTGGCCGCCGCCTCGCCCGAACGGTCGGGCGACCAGCTGGCCGGGATCGCGGCCGAGAGCGCCTTGCAGCGGGTGGCGGCGCGTCGGGTGCTGATGGACTTGGCCCTGACCGACCTGCTGGACAACCCGCCCGTCCCCTACGAGATCGACGAGGTCACGCGGCTGATCGTCGACGGCCATGACGCGGCGGCCTTCGCCCCCCTGCGCGCGATGACCGTGGGCGATCTGCGCGACTGGCTGCTGTCGCCCGCAGCCGACGCGGTGGCGCTGGCGGGGGTCGCGCGCGGCCTGACGCCCGAGATGGTCGCGGCCGTCAGCAAGCTGATGCGCAACCAGGACCTGATCCGCGTGGCGCGCAAGGCGCGCGTGACGACCGCCTTCCGCAACACCATCGGCGGCGCGGGACGGCTGGCGTCGCGCCTGCAGCCGAACCACCCGGCCGACGATCCGCGCGGCATCGCGGTCGCGGTGCTGGACGGGCTGCTGCAGGGCGCGGGCGACGCGGTCATCGGCATCAACCCGGCCTCCGACAGCCTGGCCAACGGCCACGATCTGCTGGTGGCGCTGGACGAGATGCGCCAGGCGCTGGCCATTCCCACCCAGACCTGCGTGCTGACCCATGTCACGAACGCGCTGGAGCTGGTCGGGCGCGGCGCGCCGGTCGATCTGATCTTCCAGTCGGTCGCGGGCAGCCAGGCCGCGAACGAGGGCTTTGGCATCACCCTATCGCTGCTGGCCGAGGCGCGCGAGGCGGGCCTGTCGCTCAAGCGGGGCACCGTCGGCCAGGACGTGATGTATTTCGAGACCGGCCAGGGCTCGGCCCTGTCGGCCGAGGCGCATCACGGCGTCGATCAGCAGACGATGGAGGCCCGCGCCCAAGCCGTCGCCCGCGCCTTCGGGCCGCTGCTGGTGAACACGGTCGTGGGCTTCATCGGGCCGGAATACCTCTATGACGGCAAGCAGATCATCCGCGCCGGGCTGGAGGACCATTTCTGCGGCAAGCTGATGGGCCTGCCGATGGGTGTCGATGTCTGCTACACCAACCATGTGGAGGCCGATCAGGACGACATGGACACGCTGGCCACGCTTCTGGCGCAGGCCGGCGTCGGTTTCCTGATCGCGGTGCCGGGGGCCGATGACGTGATGCTGGGCTATCAGAGCCTGGCCTTCGAGGACATCGCATACTTGCGCGAGGTGACCGGCCTGCGCCCGGCGCCGGAATTCGAGCGCTGGCTGCAGGATTTCGGCCTGGACGCGCGGGCCGACACGGTGTCGCTCGCGCGCCGCTTGGGGCTGCCGGCATGAGCGGGCTGGACCGTCCGCGCCTGGCCGCGCTGACCCCGGCGCGGGTCCGGCTGGAGGCCGGGGCGGGGCCCACGCGGCTGGCCGACCTGCTGACCTTCCAGGAGGATCACGCCGCCGCCCGCGACGCCATCCACGGCAGCGTGGACTGGGCCGCGCTGGAACGCGGCCTGGCCCCCCTGCCCGTCCTGCATGCGGCCAGCCGGGCGACCGACCGCGCCACCTATCTGCGCCGCCCCGATCTGGGCCGCCAGCTGGCCGAAGGCGCCCTGCCGCGCAGCGCGCCGCCCCTGCAGGTGGTCATCGGCGACGGCCTGTCGGCCCCGGCGGTCATGGCGCAGGCGGTGCCCCTGATGCGGGCGCTGGCGGTGCATCTGCCGGAACTGGCGGACCGGCCGGTGGTGCTGGCGCAGGGCGCGCGGGTGGCGCTTGGCGACGCGATCGGGGCCGCGATGGGCGCGGGCATGGTGCTGATGCTGATCGGAGAGCGGCCGGGCCTGTCGGTCGCAGACAGCATGGGCGCCTATCTGACGCTGAACCCGCGGCCGGGGCTGCGCGACAGCGCGCGCAACTGCGTATCGAACATCCATGCCCGCGGCGGCCTGTCCGCCGATGATGCCGCGCGCCGGCTGGCCTGGCTGGTGGCCGAAGGCCGCCGGATCGGGGCGACCGGCGTCGCGCTGAAGGATGACAGCGACCGCCCGCGGCTGACGCCCTGACCGCTCAGAACGCCGCGCGGTAGAGGGCCAGCGCCGCGGCCTCGTCCACAGGCACCGGATTGTTCTGCAGCAGACGCGTCTGCAGCATGGCGTCGCGGGCCAGGCGCGGCAGGCTGTCCTCGGGCACGCCCACGTCGCGCAGGCGGCGCGGCGCGCCGGAGCGGTCCATCAGATCCTCCATCGTCGCAACAAAGGCCTGCGCGCGCTGCTCCGCCGGGCCGGAACCGGGCGCGCCCACCACTTCGGCCAGCTCCGCATAAAGCGGCGCGGCGGCCGCCATGTTGTGGCGCAGCACCGGACCCAGCATCAGCGCGTTGGTCAGCCCGTGCGGCAAATGGAAATGCCCGCCAAGCGGATAGGCCAGCGCATGGACCGCCGCGACCGGGCTGTTCGAGAAGGCCTGCCCCGCCATGGCGGCCCCCAGCAGCATTCCCTCGCGCGCGGCGCGGTCGGTCCCGTCGCGGCAGGCGGTGGGCAGGTGGCGCGACAGCAGGCGCAGCGCCTCGCGCGCGAAGATGTCGGAGAGCGGATTCTTGCGGTGCCGCCCGGTATAGGCCTCGATCGCGTGGACCATGGCGTCGATGCCGGTGGCGGCGGTCTGCTGGGGGGGCAGGCCGACCGTCAGCGCCGCATCCAGCAGCACCCGGTCGGCGTAGAGCCTGTCGGACACGATCCCCATCTTGGTCGTGCCGCCGGTGGTCAGGATGGTGATGTTGGTGACCTCGGACCCGGTCCCGGCGGTGGTCGGCACCTGCACCAGCGGCAGGCGCGGCCCGGTGACCTTGCCGATGCCGTAGAGCTCGGACAGCGGCTGTTCGCCCGCCAGCATCACCGCGACCAGCTTGGCCACGTCCATGGACGACCCGCCCCCCAGGCCCAGCACGACATCCACCCCCGCCGCCCGTCCTTGGGCGACGCAGGTGCCGATCAGCGCCTCGGGCGGGTCGGCCACGACCGCATCGAACACCGCCACCGCAAAGCCATGCGCGGCCAGCGACGCCTTGGCCGGGTCCAGCACGCCCATGCGGTGCAGATGCGCGTCGGTCACGATCAGCACCGACCGCGCCGCGAACCAGTCCGCCATCAGCGCGCCCAACCGCGTCGCCCCGCCCCATTCGACGCGGATCGACCCCGGCGTGTCGAAGGAAAACTCTGTCATCGTCGCCCCCTGTCCCTGTCGGTCCAGAAGACAGCGCCGCGACGCGATCCGCAAGCCGCCTCAGCGGTCGTGTTCGGCCAGCCAGGCCTCCATCATGTCGATCTCGGCCTGCTGCGCGGCGATGACCTCCTCGGCCAGCGCGCGGACCTCGGGGTCGGTGCCGTGCTCCAGCACGATGCGCGCCATGTCGATGGCGCCCTGGTGATGCGGGATCATGCCGCGCATGAAGTCCACATCCGCGTCGTTGGTATAGTCCACGGCCATGTTCTCGTGCATCTCGGCCATGGCCTCGCGATAGGCGGTCGTGGCGGGCGTGTCGCCGGGTTGCGCCTCGGGCGCGGTCATCGCGCCGTGGGCGGAATGGTCCATCTGCGCCGTCCCGCCATGGGCGGAATGGTCCATCGCCTGCTGGGCCAGCGCGGGCGTGGCCAAGGCAAGGGTCGTCAGCAGGACGGCAAGGGATCTCTTCATGGCGTGAACTCTCCGTTTTGATGTCGGACAGGAAACCCCGTCCATCGCCGGAAGTTCAATGGCGGCACGACACTGTGACCGTCCGCTCCCGGCCACCGACGGGTCTTTCAGGCGGACCCAAACGGGCGGGCGCCGTGTTGTGCCCCCGAACGATCCGGCCGGGCGCAGGCCATGACGCGCGGATCACCACGGGGGACGGACATGAACGATCGGACATCACGAAAGCTGGGCTGGGCCATTCCGGTCATGCGCGTGGGCTATGGCGGGCGGGGGCTGGTCTATCTGGCGGTGGCCGGGGCCTCGCTCTATTCGCTGAGGCGCGGCGGGCAGGCGCAGGACACAGGCGAGGCGCTGGACTGGCTCGACGGCAGCTGGGGCGGCGGGGTGCTGCTGTTCCTGATCCTGCTGGGGATGCTGGCCTATGCGATCTGGCGCGTCCTGGACGCCGTCTTCGACCTGGAGGATTACGGCACCGACGCCAAGGGCATCACCGCGCGCCTTGGCATGATCGTCACCGGCGCGGCGCATCTGGCCATCGGCGTCACGGCCTTTTCGCTGCTCTTCGCGGGTGGTGACGGAGAGGAGGGGTCCAGCATCCCGCGCCATGTCGGCACGGTCATGTCCTGGCCCTTGGGGCGCTGGCTGGTCGCGCTGGCGGCGGTGGTGATCATCGGCGCGGGCGGGCACTATCTGCGCCAGGGCTGGCGGAACGAATACCGCAAGCACTTGCAGGCCAACCGCTTCACCACCCGCTGGAACATGGTGCTGAAGGCCGGGGTCATGGCGCAGGGCGCGGTCATCGCCATCGTCGGCCTGCTGTTCGCCTTCGCGGCCTGGCGCGTGGACCCCAGCCAGGCGGGCGGCGTGGGCGAGGCCTTCTCCTGGCTGGCTGGCCAGAGCCACGGGCGGCTTCTGGTCATCGCCATCTGCCTGGGCCTGGTCGGCTTTGCGGTCTTCTGCTTCGTCAACGCGGCCTATCGGATCGTGCCGAAGGTGGCCGAGCCCGACCTGCGCAGCCTGGCCGATCTGGTGCGCTGAGCCGCCTCACGGCGCCAGCCATTCCCCGCGCCAGTCCGTCCCGCACCGCCACCGCGCGCGGCGGTGCCGCTGGCCCAGATGCACCGCGTCGATCGCCAGCACGTCTAAGCGCAACACCGCGAAGGCCGCCGGATCGGCGGGCTTGTCATAGGCCAGCGCATCGGCGATGGGCGTGCCGGGCGCGGGCCGGGTGCCATAGCTCTGCCGCGACGGGTCGGGCACGCGCGCCCAGATGGCCGCGACCGCATCGCCGGTGAGGATGGTCGCACGCGCCTCGATCCGGGTCTGCAGATGCGCGCCCGCGTCCCAGACATGCAGCGCGACCTGCGGGTTGGCGCGCAGATCGGCGATCTTGGCCGAGTGGATGTCGGTATGCACCTCCAGCAGCCGGGCCTCGGGGTCGGCGGCGCGCAGCACCACGGTGCGCGCCTGAGGCATGCCCGCTGGCGTCACCGTGGCCAGCACCGGGTGGCGCGCGGCGGCGTGCCGGTCGGCCACCCCGCGCTGCAGGCGCAGCCAGACCTGATCGTGCAGGCTCTCCAGCCCCGCCGCCCAAGGGTGCGGGTCCCTCATTCGAAGACCGAGCGCGGGAAGTAGAAGGACACAACCCAGTTCGGCATGTCCACGATCTCCGAGATCCGCAGGTCGCCGCAGGTCGAGACCAGCATGTAGGCCTCGACCGCGGGCATGCCGTGGCGCGCGCAGAGCAGCTCGACCATCTGCTGGACCGCCTGGCGCGCGCCGGTCATCAGGTCGGGGCCGATGCCGGTAGTGACCTCGTATCCCTTGGCATCCAGATGCGGCGTGACCGGGCCGGGCGTGGTAAAGCGCGGCATGGCCAGGTTCGCGCCCTTGACCAGGTCCAGCGTCAGGACGACATCCATCGGGCTTTCGATGGCGGTGCCGCAGACCTCTCCGTCGCCCTGCGCGGCATGGGTGTCGCCGACGGAGAACAGTGCCCCCGCCACCTCGACCGGCAGATACAGCTCCGCCCCGCGGGACAGGTCGCGGATGTCCAGATTGCCGCCCGTGCGGCGCGGCGGGACGATGGAATGGGTGCCGGGTTCCGCCAGGGCCACGCCGATCGTGCCGGCAAAGGGCTTCAGCCCGACCCGGCCATGCGTCCCCCACAGCGCCGGGGCCAGCGTGCCTGCGTCATAGCGCCATTGCGTCAGCGCCGGTTCGGGGAACTGGTCGGCCAGCAGGCCGAAGCCCGGAATGTTGGCGGTCCAGCCCCAGCCCTGCCCATCCTGGGCCTGCGGGGCGAAATCGACCAGGGTGATCTTCAGCGCGTCGCCCGGCTCGGCCCCGTCCACGCGGATCGGGCCGTTGACCGGGTTGATGCGCGCGAAATCCAGGCCCGCGATGTCGGCGGCGGTGCTGTCGCGGCTCAGCTGTCCGCCCGAGGCCTCCAGGCATTCGACCCGCAGCGTCGTGCCGGGGGCGACGGTCTCGACCGGGGTCAGGCCGTTATCCCAGCCCATGTGATGGCGGGCGGCGTGGATGGTATGGGCGCATCGGTTGCACATCGCGGGGCTCCTGTCATGGCTGGCCGTTCATGGTGGCGCGGCGGGGCGGCGCTTGCAACCGGGGGGCGGTCGGGCGAAAGGCCGCGGGCCGGTCGGTTTGACGCCGCCGAAATGCCCGCTAGAGTGTCGGCTGCATATCAGGCGGGGGGCGGATCATGGACATTCTGGCACGGGCGACGGCACTGGTCGGGGGCGCGATGGTGGCGATGCGGCGCCGCAACGCGCCGCGCGTCCAGGCGGTGGGCACCGCCCCCGCCATTCCCGAGGCCAGGCCGCAGGGCATCATGACGCTGAAGATGCCGGTCGCGGGGGGCTGGCTGAACGGGCATGTGCCGGATGCGGCGCCGGGCCTTCGGGTCAACGCCTTCGCCACCGGCCTCGACCATCCCCGCTGGATCGAGGTCCTGCCCAACGGCGACGTGCTGGTCGCCGAATCGAAGGAGCAGCCCGCCAAGCCGCGCAGCCTGATGGACCATGCGGCCCAGGCCACGATGCGCCGCGTCCGCGCCATCGGCGACAGCGCGAACCGCATCACCCTGTGGCGCGACGCGGATGGCGACGGGGTGGCCGAACAGCGCCACGTCTTCCTGGAGAACCAGAACCAGCCCTTCGGCATGGCGCTGGCGGGCGATCGGTTCTTCGTGGGCAATACCGACGGCATCGTCGAGTTCCCCTATGCGCAGGGTGCCACGCGCATCGACGCGCCGGGGCGGCGGCTGACGACCTTCAAGCCGAACGGCCACTGGACGCGCAGCCTGATCCTGTCGCCGGACGGGCGCAGCCTCTATGCGGGCGTCGGTTCGCTGAGCAATATCGGCGATCACGGCATGGAGGCCGAGGAAGGCCGCGCCGCCATCTGGCATCTGGACCTGGAGACGGGCCAGTCGCGCATCTTCGCCAGCGGGCTGCGCAATGCCGTGGGCATGGCTTGGGAGCCCGCGACCGGCGCGCTGTGGACGGTGGTGAACGAACGCGACGGGCTGGGGGACGAGACGCCGCCCGACTATTTGACCTCGGTCCGGGACGGGGGCTTCTACGGCTGGCCCTACTGCTACTGGGGGCAAACGGTGGACGACCGAGTGCCGCAGGATTCCGGCCTGGTCGCGCGCGCGATCACGCCGGACTATGCCTTGGGCGGTCACACCGCGTCGCTTGGCCTGTGCTGGATGCCCGCGGGCACCCTGCCCGGCTTCCCGGACGGCATGGTGATCGGCCAGCACGGATCGTGGAACCGATCGACGCTCAGCGGCTATCGGGTGATCTTCGTGCCCTTCGCGGATGGCAGGCCCTCGGGCGCACCGCGCGACATCCTGACGGGGTTCCTGTCGCCCGACGAACGCACGGCCTTCGGCCGGCCGGTGGGCGTCACCATCGGCGCGGACGGCCGCTCGCTGCTGGTGGCCGATGACGTGGGCGACGTGATCTGGCGCGTGACGGGGGCCTGAGGCCCCCTCAGCCGGTCAGGATCAGCGCGGTGGTCACGGCCGCCGCCAGCGTCACGGCGATCAGCGTCAGGGCCAGGATCAGGGCAAGGCGCGGTCGCATCGCTCACACCATCTCGAAGATTTCGCTGTGGATCGCGGACAGCGGCACCCCCATCCCCCGCAGCGCCTTGCGCGCGGCGGCCAGCATGGGGGCCGGCCCGCACATCATGTGCGGCCAGTCGCGGCTGTCCTGCGGCAGGTGCCGCGCCAACAGATCGGCATCGACGCGGCCACGGACGCCGCGATGTGGCGCGGGGTCCCAGCCCTCCGGCGGGTTTTCGATCACATGGGTCACGGTCAGGTCGATGTCGCGGGCGATCCGCTCCAGATCGCGGCGGAAGGCGATCTCCTCCCAGCTGTCATTGGCGTAGATCAGGTGGACCGGGCGCGGATCGCGGCGCTCCTGCATCGCGTGCAGGTTGGCCAGGATCGGCGTGATGCCGACCCCGCCCGCGATCATCACGAAGCCCGGCGCATCGGCCTCGCGGTCGATGCTGAAGACGCCATAGGGGCCGTCGATCCAGGCCGTCGTGCCGACCGGCGTGCGCGCCAGACGCGCGCTGTCATCACCCAGGGGCTTGATGGAGAAGCGGATCTCGGGACCCTTGTCCGGCGCGGTCGAGATGGTGAAGGGATGCTCGCGCAGCGAGAACGGCCCCTGCCCCACCGACAGCCAAGCGAACTGCCCCGGCAGCCAGTCGCGCAGCGGCCGCCCCTGCGGCTCCAGGACCAGGCTGCGGATGCCGTCGCCCTCGTCGCGGTTCTCGACCACGCGCCAGGGGTTGCGGGCCTGATGGATCGGGCGCAGCACGCGGGTGTGCAGGATCAGCCCGGCCCAGGCCAGCGTCGCGCCCAGCCAGAGCGCCCGGGTCACGGGTTCCGCAGTCAGATGACCCGCTCCCAGCACATGCCAGATCGCCGCCGCGAAGCCGGTCAGCGCCAGCCCCAGATGCAGCCGACGCCACCACAGATAGTCCAGCCCGACCCGCTTGCGCAGCTCGGAACTGGCGATCAGCGTCAGGAAGCACAACAGCGCCACCCGCCCCGCCGTCATGTGCAGCGGCGCCTGCAGCGGGTTCAGCACCCCCATGTCGTCCTGATGCCAGACATAGAGCATCCCGAAATGCCCCAGCATCAGCGCCACCGCCCCCCAGCTGAGGAAGCGGTGAAAGACCGGCAGGATGTCCGCGCCGAAGGGCCGGGTCAGCGGCTTCAGCCGTCCGGTCAGCGCGAACTGCATCGCGATCAGCGCCAGCGCGCCGAAGCCCAGGGTAAAGGCCAGGTTGCGCGTCAGCGGATCGCCCCGCGGCGGGTCCCCGGCCAGGATCACCGCGAAGGGCAAGAGCAGCGCGGCGAGGGCCAGCGCGACCCAGCCCGCCGCCTGCGCACGCACGGCCCAAGGCGCGTCCGCCGCATCGACATGGCGGGCGGGATGGGTGGCGGGGCGGTCGGTCTGGGGTCGGTCCATGCGGCGGCAACGCAACGCCGGGCGCATTGTTCCGCCCCGGGCAGGGAACCCGATGCGCAGGGCGTTGTTGGGAAAGGACTTTGCCCGCCCCCCGCACCCGCCTGACAGGATGACGCCCATGCCCTATTGCGGCCCCGCCCCGGTGCCCGACCAGCTGTGGCGCAGCTGGAACCTGGACCCTGCCGTCCTGATCGGACTGGCCCTGCTGGCCCTGTGGCTGATGCGGCGCGATCAGAGGGGGGCGGGCATGCTGGCGGTGGCGGCGCTGGCAGTGGCCTTCGTCTCGCCGCTCTGCGCGCTGACGGTGGCGCTGTTCTCGGCGCGGACGGTGCATCACCTGCTACTGATCGCGGTGGCCGCCCCGGCGCTGGCGGTGGCCTGGCCCGCGATGGCGCGGGTGCCGGCCGGCCTGTCGCTCGCGGCGCTGACAGGCGCGATGATCGCGTGGCACCTGCCCGATCTCTATGCCGCGATCTGGGCGTCGGACGGGCTCTACTGGCTGATGCAGGCGGCGATGCTGCTGCCGGCCTGGGCGTTCTGGTCGGCCGTTCTGGCCCCCCGCCCCACCGCGCCCGAGGCGCTGCGCCGCGCCGGGCTGATCGGCGGCCTGGCCGGGGTGATGGGGCTTCTGGGTGCGGCTCTGACCTTCGCGCCCGCGATCCTTTATGTCCCGCATCTGGGCACGACGCTGCCTTGGGGCCTGCCGCCGCTGGCGGACCAGCAGCTGGCGGGGCTGATCATGTGGGTGCCGGGCTTTGTCCCCATGGCGGCCATCGCGGCGCTGATCCTGGGCCGGGCCTGGCGGGCCGAGGTCGCACGATGATGGTGGCCGCGCTGAAATACCTGCATCTGGCGGCGATGCTGTGCTGGTGCGCGGCGCTGGTCGCGCTGCCGGTGCTGCTGCATGTCTATGGCGCGATCTGGCGGCGCCATTCCGGCAGCGGCCAGACCGAGGCGCGCTATGCCGAATTCCGGCTGATCACGCATTACGGCTATATCGGCTTCGCGACCCCCGCGGCGGTCATCGCCATCGCGGCAGGTACGGCGCTGATCTTTGCGGGGCAGGTGTTCGACCTGTGGTTCGTGGCCAAGCTGGCTTTGGTCGCGGGGATGACGCTGGTCCATGCCTGGATCGGCCATCTGGTCCTGTCGTCCGGAGAGAACCGGGGCCTGCACCGCATGCCCTCGGCGCTCTGGGGTCTGTGGCTGGGCCTGCCGCTGATGGCCGGGGTGCTGTGGCTGGTCCTGGCCAAGCCGGACCTGGCCTGGACCGAGGACTGGCTGCCCGGCTTCCTTCTGGAACCCTATGGCGCGGAGGCCCGGCCATGATCGCGCTTGGTCCCGATCTGATAGTCGAAGACCAGCTTGCCGCCGTGCCAGCCAGTGATCCCGGTCATCAGCGCGGTCAGCGCCGACAGCAGGATGCCCCAGGGCAGCACCGCCCCCTGCGGCTCGGGCAGCCGATAGCCCCAGTTCAGCCCCAGAAGCGACAGCAGCATCACCGCCAGGATGAAATGCGTCCAGCTGGAGGCGCGGATGCGGATGCCGGGCACCATCAGCAGCTCGATCGTGCCCGCGATGCCGGCCAGCACGCCCAGACCGAAGGCCGCCCCCGTGGCCCACAGCGCGACCCGCGGCCAGAACGCGTCCGCGGTCAGCCAGTACATCGCATCCGCCCCCAGGGTGGAGAAGGCCAGCGCGATGGGAAAGGCCACCATCATCGCATGCAGCGGATGGCCGGACAGGGCGATCTTGGTCTCGGTGTCGTTGAAGGCGACATGCTCCTCGATCGGGTCGGACAGGCGGCGGCGCTGTTTCCAGCTGCGTTTCTGGCGCATGTTATCTCTCGCTTGGTCAGGGGGTTGCGGGGCATGGGGCCAAGGCACAAGGTTTGGGCGGCGTTGACGGTTCCCCTGCTGGGCGGATGCGACCGCGCGCTGAGCACGCTGGCCCCCGCCGGACCCGCCGCCCGCGACATCGCGACCCTGTGGTGGACAATGCTGGCCGGATCGGCGGCGATCACCGCGCTGGTCCTGACGCTACTGGTCGCGGCGGTGCGCAACAACGGCGCGCGGCGGTCCGAACGGGTCTGGATCTGGGGCTGGGGCCTGGGGTTCTCCATGGCGGTGCTGACGGTGCTTCTGGGCCTGTCGCTGTGGCTGGGGGAACGGATGCTGGCCCGGCCCGACGGCGCGCTGCGCATCGAGGCGCGCGCGGCGCAATGGGGCTGGCGCTTCGTGCAGCCCGGTCCCGACGGCCGGCCGGTCGCGACGCGCGACACGCTCTATGTCCCGGCGGGCCGCGACTTCGACGTGGTCCTGGAGGCCGAGGACGTGATCCACAGCTTCTGGGTCCCGCAGCTGGGCGGCAAGATGGACGCGATCCCCGGCCACACCAACATCCACCGCCTGCGCGCCGACCGCCCCGGCACCTTCGAGGGGCTCTGCGCCGAATTCTGCGGGCTGGGCCACAGCGCGATGCGCTTCACCGTCGTGGCCTACGACCCCGCGGGTCCCGTCCCCGACATGTCCGACCATCAGATCGCGGAGCCGCGCCCATGACCCCGCGTCCAGACCACGCCATCGCCCCCCTGGACCCGATGTTCACCGATCACGACATCGCCCCGAACCCCGCGCAGCGCGCCCTGGCCCTGCACCGGGAACTGGACCGGGCCTGGGCGGACGAGCCGGGCTGGCGGGGCTTCCTGTCCTCGGTCAATCACGGCACGATCGGGCTGCGCTTCATGGCGACGTCCTTCGTCTTCTTCGCCATCGGCGGCGTGCTGGCCATGCTGATCCGCGCGCAGCTGGCCACCCGCGACGGCGCCTTCCTGGACGTGGAACTCTACAACCAGATCTTCACGATGCATGGCAGCATCATGATGTTCCTCTTTGCCATCCCCATGCTGGAGGGACTGGCGCTGTGGCTTCTGCCCAAGATCCTGGGCGCGCGGGACATGGCCTTTCCGCGGCTCTCGGCGCTTGGCTACTGGTGCTATCTGTTCGGCGGCACGGTGATCGTGCTGTCGCTGGTCGCGGGGGTCGCCCCGCATGACGGCTGGTTCATGTACACGCCGCTGTCCGACCGCACCCATTCGCCCGGCATCAACGCCGATGTCTGGCTGCTGGGCGTCACCTTCGTCGAGATCAGCGCCATGGCCGCGGCGGTCGAGATCACCGTGACCATCCTGCGCTGCCGCGCCGCGCATATGCCGCTGACCCGGATGCCGCTGATGGGCTGGTACCTGCTGGGCACGGCGGCGATGATGCTGGTGGGCTTTCCGCCGCTGATCCTGGGGTCGATCCTGCTGGAGCTGCAGCGCGCCTTCGACTGGCCCTTCTTCGACATCGCGCGGGGCGGCGATCCGCTCTTGTGGCAGCACCTCTTCTGGCTGTTCGGCCACCCGGAGGTCTACATCATCTTCCTGCCCGCCGCGGGGGCGCTGTCCACGATCATCCCGATCATGGCGCGCACCACCATCCTGGGCTATGGCGCGATCGTGGCGGCCATCGCGGGGCTGGTGTTCCTGTCCTTCGGGCTCTGGGTGCATCACATGTTCACCGTGGGCATCCCGCATATGGCGCTGGCCTTCTTCAGCGCGGCATCGGCGCTGGTGGCGGTGCCCACGGCGGTGCAGGTCTTTGCCTGGATCGGCACGCTGTGGGACGGCAAGGTCAGCTTCCGCCTGCCGATGATGTACGTGATGGGCTTCTTCGTCACCTTCGTCATGGGCGGGCTGACCGGCGTGATGCTGGCCATGGTGCCCTTCAACTGGCAGGCGCATGACACGGCCTTCGTCACCGCGCATCTGCATTACGTCCTGGTGGGCGGCTTCGTCTTTCCGATGCTGGCCGCGGTCAGCTACTGGATGCCACTGATCTGCGGGCGCTGGCGGGTGCGGGGCCTGGGAGAGGCCGCGTTCTGGCTGATCCTGATCGGCTTTCACGGCACCTTCTTCCTGATGCACCTGACCGGGCTTCTGGGCATGCCGCGCCGCATCGCGACCTATCCGGGCAATCCCGAATGGGAATGGCTGAACCTGATCTCCTCGATCTTCGGGATGATCCAGGCGGCGGGGTTCGCGCTCTTCGCCTTCGACGTGGCCATGCAGGCGCTGTTCGGCCGGCGCAGCCGCCGCAACCCGTGGCACGCGCCGACGCTGGACTGGGCCATGCCGCTGCCCGCGCCCTCCTACAACTTCGCCTCGCTGCCCGGACCGCATCTGTCGGACGCCACCGCGCTCCTGCCCCTGGCGCGGGGCGAGGGGCTGCTGCCCGGCGCCCCGCGCGGCCTGCGCGAGACGCTGGTCATCGATCCGGCCAGCGGGCGGCCCGACCATGTCGCGGTTCTGGCGACCAGCACGCGGCTGCCGCTGTGGACCGCCGCCGCGATCGGCAGCTTCTTCGCGGCGATGCTGGCGGGGCTCTACTGGCTGGCGCCGGTGGGGATCGGGCTGACCATGCTGGCCGCTTGGCGGTGGGGCGCGATCATGGGGACCGACCGCGACCATGCCCCGGCCCAGGTCGCACCGGGCCTGACGCTGCCGCTGCACTATCAGCGCCGCGACACGCTGGCGCGGACCGGGGTTCTGGCGCTGCTGGTGGCGGACGGGACGCTCTACGCGTCGCTGCTGTTCGGACTGGGCTTTCTGACCGTGGTGGCACCGGGCTGGCCCGCCCCGGTCAGCGGGCTGGAGGCAGGCCCGATGCTGGCCGCGTCGCTTGTGGCGCTGGCGGGGATGGCCGCGGGCCGCATCGCCACCGGGCGGACCGAGGCCGCGCGCGGCACCCGGGCCGCCGTCACCTGGGCCGGTCTGGGGCTGGCCGGGTGCGGCGCGGCGCTTCTGGCGCTGGCGGCGCTGGCCTGGGGACTGGACGATCCGCGCGCCCATGCGCGCGACGCGCTCCGGGCGGTGGCCCTGGGCTTTGCGGGGGCGCATGGGCTGGTCTGCACCATGCTGGCGCTGCGCACCCTACGGGACGCGCAGACCGGCCGCATGGGCGGCGACCGTCGGGGTGCGGCCCCGGCCTGGGCGGCGTTCCAGGGGTTCTGGCTGGCGACATCGGCCCTGTCGGTCGCGGTCGTCGCCGCGCAGGAGGTGCTGTGATGGGCTGGGCCACGCGCGCCCTGGCGGGACCCGTGCTGTGGGCGGCGCTTTTCGCGCTGATCTATGCGCTGCACGGGACTGGCTGCGCCCTGGGGTGGACGGGCAGGCCGATGCTGCCCGGCGGGCCGGACCTGCACCGGGGCGCGATGCTGCTGGTCTGGCTGGCCGGGCTGTTGCTGCACGGGGTTCTGGTCCGCGCGCTGCCCAAGGGCCGGGGACGCGAGCGGCGCATCATCGCGCTGACGGCCTGGATCGGACTGGTCTCGACGCTGTTCACGCTGTTCCCGGTCGCGATCCTGACCACCTGCGGATGATACGGCCCTCAGGGCCGGATCAGGTATTTCGCGCCCGTGGCCTTGCGGTTCATCGCGCGGGCGGTGTCGGGGCTCAGCGCCTCGGCCAAGGATACGCGCGCGGTATAGGCGCTGGCAAAGGTCGTGGTCATCTCGCGCGCCACCCGGGCGCGCATCGCCTCGACCACCGCCGGGTTCAGCCGTTGCAGCTGCTGGAACAGCAGCCAGCCGCCGATCTGCCAGCTGAAGCCGAAGCCCCGGCGCAGCACCGACGGTCCGGTATCCAGCGCGCCATAGATGTAGCCCTGCTTGAACGTACCCGACCCGTAGCGGTCATAGCGGTCCATGGACCGGGCGGCCACGGCCTCCATCGCGTTCAGGATGATGCTGGTCGTCTCTCCGCCGCCGATCGCGTCGAAGGACAGCGTGGCGCCCGTCTCGGCGATGGCCTGCTCCAGATCGGCGCGGAAGCTGTCGGTGCTGCTGTCGACGACATGGGTCGCGCCCAGATCGCGCAGCATCGCGGCCTGTTCGGCGCTGCGCACGATGTTGACCAGCCCGATACCGTCGTCGCGGCAGATCCGCACCAGCATCTGGCCCAGGTTCGACGCGGCCGGGGCATGGACCATCGCGGTATGGCCCTGCGCGCGCATCGTCTCCACGAAGCCGAGTGCGGTCAGCGGGTTCACGAACAGCGCCGCCCCCGCCTCGGCCTCCGCGCCTTCGGGCAGGGGCAGGGCCTCGCGCGCGTCGATCAGGCGGTGCGTGGCATACATGGCCCCGCCCATCATCGCGACGCGGCGGCCGATCAGGTCGGTCTGGTCGGGACCCGCGGCGATGACGGTGCCCGCGCCCTCGTTGCCCACGGGCATGGACTGATCGATCCGGGCGCGCATCGCGGCCATGGCACCCTGCGGGACGGGGGCGGTCAGGACCGGTGCCTCGGCGGTGCCGCCCTGCTCCAGCGCCGACAGGTCGGCCGGTCCGAACAGCAGGCCCAGATCCGACGGGTTGACCGGCGTCGCCTCGATGCGCACCAGCAGCTGGCCCGGACCCGGATCGGGCAGCGTGACGGGCACCAGCTCCAGGCGCAGCTGCGCGTCGGCGGTGATGGTGGATCGCAGTTCGAGGCTGTCGTGGCTCATGGCGTGCTCCGGTGTTGTGGCCCTCTACCTAGGAATGCCCCGCCCGGCGGACAAGCCGCTCAGCCGCGCCGCCCCTCCAGCACCGCCTTGAGGACCAGCGCGACCAGCGCCAGCAGCGTCAGCGTGGACGCCGCCGCAAAGGCGCCCACCGCGTTCAGGTCGTTGAACAGCAGCTCAATGTGCAAAGGCAGCGTGTTGGTCTGGCCGCGGATGTTGCCCGACACCACGGAGACGCCCCCGAACTCGCCCACCGCGCGCGCCGTGCACAGCACCGCACCATAGAGCAGCGCCCATTTGATGTTGGGCAGGGTCACGCGGCGGAACACCTGCCAGCCCGACGCGCCAAGCGTCACCGCAGCCTGTTCCTGATCGGTCCCCTGCGCCTGCATCAGGGGCAGCACCTCGCGCGCGACAAAGGGTGCGGTCACGAACAGCGTCACCAGCACGATGCCGGGCAGCGCGAACATGACCTGCAGGTCGACCTCGCGCAGCCACGGCCCCAGCAGCCCCTGGCGGCCATAGAGCAGCAGATAGCAGATGCCCGCGATGATCGGAGAGATCGAGAAGGGGATCTCGATCATGGTGACCAGGATGCCGCGCCCCGGAAAGCGGTGCTTGGCCACAGCCCATGCGGCGGCGATGCCGAAGGCGATGTTCACCGGCACCACGATCAGCGCGACCAGGCTGGTCAGCCAGATGGAGTGCAGCGTGTCGGGATGCAGGATGTTCTGGGCATAGACCCGCCAGCCTTCGGAGAAGGCGCGGGCGAAGATGAAGACCAGCGGCGCCACCACGATCAGCAGCGTCAGCACCACGGCCGTGGCCACCAGCAGGCGGCCCGACCGGGCGGGGCGACGGGGCGTCATCGGCTGGCCTCGCGGTGGCGGGCGGCCCAGGATTGCAGGATGTTCGACAGGACCAGCAGCACCAGCGCGAAGCCCAGCAGCACCAGCGCGATGGCCGCCGCGCCGTTGTAGTCGAACTCCTCCAGCCGGATGAAGGCCAGGAGCGCCGCGATCTCGGTCTCTCCGGGCAGGTTTCCGGCGATGAAGACGATGGCGCCGAATTCGCCCAGGGACCGGGCGAAGGCGGTCGTGCAGCCGGCCAGCCAGGCGGGCAGGATGGCGGGGAACACCACGCGGGCGAAGGATTGCCACGGCGTCGCGCCCAGGGTCTCGGCCGCCTGTTCCAGCGCGGGGTCTAGATCCTCCAGCACCGGCTGGACCGTGCGCACCACGAAGGGGATCGAGGTGAAGGCCATGGCCAGCGCGATGCCCAGCACCGTGTAGACCACCGGCACGCCCAGGGGGTGCAGCACCTGCCCGAACCAGCCGTTGGCGGAGAACAGCGCCGTCAGCGACAGACCCGCCACCGCGGTGGGCAGCGCAAAGGGCACATCCATCAGCGCGTCCAGGATGCGCTTGCCCGGAAAGTCGTGGCGCACCAGCACCCAGGCCATCAGCAGGCCATAGACCGCGTTGAAGGCCGTGGCGATGGCCGCCGCCGTCAGCGTGACGCGGAACGCGGCCAGCGCCCGGTCGCTGCTGACGATGGCCCAGAAACCCGCGGGCCCGATTTGCGCGCCCTTCAGGATCAGCGCCGCGATGGGGATCAGGACGATCAGCACCAGGTACAGCAGCGTCGTGCCCAAGCTGAGCGTAAAGCCGGGCAGGACGCGCTTGGCGCGGATCGGGGCCGTGGCCGTGGTCATCGGTTCACGAAGACCTGGTCCAGGATCGCGCCGTCGGCCAGGTGCTCCTCGCGCACGCGGTCCCATCCGCCAAAGACGTCGTCCACGGTGACCAGTTCCACCGGGGCCTGGGTGTCGGCGACTTCCGCGGCGACGGTCTCATCCGTGACGCGGTAGTGGTTCTGGGCCAGGATGCGCTGCGCCTCGGGGGTGTAGAGCCAGTCCAGATAGGCGGTGGCCAGATCGGTCGTGCCGTTGTCCTCGGCATTCTCGGCGACCACGGCCACGGGGAAGGCCGCGAAGAGGCTCATTGAGGGCGTCACGCGTTCGAATCCCTGCGCCTCGTACTGCTTGGCGATCTGGCCGGTCTCGGCTTCGAAGGTCACCAGCACGTCGCCGATGCCGCGTTCGGCGAAGGTCTGGGTGGCCGCGCGCCCGCCCGTATCGAAGACCGGCACGTTGTCAAAGACGGCGCGCACGAACTCCTGCGCCGCCGCCTGATCGCCGCCGTTCTGCGCCAGCGCATAGGCATAGGCCGCCAGGTAGGTATAGCGCGCATTGCCGCTGGTCTTGGGGTTGGGGAACACGGGCGCCACGTCGTCGCGGGCCAGGTCGTCCCAATCCTCGATCCCCTTGGGGTTGCCCTCGCGCACCAGGAAGGCGGGCAGCGAGTAATAGGGCGACGCCCCGTTGGGCAGCGCGTCGCGCCAGTCCTCGGGCAAGAGGCCGCCCTCGGCCAGCACGTCCACGTCGGTCTCTTGGTTGAAGGTCACGACATCGGCCGGCAGCCCCTCCAGGATGGCGCGGGCCTGGCGCGACGATCCGCCATGCGACATGTCGATGGTCAGGCTGCGCCCGGTATCGGCCTGCCACTTCTCGGCAAAGACGGGGTTCAGCGCCTCGAACAGCTCGCGCGCGATGTCATAGCTGACGTTCAGCAGCTTGTCCTGCGCAAGGGCGGGGCCGGACAGGGTCAGGGCCAGGGCGGTGGCGATCAGGGGCAGTCTCATCAGGCGGTTTCCTTCTGCATCGGGGCATCGGCAAAGATCGTTGCGGCCTGGACGGCCAGCGTGACGGGCGCGCCGCGGCTCAGCGTCGGGGCGCCGCGGCGGGGCATCTGGATTTCGGCCTCGGCGCCGCCCGGATGGGCGACGGTCAGGCGAAGCTCGGCACCGGTGCTGGCCAGGGTCTGGACGCGCCAAGGCCCATCCCCGTCCGGCGCGACGCGCAGATCGGCCGGGCGCGCGAACAGCTGCGCCGCGCCGTCGCGCAATGCGACCTGCGGCAGCGCGGACAGATCCAGCCCCGGCCCCTGCGCGCGGCCCGCCGTGACGGTGACGGGCAGCTGGACCGTAGCCCCCATGAAGCGCGCGACGAAGGGGGTGGCCGGGGCATCGTGGATGGCGTCGGCATGGCCGATCTGCTCGATCCGGCCCTCGCCCATGACCACCACGCGGTCGGCCAGCTCGAAGGCCTCTTCCTGGTCGTGGGTGACGAAGATCGTGGTCGATCCGGTCGCCTCGTGCACGCCGCGCAGCCAGCGGCGCAGGTCGCGGCGGATCGCGGCGTCCAGCGCACCGAAGGGCTCGTCCAGAAGCAGCACCCGCGGCTTGATCGCCAGCGCGCGGCCAAGCGCCACCCGCTGACGCTGACCGCCCGACAGCTGCCCCGGAAAGCGATCGGCCAGGTGGTCGATCTGCAGAAACGCCATCAGCTCGTCCGCGCGGGCGGCGATCTGGGCGCGGGTCGGGCGCTGACCGCGCGGCAGGACGGACAGGCCGAAGCCGATATTGTCGCGCACCGTCATGTGGGGGAACAGGGCGTAATGCTGAAAGACAAAGCCGATGCGTCGGTCGCGGGCGGCCAGCGCCAGCCAGTCCTGCCCCTCGACCCGCAACTGCCCGGCATCGGGCCATTCCAGCCCGGCGATGATCTTCAGAAGCGTGGTCTTGCCCGACCCGGACGGGCCCAGCAGCGCCAGAAGCTCTCCGGGTTCGACCGACAGATCGATGCCGCGCAGGACATCGGTCCGGTCGAACCGCTTGGTCAGTCCGGCAATTTCGATCGACATGGCGCGCCTCCCTGCTGTTCCCGCCAGCTAGGCCGCGCCCGCGCGCCGGACAAGGGCGCTCCGCCCAGCCCCCGCCCGGCGGTCAGGGCCGCCGTTCCACCGCACGCGGGGCACGCGAAACGCGCGGACGGGACAGGCGCCGGCGGTCGCGACGGCGTTCCGGCGGTCGGCGCGGCGGACGGACGGGCGTTCTTTTTCGGCAGCAGCCGGGGGCTCAGACGCCGCCCAGGCTCAGCCGGGCCAGCGCGGCGATCAGGTCGGTCCGGGTGACGATGCCGGTGATGCGCCCCTCCTCCAGGACCGGGACCGCGTCGCAGCGCCCGTCCGCCATCTGCGGCAGCAGCGCGGCGATGGGCGTGTCGGGGGACGTCACCGGCACGTCGCGCTGCATGATCGCATCGGCACGCGGCACCGGCCGCCACGGGCCGGTTCGCCCGAACCGCGCCCCGGCCAGCAGGTGGCGCTGATAGATCACGCCCAGCCAGTCGCCGCCCGGCGCCACGACGGGCAGCGCGGTGAAGCCGTGGCGCAGGAACAGCTGCGCCACCGCGTGCAGGGGGGTCCGCGGGCCGACCGTGACCAGGTCGCGCGACATGATGTCCCACACCCGGCCGTCGCCGGTGCGATGCCCCGCTGCGGTCAGCTCGGCCGCCGCGATCAGCCGGGCCAGGTCCTCGACGCCCAGGTTCAGCGACTGGCGATAGCGCGCGAGGATTCCCTCCAGCTCCTCCTCCGACAGGCCGAGACGTTCGGCCGGCGGGGGGTCGGCGGTCCCTTGGGGATTGGGCTGGTCGAACTGGCGGAACGGATAGCGCCGCCCGGTCGCGCGCCCGTAGATCATGCCCGCCGCCACCAGGATCGCGGTGCCGAGCGCGACCGGGCACAGCGGGAACCACAGGCCGCCCTGCGCGACCACGTCGGGCGACAGCGCGACCGTCATCGCCACCGCGCCGCCGGGCGGGTGCAGGGCGCGCAGCGCGATCATCGTGGCGATGGACGCGCCCACCGCGCAGGGGATGCGCAGCATCGGGTGGGCGACCAGCGCGCAGACGACCAGCGCCACCGCCGCCGAGGCGGTGTTGCCCACCACCGCCGACCAGGGCTGCGCCAGCGGGCTGCTGGGCACGGCGAAGATCAGGACGGCGCTGGCGCCGAAGGGGGCGATCAGGAACAGGCCCAGATGCACCTCGGCCGAGGCCGCGACGACGACCGCGCCCGCGGCAAGCAGACCGATCAGCGCCCCCGCACCCGCGCCCGCGCGCAGCGCCTCTGCGGGGCGGCCTGCCGGGATGGCGGGGCCCAGTGATCGCAAGGCGCGTCGGATCATGTCGATCATCCCAACCGTGGTCAGGGCCGCGACTATGCCCAACGGCGGGCGGAAGCAAGCCTGCGCGTCAGCCCAGAGCGTAGCCCACGCCGCGCACCGTGCGCAGCGGATCGTCGCCGCCGTTCTTCATCAGCGCCTTGCGCAGCCGGCCCACATGCACGTCGATGGTGCGCGTGTCGACATAGATGTCGCGCCCCCAGACCCGGTCCAGCAGCTGTTCGCGCGTCCAGACGCGGCCCGGCTTTTCCATCATCGTGGAGAGCAGCCGGAACTCGGTCGGACCCAGATGCAGCGGCTGGCCCGCGCGGAAGACGCGGTGTTCGGCCGCGTCCAGGATGATGTCGTCGAAGGTCAGCCGCTCGCCCATGGTCGCGGGGCGGGTGCGGCGCAGCTGGGTGCGCAGGCGGGCCAAGAGCTCGACCACGGAATAGGGCTTCACCACGTAGTCGTCGGCCCCGGTCTCCAGGCCGCGGACGCGGTCCACCTCCTCGCTGCGCGCCGACAGCATGATGATGGGGATGCCGCGGGTGGCGGGGTCGGCCTTGACCTGGCGGCAGACCTCGATTCCCGACACCTTGGGCAGCATCCAGTCCAGCACGATCAGGTCGGGCTGCTCCTCGGCGACCAGCAGCAGCGCGTCCTCGCCATTGTCGGCCACCACCACGTCGAAGCCCTCGGCCTCCAGGTTGTAGTGCAGGACCTCGCGCTGCGCGCCCTCATCCTCGACGACCAGAACACAGGGGGCCTGGCGCGACACGGGTCAGGCCTCCGCCGCGGGGGCCACGACGCTGCTGCTTTTCGGACGCGCGTCGTCGGGCAGGTCGCCGGTCACCAGATAGACCACCTGCTCGGCGATGGAGGTCGCGTGATCGCCCATCCGCTCGACGTTCTTGGCGATGAAATGCAGGTGCATGCAGGGGGTGATGTTGCGCGGGTCCTCCATCATGTGGGTCAGAAACTCGCGGAACAGCGCGTTGTACATCTGGTCCACCTCCAGGTCGCGCTGGCGCACGTCATGGGCCAGGTCGGCATCGCGGCGGATGTAGCTGTCCAGCGCGTCCTGCAGCATCTTGTTCACCGCCTGGCTCATCCGGCGCAGCGCGATGCCCGAACCGTTGATGGCGGGCATCTGCGACAGGACCTCGGTGCGCTTGGCCATGTTCTTGGCGTAATCGCCCACCCGCTCCAGCGAGGCCGAGATCTTCATCACGGCCAGCACCATGCGCAGGTCGGTCGCGGTGGGGGCGCGCAGCGCGATCAGGCGGGCGGCGTCCTCGTTGATCTGCATCTCCATCGCGTCGATGGCCTTGTCGCGGCGGCGGACCTCGTCGGCCAGCTCCTCGTCGCGGGTGTCCAGCGCAGCGGCGGCGTCGGTGATGGCCGCCTCGACCATGCCGCCCATCTTCACAACCATCGCCTGGATGGTTTCCAGGTCGCGGTCGAAGGCCGAGGAGATATGCTTGTCGCGGTTCATGTCAGATCCTTTCGATCAGCCGATCCGGCCCGAGATATAGGCCTCGGTCCGGCTGTCGCGCGGCTTGGTGAAGATGTCGTCCGTATCGCCGTATTCGACCAGGCTGCCCAGGTGGAAGAAGGCGGTCTTCTGGCTGACGCGGGCGGCCTGCTGCATCGAGTGGGTCACGATGACGACCGAGAACTGCGTGCGCAGCTGCTCGATCAGCTCCTCGACCTGGCTGGTGGCGATGGGGTCCAGCGCGGAACACGGCTCGTCCATCAGCAGCACCTCGGGCGAGGTGGCCACCGCGCGCGCGATGCACAGGCGCTGCTGCTGGCCGCCCGACAGGCCGGTGCCCGGCTCGGACAGGCGGTCCTTGACCTCGTTCCACAGCGCCGCGCCGCGGAGGCTGCGTTCCACGATCTCGTCCAGCTCGGCCCGGCTGCGGGCCAGGCCGTGGATGCGCGGGCCATAGGCCACGTTGTCATAGATCGACTTGGGGAAGGGGTTCGGCTTTTGGAACACCATCCCGACCTTGGCGCGCAGCTGCACCGGGTCGATGCGGCGGTCGTAGATGTTCTCGCCGTCGATGGTGATCTCGCCCTCGATCCGGGCGCTGTCGATCGTGTCGTTCATGCGGTTGATGCAGCGCAGGAAGGTCGACTTGCCGCAGCCCGACGGGCCGATGAAGGCGGTGACGGTCTTGTCCAGAATCTCGACGTTCAGGTCCTTGATGGCCTGCTTCTCGCCGTAGAAGACCTGGACGTTGCGGGCCGAAATCTTGATGTCCTGCTGGCTCAAGGCGCACTCCGATCGGATGGTGTCATACATGGTGGCTCTCCTGTGGGCCGATCACCAGCGGCGCTCGAACTTGCGGCGCAGGAAGATCGCCAGCAGGTTCATGCACAGAAGGAAGATCAGCAGGACGATGATGGCGCCCGAGGCGCGCTCGACGAAGGCCGGATCGCTGCGCTGCGTCCAGTTGTAGACCTGGACCGGCAGGGCGGATGCCGGATCGAACAGACCCTCCGGCGGGGCGGCGGGGAACTCGCGCACGAAGGCCACCATGCCGATCAGCAGCAGCGGCGCGGTCTCGCCCAGGGCCTGGGCCAGGCCGATGATCGTGCCGGTCAGGATGCCGGGCGCGGCCAGCGGCAGGACGTGGTGGAACACCGTCTGCATCCGGCTGGCGCCGACGCCCAGGGCCGCGTCGCGGATCGAGGGCGGCACCGCCTTCAGCGCCGCGCGGGTGGCGATGATGATGGTGGGCAGGGTCATCAGCGTCAGCACCAGCCCGCCAACGATGGGCGCCGATGCGGGCAGGCCCGCGAAGTTGATGAAGACCGCCAGGCCCAGGATGCCGAACACGATGGACGGCACCGCCGCCAGGTTCGAGATGTTGACCTCGATCAGGTCGGTCCAGCGGTTCTTGGGCGCGAACTCCTCCAGATAGATCGAGGCCGCGACCCCGATCGGCACCGACAGGACCAGCACGACCAGCATCATGTAGAGCGATCCCAGGATGGCCACGCCCAGGCCCGCGGCCTCGGGGCGCTGGTCGGACGCGTCGGCCAGCGTCAGGAAGCCCCAGTTCATGCGCGTGACCAGCAGCCCCTCCTCGGCCAGGGCGTCGGCCAGCATCAGCTGCGCGGGCGAGGTGTTGCCGTCGCGTTCGGCCGACTGCATGGTGACGCGGCCCTTGAAGTAGCCGTCGATGCGGCCGTTCGCCAGGACGTCCACGTCCACCGTCTGGCCCACCAGCTCGGGATCGTCCAGCACGCGGTTGCGCAGCTGCGCGGATGCATCGCGCGAGATCAGGCCGTCGATGTCGCCGCTCTCCAGCCCCTCGATCCGCAGGTCCAGATCGGCCACGGCCGCATCCAGCGCGCGGTCCAGCACCTGGCCATAGGACAGGGTCAGCACCCCCGCCATCTCGGCCGGGTCGCGGTTGCCCTTGGGGTCCAGGACCTGCGCGTCCAGCGCCACCGGGATCGACAGGTAGGTCTGGCGGAACGCGCCCGAGCCGTCGCGCACGATGGTGAAGACCAGCACCGCCAGCATCAAGCAGGCGATGACGATGGCCGTCAGCCCGTAGGCGCGGAAGCGTTTCTCGGCGGCGTTGCGGCGGCGGGTGCGGGCGTCCTGGACATAGAGCGACTTGGCACCAGTGGCGCGGGGATGATCGGTCATTCGTACTGCTCGCGATACTTGCGCACGATGATGAGCGCGATGACGTTCAGGGCCAGGGTGATGACGAACAGCGTCAGGCCCAGGGCGAAGGCCACCAGCGTCTCGGGCGAGGAGAAGTCGTTGTCGCCGGTCAGCTGGCTGACGATCTTGACGGTGATGGTGGTCATCGCCTCGAAGGGGTTGGCGCTGATCGTGGCGGCGGCGCCGGCGCCCAGGACCACGATCATCGTCTCGCCGATGGCGCGGCTGGCGGCCAGCAGGATCGCGCCCACGATGCCCGGCAGGGCGGCGGGCAGCACGACGCTGCGCACCGTCTCGGACGGGGTCGAGCCCAGGCCCAGGGCGCCGTCGCGCAGGCTCTGGGGGACCGCGTTGATGATGTCGTCGGAGAGCGAGCTCACGAAGGGGATCAGCATGATCCCCATAACCAGCCCCGCAGTCATCACCGACGATCCCGACGAGCCGAGGCCCATCGGCTGCGCGATCCAGTCGCGCAGCAGCGGCCCCACGGTGACCAGCGCGAAGAGGCCGTAGACGATGGTCGGGATGCCGGCCAGCACCTCGACCGCGGGCTTGGCGATGCCGCGCAGGCGGGGGCTTGCGTATTCGGACAGGTAGATCGCGGCCAGAAGGCCGATGGGCACCGCCACCAGCAGCGCGATCAGGCTGATGTAGAGCGTGCCCCACAGCAGCGGCAGCACGCCCAGCTGCGAGTTCCCCTCGAAGCGCGGCGACCAGGTGGTGCTGAGGAAGAAGTCGCGGGCGTCGTACTGCCGGAAGAAGCTGGCCGTCTCGAAGATCAGCGACAGAACGATGCCGATGGTGGTGGCGATGGCGATCATCGAACAGAAGACCATCAGGCCCAGCACCATCCGCTCGACCGTGTTGCGCGCGCGGAAGGCGCGACCGTCGCGGGTCACCGCCCAGCCCAGGCCCGCCACCGCGGCCCCCAGGCCCAAAAGGCCCGCCACGCCCGCGGCCTCGGGGCCGATCACCCCGGCCATGCGCAGCCCCGAGGCCAGCACCATGACCGTCAGCACCGGCAGCATCACCGACAGCGCGGCGTTCATGCCGTGATAGGTCGGGCGGCTGTGCAGGGTGCGCACGTCACCGGCGCCTGCGGCGAAGGCGCGGCTGCGTCCGACGAAAAAGCCTGCCGCGGCCAGAAGGATGGCAGCCAGCAGGGCCCAGGACATTGGCATGGATCAACCTCGGGGTTTCGCGAAAGGGGTCGGCCCGGCGCGCGGGATGCGCGCGCCGGGCCGGTCATGCCTCACTGCATGGTCGTTTCGTCGGCCACGGCCTGCTGGGTCGCGGCCAGTTCGGGGTCCGACACCAGGCCATAGGCGGCCAGCGGGCCGTCGGGACCGGCGATCGCGTCGTTCACGAAGAACTCGGCGAATTCCTTGACGCCCGGGATGACGCCGATATGCGCCTTCTTGACATAGATGAACAGCGGGCGCGACACCGGGTATTCGCCCGAGGCGATGGTCTCGGTCGAGGGCGTGACGCCGCCCATGGTCGCGACCTGCAGCGTGTCCATGTTGTTCTCGTAGAAGGACAGGCCGAACACGCCGATGCCGTTCGGCGAGGACCCGATGCGGGCCAGCGTCTCGGTATAGTCGCCGTCGATGTCGACCGAGCGGCCGTCGGTGCGCAGCGTCATGCAGGCGGCCTCGGCCTCCTCCTCGCCCATCTCGGCGGTGAAGACCTCCAGCGCGCCGCTGTCCTCGCAGCCCTGCGCGATGACCTTCTCGTCGAAGACCTCGCGGGTGCCGTGGCGGGTGCCGGGCACGAAGGCCAGGATCTCCTGGTCGGGCAGCTCGGGGTTCACCTCGGACCAGGTGGTCGCGGTGTTGTCCACGATGGCCCCGTCGCGCACGACCTTGGCCGAGAGCGCGTTGAACCAGTCGGCGGGGGTGAAGGCGAAGCTGTTGCCGCCGGCCGGGCTGGCAAAGACGATGCCGTCATAGCCGATGCGGACCTCCATGATGTCGGTCACGCCGTTGGCCGCGCATTCCTCGATCTCGCTGTCGCGGATCTCGCGGCTGGAATTGGCGATGTCGATGGTGTTCTCGCCCACGCCCTCGCAGAAGCGGCGCAGACCGGTGGACGAGCCGCCGGATTCGACGACCGGCGTGCCGAAATCGGTGTTCTCGCCGAACAGCTCGGCCACGATGGTGGCATAGGGCAGGACGGTGGACGAACCGGCAACCTGGACCTGCTCGCGCGCCTGCGCCATGGCGCCGGTCGCGGTCAGCGCGATCACGGACAGGGCGGTAAGGCCAAGATGTTTCATCTGTCGTCTCCTGTGGGATGGGTCGATGCCCGCCCCACCTATCGATTCCGTGTGACGCTTGTGCAGTATTTGTGTGACGGTTCCATGACAACCCGCCCGCAGCGCGTCACCCGGCCCGATTCAGCCCTTCCCGCGTGCAGGCCACAGCGCCCGGACCGCCCCCGCGGCGGCCAGGCCCAAGACCGCGCCCGCCACCACGTCGACCGGATAGTGCTTGCCCCGCGGCACCTGGATGCCCGCGATCATCGCGGCCAGCCCCCAGGCCGGCAGCGCCGCGCGCGGCAGGTCATGGGCCGCGACCGCGGCCACCGCCACCGCCCCCGCCGTGTGCCCCGAGGGGAAGGACGTCTCGTGCCCGCCCCGGCTCTCTCCCGGCTCGCAGCGATAGGGCCGCCCCTTGATCATCTCCACGGGCCGGGTCCGGCGGAAGCGGTCCTTGATCGCGCGCTTGACCACGTTGGCCAGCACATGCGCGGCCATCATCCGCGCCCCGGCGCGCAGCATGTCGTCCCGCCCCGACAGCGCGCCACCCAGACCCACCGCCCCGCAGACCAGCGACAGCGGCACCTGATCGGCCACCTCGCTCAGCGCGCCCAGGGTGCGCACCACGGGATGGTGGCGATGGCGCGCGGCATCGGCGGCGGCATCCTTGTCGGCCTGCTCCAAAGGACCGGCGGCGGTCCGGGATTCGCGGGGCTGGGAGGGGCGGGGCTGGGAGGGGCGGGGCTGGGAATCGGGCATGGTCGGTCTTTCCTGACGCGCCGGGCGACGATCGCCCGGACCCTAGGGAACGGGCCGCGCCACAGGCCGGTTCCGCGCAGGGCGGCCCATCCGCCGGCCGGATGCCCTAGCGTCATGAGCAGGAAACCGTCGTTTCGAACCGCGCGGTATGGCGCCTTTCAGCGCATGGCCGCGACCGGGTCGTCACAACCGTTGCGGGAACAGCGGCAACGCGCGCAGCCTGCACATCGTGCAAGTCCCGTGACCTGCATCACCAAGAAAAAGTCCGACAGACAGGAGAACCGCCATGTGCGTGATTTGCGTCATGAACACGCCCCAGGACCACCAGGCGCTGGAGGAGGCCTTTGCCAACCCCACCGTCGTGCCCGTCCCCTATGTGCCGCGCGCCGACCCCTTCACCGCCGAGGACTGGCAGCAGATCGACCAGACCCCCGAGAACCCCTTCGGCAAGTCGACCGACTACGAGGCGTTCATGGACCGTCTCGGCAGCCTGAACCGGCCGCTGACGCCGGCCATGGCGGCCGAGCCGATCACCGTGAACCTGGAGGAGTTGAACAACCATCCCGGCTACCGCGCCGCGGCCGAGGGGGCGCTCGCGGCCTGGTCGGCGGTGACGCCGCTGCAGTTCGAGCTGGTGACCGGCGACGAATACCTGACCGTCGTCAGCCCCGAGGTCGGAGAGCGCAACGACGGTTCGGCCTTCTCCGCCGGGCGGCTGGTCAGCGTGGGGCAGAAGTTCCACGACACCGAGCCCTTCCTGACCGAACCGGGCGGCTACATCTTCGACACGTTCATCCATGAATTCGGCCATGAATTCGGCCTGAACCATCCGGGCTTCTACAACTATGCCGGTCCCGCGGGCGACCAGATCACCTATCTGCACCAGGCGATCTGGGTCTATGACCAGCAGCGCTATTCGATGATGTCCTACAATGACGGCATCAACGTGGGCGCCACCTCGCGCTGGTTCGCGACGACGCCGATGATGGCCGACATCGAGGCGGTGATCCGCCGCTTCTTCTCCACCGTGGATGCGCAGGGCACGCGGACCTATCAGGACATCCAGCTGAACACCGGCGACGACGTCTACGGCTTCGGCGCGACCAAGACGAGCTTCGTCCTGGCCGCCGAAGGGGGGGCCAACGATGCGGGCTTCGTGATCCACGACACGGGCGGCACGGACACGCTGGACTTCTCCGGCTCGACCGACCGCACGGTGCTGGACCTGCGCGCCGGGCGCTGGTCCAGCGTGAACGGGCATCAGGACAACGTGGCGATCTTTGACGGCCACAATGCCGATCAGGGGGAATACATCATCGAACGCGGCATCGGCAGCCGCTTTGCCGACGTCGTCCTGGGCAATGCGGGCGACAACGAACTGATCGCCAATGCGGGCAACGACCGCGTCGCGGGCTTTGACGGCGACGACCTGCTGATCGGCGGGGCGGGCAACGACACGCTGGACGGCGGCAATCAGCGCGACACCATCCAGGGCGGCGCGGGGGACGACCTGATCATCGGCGGTCTGGACCTACTGGCCAGCCGCGACCAGAACAACACCCAGCCCACGCCCCCCGACGCGGTCGAATCGCAGGACGGGGCCGACCTGCTGGTCGGCGGGGCGGGCAATGACACGATCGAGGCCGGCGCGGGCGACGACATCCTGCAGGGCGGCACCGGCGACGACCTGCTGCGCGGCGGCGCGGGCCAGGACGCCTTCCGCGGCGGCGACGGCATCGACACGGTCGATTACAGCCGCGAGAGCCCGTTCCAGCTGTTGGTGAACCTGGCCCGCAACGAGGCCTATGGCGGCACCGCCACCGGCGACACGTTCAGCTCGATCGAGAACCTGATCGGATCGAACGACCGCATCGACCGCTTCATCGGCAACGATGCCGACAACCTGCTGCGGGGTCTGGGCGGCGGCGACTGGTTCAACGGCGGCGCGGGCAACGACACGCTGGACATGGGCCGCGACGCGGACGTGGCCTTCGGCGAGGCGGGCGACGACCTGCTGATCGGCGGGGCCAGCTATGACTGGCTGGACGGGGGCGCGGGCAATGACACGGCCTCCTATGTGGGCAGCGATGCGGGCGTGCGCATCGACCTGGGCGCGGGCACGGCCTCGGGCGGGCATGCGCAGGGACCGGTCAACGGCGTCGTCACCGGCGAGGTGCTGATCTCGATCGAGAACCTGATCGGCTCGGGCTTTGCGGACCGGCTGACGGGGGACGGGGGCGCGAACCGCCTGGAGGGCGGCGCGGGCCGCGACACCCTGACGGGGGGCGCGGGCGACGACGCGCTGACCGGCGGGTCGGGGGCGGACCGCTTCGTCTTCGCCGAAGGCTTCGGCATGGACCGCATCCTGGACTTCCGCCCCGCCGACGTGATCGAGTTCGCGGGCGATCTGTTCGACGACATGGCCGACCTGTGGGACGCCGCCACCCAGATCGGGCGCAACACGGTCATCGCGCTTGGCGACGAGGACGTGCTGACGCTGGAGAACACCCGCCTGTCGCAGCTGGCCGAGGACGACTTCATCCTGGCCTGACCCCGATCCGGCCCGGTCCTCTCCCTCCGGGCCGGTCACTCCGGCCGCCCGCCCCCTCGGCGCGGCGGCCGGCCCTTGTCCTCAATGCAGGCCGAACCGCGCCATCAGCGCCCGGCGCATCGCCACGAAGCCCGGCGCGCTGCGCTCGCGCGGCCGCGCCAGATCGACCGGCAGCAGCGCGGGCGCCGTGCCGTCCGCCGACAGGACCAGCACCCGGTCGGCCAGGAAGATCGCCTCCTCCAGGTCGTGGGTGACTAGGATCATGGTCACGCCCTCCTCGCGCCAGATGCGGGTCAGCTCCTCCTGCATGGTCAGCTTGGTCATCGCGTCCAGCGCGCCCAGGGGTTCGTCCAGCAGCAGGATCTCGGGGTGCACGGTCAGGGCGCGGGCGATGCCTACGCGCTGCGCCATGCCGCCCGACAGCTGGCGCGGCCAGGCCCCCTCGAAGGCGGACAGCCCGACCAGCCGGATCGACTGGCGGGCCCGCTCGCGGGCCTCGGCATGGGGCACGCCGCGCAGGTCCAGCCCGAAGGCCACGTTGTCCAGCACCGAAAGCCAAGGCAGCAGGCGCGGCTCCTGATAGATCACCGCGCGTTCGGCCCCCACGCCCGCCACGGGCCGCCCGTCGATCAGCACCTCGCCCCGGTCGGGCGCCTCCAGCCCCGCCAGCAGGCGCAGCAGCGTGGTCTTGCCGCAGCCCGAGGGGCCGACGATGGCCAGCACCTCGCCGCCCGCGACCGTCAGGTCCAGCCCGCGCAGCACCGGACGCATCACCCCGTTCAGAGGATAGGATTTCGACAGGCCGCGCACGGCGACCTCGCCGCGGATCGTGGCGACGCTTATTTCGCGGCCACCGTGTCGTCGGAGAGCAGGATGTCGGCCGCGGAGAGCTGACCCTGCGCAACCTTGCCCTCGCGCTCCAGCACCTCGACCCAGAAGTCGATGTCGCGCGGGATGGCGCGCCCGCCCTCGCGCACGCCGTAGCCCGCGAAGAAGGCCGCGACCTCGGGGTTCTCGCCCCGCTCCTCCAGCGCGCGGGCCAGGATCTCGCGCGTCTCCTCGGGGTTCTCGCGGGCGTAATCCAGCGCGCGGGCCGATTGCTCGACCCAGATGCGCGCGGCCTCGGGATGGGCCTCGACCCAATCGCGGCGCAGCACGGTGAAGCCGCCGGCGATCTCTCCCAGAACGTCGGTATCGTCGAAGATCGCGCGCAGGCCGCCGCCCTGCCGCGCCGCCCCCTCGAAGGTGGTCTGCCAATAGCCGAAGGCCGCGACATCGACCTGACCCGACCGCAGCACCTGTTCCAGCTGCGGGCCGGGCACGGTCACCAGATTGACGGCCGCCTGGTCCCGGCCCGCCTGATGCAGCGCCTCGCGCACGGTATAGTCCAGATGCGCGCCAAGCGTGTTCACGGCGACGGTCTTGCCCTCCAGGTCCGCGACCCCCCGGATCGGGCTGTCCTCCAGCACGTAGAAGATCGACTGCACCTGATCGTTGATGCCTTGGGTCGGATAGGCCGCGACGAAGTCGTTGCCGCCGATGATGGAGTTCAGCACGGCGGAGGTCGCGGCCGAGCCGATCTCGACCGAGCCTCCGGCCAGCGCCATCAGCGATTCCGGCCCGCCCGAGGCATAGCCCACGTTTTCCAGCGTGATGCCGGTGCCCTCAAAGTAACCCAGCTCCTCGGCCAGTTCATGCGCGCCGAGGCCGCCATGGCTGGCCAGATAGCGCAGGGTGACGTCCTCGGCCTGCGCGGCGGTGGACAGAAGCAGGGCGACGGTGGTGATACGAATGACCATGATGGTTCCTTTGAGAAGAATGGGCGGGATCAGTCCTGCGACCAGCGGCACAGCCGCCGCTGCAGCAGGACCAGGATGCCGTTGGCGGCCAGACCCAGGCCCGCCATCAGGAAGATGGCCGCGAACATCAGCGGGATCTGGAAATTGTACTGGGCATTCATGACCTGAAATCCGATGCCCTTGTTCGCGCCGATCATCTCGGCCGCGATCAGCAGCAGGAGCGCGGTCGTGGCCGACAGGCGCAGGCCCACGAAGATGGCGGGCACCGAGGCGGGCAGGATCACCCGGCGGAACACCTGCAGGCGGGTCGCGCCATAGCTTTCGGCCATCTCGACCAGCTTGCGGTCGACCTGCTTCACGCCGCCGATGGTCGCCAGCAGGATCGGGAACAGCGTCGCCCAGAAGATCACGAAGACCTTGGAGGTCTCTCCCAGGCCCATCAGCAGGATGAACACCGGATAGAGCGCCAGCGCCGAGGTCTGGCGGAAGATCTGCAGGATCGGGTCCAGCGCGCGTTCCACCGGGCGCAGCTGCCCCATCAGCAGGCCCAAGGGGATGCCCAGACCCACCGCCGCGCCGAAGGCCAGGCCCGCCCGCTGCAGGCTGATCGCGATGTCGTCCAGCAGCGCGCCGCTGGCGAGGCCCGTCCACAGCGCGACCGCGATCCGGTCCAGCGGCGGGAACACGGCCGGGCTGACCCATCCGGCGCGGCCCGCCACCTGTCACAGGGCCAGGAAGGCGATGACCAGCCCGTAGCGGGACAGGAAGGCGCGGACAGGCGGCGCGGGGATCGCGCGGGCCCGGCGGGCGGGGGTGTCGAGATTCTGAAGCGTCATGGCGTCACTCCGCGGCCTGGGCGGCCGCACGCGCGGCGGCGTGGCGGTTCACCGGGAAGGGCAGGCCCAGATTCGCGCGCAGGGTCCGGCCCTCATAGGCGGTGCGGAACAGGCCCCGCCGCTGCAGCTCCGGGATCACCAGATCCACGAAATCGGTCAGGCCGGTGGGCAGCCAGGGCGGCAGGATGTTGAACCCGTCGGCTGCACCCCCGGTGAACCATTCCTCCAGCATGTCGGCCACCTGGATGGCGCTGCCCACGATGGTGTAATGCCCGCGCGCCGAGGCGACCCATTCGTAGAGCTGGCGGATGGAATAGCCGTTCTCGTCCGCGATCTGGCGGATCAGGGCCTGGCGCGACTTCATGCCTTCGGTGGGAGGCGCGGGCGGCAGGGGGCCGTCGATGTCATATCCGGTCAGGTCCAGCGTGCCGCCGGTCAGACCATTGAGCAGCGCGATGCCCTCCTCGGGCAGGATCAGGGCGGTCAGGCGGTCGTATTTCTCGCGCGCCTCGGCCTCGGTCCGGCCGACGAAGGGCGAAACGCCCGGCATGATCAGCACATGGTCCGGGTCGCGCCCCTGCCCCGCAACCCGCGCCTTGATGTCGGCATAGAAGGCCTGCGCGGTGCCGATGCGCGAATGGGCGGTGAAGATCACCTCCGCGGTGGCGGCCGCCAGCCCCCGGCCGTCCTCGGACTGGCCGGCCTGCACGATGACCGGATGCCCCTGCGGGGAGCGCGCGACGTTCAGCGGGCCTTCGACCCTGAAATGCGCGCCCCGGTGGTCGGCGCGGTGCAGCTTGGCCCGGTCGATGAAGGCGCCGCTCTCCTTGTTGCGGATGAACGCGTCATCCTCGAAGCTGTCCCACAGCTTGCGCACCACCGCCACATGCTCGGCCGCGCGCTGATAGCGATGCGCATGGGGGTGCTGGCGGTCCAGGTTGAAGTTGCGCGCCGAGCTTTCCGTCGCGGTCGTCACCACGTTCCACCCCGCGCGCCCGCCCGAGATCAGGTCCAGCGAGGCGAATTTGCGCGCGGTGTTGTAGGGCTCCTCATAGGTGGTGGAGGCGGTGGCGATGAAGCCCAGATGCGTGGTCTGCGTGGACAGCGCCGCGAACAGTGTCAGCGGCTCCAGCCCCGCGACGCGGGCCGCGCCGCCTTCGGTCGTGGTGACGGACAGCCCGTCAGCCAGGAAATAGGCGTCGAACAGGCCCCGTTCGGCCTCGCGCGCCAGATCGACATGGAACTGCAGGTCGACGGCGCCGTCGGCGGGCTGGTCGGGATGGCGCCAGCTGGCGATATGCTGGCCGCCGCCGGGAAGGAAGGCGCCAAGGCGGATCTTGCGGGTCATGTCGGTCCCCTCTGGAATGCGTCGGTCTAATACACGACTTGTGCAGTCGTTTATTACCGCACCGCGCCCGTCCGGGCGATTCCAAAGGCCGGCCCGATCCTGGAAGATCGCGGTGGCCGCAGCCCGCCCATGCAGAAGATTCATCCCCCCCTGCCCCGCCCCCTGACGACGACGGGCCGGAAGCGGCGTGCTTCCGGCCCGTCGGGCGGTCTGCGTTCGCGCCCTGTTAGGCGGCGATGAAGTCGCGCACGAAATCGGTGGCGGGCCGGGCGCGGATGTCGGCAGGCTTGCCGATCTGCTCGATCCGGCCCATCGACATGACCACGACCAGATCGGCCAGCGCCATCGCCTCGTCCTGGTCATGGGTCACGAAGACCGAGGTCAGCCCGGTCTCGTCATGGATGTCGCGCAGGCCCTGGCGCAGCTCCTTGCGGACCTTGGCGTCCAGCGCGCCGAAGGGCTCGTCCAAGAGCAGCATCCGCGGCTCGATCGCAAGCGCCCGGGCCAGGGCCACGCGCTGGCGCTGGCCGCCCGACAGCTGCGTCGGATAGCGCGAGGCGATCTGCGGCAGCTGGATCAGGTCCAGAAGCTTCAGCACCCGACGCTCGATCTCGGCCTCGGGGGGGCGACTGGCGCGGGGCCGGGCGCGCAGGCCATAGGCGATGTTCTCGAAGACGGTCATGTGCCGGAACAGGGCATAGGACTGGAACACGAACCCCGCGCGGCGGTCCTGCACCGACAGGCCTGTGGCGTCCTGGCCGTTGAACAGCACCCGCCCCGAGGTCGGGAACTCCAGCCCGCCCAGGATGCGCAGGAGCGTGGTCTTGCCCGAACCCGACGGCCCCAGCAGCGCCACCAGCGCCCCCGAGGGGATGGACAGCGACACCGGGTGCAGCGCGGTGGTGGTCCCGAATTCCTTGGCGATCTCGTCGATCTGGATATGCATGGGTAGTCCTTCCCTAATGGCGGCGGGTGGCCGACAGCGCGTCGGCATGGCGCAGTTCCAGCGCGGTCTTCAGCAGCAGCGTCAGCAGTGCCAGCCCCGTCAGCGTCGCCGCCATGGAGAAGGCCGCGACCGACAGGTATTCGTTGTAGAACATCTCGATGGTGATCGGCATGGTCGCGGTCTGGCCGCGGATCTTGCCCGAGACGACGGCCACGGCGCCGAACTCGCCCATCGCGCGGGCGGTGCAGAGCAGCGTGCCGTAGAGCAGCGCCCACCGGATGTTGGGCAGGGTCACCGTGCGGAACACCCGCCAGCCCGAGGCGCCGAGCGTCAGCGCGGCCTCCTCCTCGGCGCGGCCCTGCTCGATCATCACGGGGATCAGCTCGCGCGCGACGAAGGGGAAGGTCACGAAGACCGTGGCCAGGACGATGCCCGGCACAGCGAAGACGATCGGATGGCCGCTGGCCACCAGCCAGCCGCCGATGGCGGAGTTCGCCCCGAACAGCAGCACGATGCACAGGCCCGCCACGACCGGGCTGACGCTGAAGGGCAGGTCGATCAGCGTGATCAGGAAGGCCTTGCCGCGAAAGTCGAACTTGGTGATGAACCAGGCGGCCGCGATGCCAAAGACCGCGTTCAGCGGCACGGCGATGGCGGTGATCAGCAGCGTCAGGCGGATCGCGGCCTGCGCGTCGCGGCTGGCCAGGCCTTCCACCGCGGCGGCCCAGCCCCGCGACAGGGCCTCGGCGAAGACCGCGACCAGCGGCGCCCCGACCAGAAGCAGAAGCCCCCCCACCGCGACGGCGATCAGCGCCCACCGGGCCAGGGGGGCCTCCTCGGTCGCGCGGCGGAAGGCGTGGGTGGCGTCAGACATGACCGATCCTCCGGCGTGACCAGATCTGGATGAGGTTGATCGCCAGCAGCATGGCGAAGCTGATGGCCAGCATCGCGAGGCCGATCGCGGCGGCGGCGCCGTAATTGTACTCCTCCAGCTGGATCACGATCAGCAGGGGGGCGATCTCGGTGCGCAGCGGGATGTTGCCCGCGATGAAGATGACCGACCCGTATTCGCCGACCGCACGCGCCAGCGACAGCGCGAAGCCGGTCAGCGCCGCGGGCATCAGCATCGGCGCGATCACGCGGCGCAGCGTATGCGCGCGGCTGGCGCCGAGCGTGGCGGACGCCTCCTCGACCTCGGTCTCGATCTCCTCGATCACCGGCTGGACGGTGCGCGTGACGAAGGGCAGGCCCACGAAGACCAGGGCCAGCCAGATCCCCCATTGCGTATAGGCGATGCGCCAGCCCAGATCACCGGCCAGGCTGCCCAGCACCCCGTTCGGCGCATAGAGCGCGGTCAGCGCGATGCCCGCCACGGCGGTGGGCAGGGCGAAGGGCAGATCGACCGCGGCATCGACGATGCGCCGCCCCGGAAAGCGGTAGCGGACCAGAACCCAGGCCAGGATGACGCCGAAGACCAGGTTGAAGCAGGCCGCCAGGAAGGACAGCCGGAAGGACAGCCACAGCGCCGCCCAGACCCGTTCGCGGTTGATCGTGTCCCAGATGGCGGCGGGCCCGAACTGGGCCCCCTTCCACAGCAGTGCGCCGATGGGCAGGAACACCACCAGCGTCAGCATGAACAGGGTGATCCCGGCCGAAAGGCCGAGACCGGGCATCGCCGTGCGGCTGACGAGGGGCCTGCCGCTCATTTCGCCACGTAGATCTGGTCGAAGATGCCGCCGTCGCCGAAATGCTCGGGCTGCAGCTTGGCCCAACCGCCCATCTCGTCGATGGTGACCAGCTCCAGCTCGGGGAAGCGGGCGACATCCTCGGGGTCGGCGGCGCTGTCGTCCCAGGCCCGGTAGAAGTGCTTGAAGGCCAGCGCCTGCCCTTCCGGCGAATAGAGGTATTCCAGATAGGCCGTGGCCAGCGCGCGCTGCGCGTCATCGGCGATGTTGGCATCGACCAGCGCCACCGGCGGCTCGGCCAGGATCGACAGGCTGGGCACCACGATGTCGAACTGGTCCTCGCCCAGCTCCTCCAGCGCCAGATAGGCCTCGTTCTCCCAGGCCAGCAGCACGTCGCCGATGCCGCGCTGCGCGAAGGTCGTGGTCGCGCCGCGTGCGCCCGTGTCCAGGACCGGCACGTTGGCGAATATCTGGCCCAGGAACTCGGCCGGGTCGAGGCCGTTCTTCTCGGCCCAGGCCCAGGCCGCCAGATAGTTCCAGCGCGCGCCGCCGCTGGTCTTGGGGTTGGGCGTGATGACCTCGACGCCCTCGGCGGTCAGGTCGCCCCAATCGCGGATGCCCTTGGGGTTGCCGTCGCGCACCAGGAACACGATGGTCGAGGTGTAGGGGCTGGAATTGTGCGGCAGCCGCGTCTGCCAGTCCTCCGGCAGCTTGCCCGTCGCCGCGATCTGGTCGATGTCCGAGGCCAAGGCCAGCGTCACCACCTGCGCCGCCAGCCCGTCGATGACCGAGCGCGCCTGCGCGCCCGAGCCGCCATGGCTGGTCTCGATCTGCGGGGCCGGGTTGCCCTCGGCCTCCCAATGGGCGGCAAAGGCCTCGTTGAACTCGCGATACAGCTCGCGCGTGGGGTCATAGCTGACGTTCAGCAGGCTCTGGGCCTGGGCCGCGGGCGCCAGCAGCACCAGCGCAAGGGCAAGGGGGCGAAGAAACATCGGGGTCCTCGTGACGTGGATCGGAATGGGGATGGCGCGGTCCCGCCGGCGACAGGACGGCCGACGGGACGGCGGGGTCAGATGCCGGTGGGCGTCAGGCGGCCGACGGGCCAGCCGGTCAGCGTGCCGCGTCCGGTCTGGACGGTGACGCGCCCGTCCGGGGCCGTGGAGACCTCGGGCCCCTGCGCCGAGGAGCGGGTGCCGGTCGAGATGGTGACGATCTGCATGGGTCGGTCCTTTCGGGTGCGGAGGCTGCGCATCAGCGCGCCGCGGCGGTCAGGGGCTGGATGCGGGTCGACCAGATCAGCGGGTCGCGCCCGGTCAGCAGGTCGGCCGAGGCGGCATGCGGATCGCGGCTCAGCGCCACCAGGGCGGCGCCGTTCACGCGATGCGGACGCCCGGTGCGCCGGTCGATCAGCGTGACCGCGCAGAGCGTCGGGCGGGGCTCGGTCAGGGCATGGGTCGAGGTCATCGGGTCTTCCCTTTCGTTGCAGGCCGCATGCGGCGTTTCCATACCGTAATAACGACCGAGAAAGTCGTGTTTAGCAACAGAATAAAAACGCCTATTTCGGTCGTGAAAAGAGATTATTATTCTCCCAGATCGGTCATCCTGATGATTTCATGGAGAATTATGTCTGTTCGTCGGCCTGCCGTCTGACCGGGAACATGTCCTCGCCATAGTGATGCAGGCGGATATGGTGCCTGCGGCACAGCCAGCGCACCTCCAACGGCCGGTCATAGCGGTCGTGATGGGCGTCCACCGCAACGGCCCCGCAGACCTCGCAGGGCTGCCGGACCAGGGCGCCCGAGGCGAGCGCCTTCTGCACCTCCAGATGGGCGCTGTATTTCAGCGGATTGGCCCGCCGCCAGCCCGCCTGACGCGTGTCGCTGGTCAGGCGCGGGCGGGCCGGGCTGTCGTCCTCGTCCATGGTCGTCCCTTTCCTCTCCGCGGCGCGCGGGGGTCCGGCCCCCTGCCCCGCGGTTTCGCGGCGAAACCGTCAGCGCTCCAGCAGCGCGCGGATCTCCAGCATCAGGCTGTCCATCAGGTCGGCGGTCAGCACGTCCCCCTCCAGCCGCAGCAGATGCCCGCGCCCGTCCGAGGACCGCCGGATCGTCACCCCGCTGGAGGTCCGCAGGGTCTGGTCGTCGATCCAGCCATGGACCGGCGCGCGGGGCGACGCCGCCCGCTTGGGCCGCCCGCCGCGGGCCGGGTCGCGGATGCCCTGCTCCTCGCGGCGGATCACCGGCTCGATGACCGCCCATTCGGCCTCGGCATCCGGGGGGCTGGCATGGGACAGGGCCTGACGCAGCTGCGCCTCGGCTCCCTGCCGCAGCGCGGTCGCCAGCTGCAGCCCGCGCCGCTCGGTCAGCTGTTCGGGGAACTCCAGCATGTCGCCCAGCTCCTCGAAGATCAGCGCGAAAGACCGGATCTTGGACCGCTTGGCCTTGGACCCGCTGGCGAACAGCCGGTCCACCGCATCCTCGGTATTGGCGAAGGCGCCGTGATTGGCGGCGATCACCGCGATGCGGCCCCGCTCGAAATGGCTCAGGTTCTCGCGGACCTCGTTCTCCTCGATCATCGACACGAAGGCCCCGCCCGCCTCCTCGCGCGGCCGGACGATGGCGCGGATCGTGCGATAGCGGTCCTGCCCCGTCAGCTCCAGCAGCGCCCGCGTCGCCAGCAGCCGGCGATAGCCCGACAGCAGGCCGTGGGTGTGACCCTCCCTGCCCTCGCCCTCCAGCGCGAAGACCTCGATCGGCAGCCGCAGCCCATGCGCCGCGATCGACTGGCGCAGCTCCATCATCTCGGCCTCGCCCATGGTCATGCGGTCGCGGATCATCGCATCCGCGTCGATGGCCGCCACCGGCAGCTCGACCATAAGCAGTCCGGCCTGACGCGCCTCTTCCAGCCGCGCGGCATCGGCCTCGGCCCGCGCGCGGGCGGCGCGGGCATCGCCGCCCGCGGTCTGGACATGGGCCGCGCTGTCGGCGGCGACCTGCGCGATGGGCGCCACGCCCCGGGCGGCGCCGGAACGATCGAAGGTTTCGCTGCGAAACTGCGCCTCGATCCTGTCCAGATCGTCGGTGCTGGGGGTCTCCAGCCGCCTGCGCTTAACCATGTCCGGGCTCCTCTGCGTCCTGCTCTGCCATCTGAAGGTCGCGCCACCACGCGCCCAGGATCAGCTCCTTGACCTCCGCCCAGGTGCGGTCGAAGGTCTCGCGCCCCCGGACATAGGTGTCGCGGTTGAACTCGCGGTAATCGGCCTCGTAGATGCCGTTCACCTGCTCTCCGGCCTGGCCGACCATGGCGGTCAGCTCCTGCCGGTAAGTGGTCATGAAGTCGCCGAAATAGGCCTGGATCACATTGGCCAGATCGGTCTGCTGACCGGCCTCGAACCGGGTGATGATCGCGCGGACCGCGTCCCATTCGAAGCGCATCTCGGGCAGGCCGTCGCGGCGGCGGGCGCTGTTCTCTCCATCCTCGACGCTGGCGAAGGTCGAATAGAGCATGTCGAAGAAGCGCCCGGTCGAGTCGAACTCCAGGAAGGTCGCGCCCAAGGGCACCAGCAGGATGTCGGCGGCGGCCAGCGCGTTGATGGTCAGGTAGCCCAGGGCCGGGGGCGTGTCGATGATGACGATGTCATAGTCGTCCAGCACCCCGTCGCGCGCGAGCCCGTTCGACAGCGCGTCCCAGAGCGGCCAGCCGCGCACGCCCATGCGCCAGACCGGCACCTGGAACTCGGCCCAGTAGAGGTTCAGCTGCGCGCCAAGCAGGTCGATGTTCGGCCAGTGGGTCTTCTGGATCAGGTCACGGGCGCCGATGCCCAGGGCCTCGGTCAGCGTCTCGTCGAAGGGCAGGGCAGGGCGCCCGGATGCCTCGCGGACACGGTTCTCATCCTGGAGCGCCAGCGCGTAGTCGCGGGCCAGCAGCGGGAAGGCGGTGGACCATTCGTCGCTGACCTGCCCGCCCATGATGGAGGTCATGCTGCCCTGGCTGTCCAGGTCGATCACCAGTACCTTGTAGCCGTCCAGCGCGGCCGACATGGCCAGATGCGCGGCGGTCGAGGTCTTGCCCACGCCGCCCTTGAAGTTGGCGACGGCCAGCACCTTGGCCGGCAGGCCCTCGGGGCGCCAGGGGCGGTATTCCCGGTCGGCCGCACCCTCCTGGGCGAAGTGGTCGCGCAGGCGCAGCACGTCCTCCAGCGTGAACCATTTCGAATTACCCTCGCCAACGCCCTGCGGAAGGTCGGGATGCTTGCGCAGGACGCGGCGGAAATGGGCGGTCGCGACCGGGATCAGGTAACGGCACACCTCCCAGGTCGAGAAGCGGCGCAGGCGCTTGCGGCCGTCCGGGGCATAGCCGCGCTCCGCCAGATCCTGCCGCCCCCGGGCCGCGAAGGCGGCGGCCTTGGCGAATCGGGCGGTGCCGATCGGCTCGGACAGGCGGTGCGCGGCGCGGGCGGGATCGATGTTGAAATAGGGGGGAAGAGGCTCTTTGCCTGACATCTCGTTCCTGCTGCGATGTATCGATTGGGGACGCGTCCCTCGCAAACTATCGCACATCAACCCTCGCATGGGAATCCCGAAGGCCGGTTTCGCGGCGAAACCCTGCCCTGTTCGATGCAAAAAGACCCCACAAAGCTTGTAAGAAGTATAAGGGCTTTAGAATCTTTGAGAACGAAATATTGTTTTATTTTATAAGTTTATCGGCAATCCGGAACCCGTTTACGGTTTAAATGGCACCCGCATTCGGGACGGCGGGTGCCCGGATACGGGGGCAGCGGGGCTGATTCTCGGGAGGAGGGGCTCCCATCGGCGGGATGGAGGCCCGAAGGCGCGGAGATGGGCCGAAACCGGACCCGAAGCGACCTGCCGGTCCCGGAAACGGGCACCCTTCCGGAGACCCCCGACCGCATGGGTGCCCGTTTCCGGGACGTGGCGCGGCCGTCCGATGGTGCCTGCAACGCGCTTGTGAACGGGTGCCTTTTGGGGCAGCATGGGGCAGGAGAGAGCGCAACAGAGGCGCCGGGCAGGACCATGGACGACATTCCCCGCGATCAGCTGTCGGGCGCGCTGCGCCGCGGTGCTGTCAAGAAGCACGTGGCCGCGATCCACGTCTCGGGCAAGCTGACGCTCTTGCAGCGCAAGCTGTCCAATGTCCTGCTGCTGAACGCCTATGACACGCTGACCACGCGCCCGAGCCACCAGATCGACGCGCGCACCCTGTGCCTGATGATCGGCTACAACAGCAACGACATGGACACGCTGAAGCAGTCGCTGCGCGGCCTGGTCGAGACGGTCGCGGAATGGGACATGCTGGACGAGAAGGGCCGCCAGGAATGGGGGGTCTCCAGCCTGCTGAGCTATGCCAAGCTGAAGGGGGGCGTGTGCGAATACGCCTATTCCCCGGCCTTGGCCGAGAAGCTGCACGACCCCAAGGTCTTTGCGCTGATCAACCTGAACATGCAGCGGCGCTTCACCTCGGGGCATGCGCTGGCGCTCTATGAGAACTGCTACCGCTTCGTGCGGACCGGATCGACGGGCTGGTGGGACCTGGACCTGTTCCGCCGCCTGATGGGGGTCGAGGGGTCGGCCTATTACGAGGTCTTCAAGCAGCTGAACGCCAAGATCATCAAGCCCGCCGTGGCCGAGGTGAACCGCACCAGCAACATCATCCTGACCCCCGACATCCGCAAGCAGGGGCGCGCCGTCACGCAGATCCGCTTCCTGATCCGCGAGAACCCGCAGCTGGCCATCCTGGACATGGATGACGGGGAGGGCGCGCGCCACGGCGCGGTCTATGCGCGGCTGCGCGAGCTGGGCGTCGGCGACCGGCTGGCGCGGCAGTGGCTGGCCTCGCATGGCGAGGCGCAGGTCGCGGCCAAGCTGGATTACGTCGAGGGGCGGCGCAACGTGGTCAGCAAGGTCGGCTATCTGAGCGCCGCGCTGGAGGGGCGGTTCGAGACGCCCGACCCGGCGCCGGCCGAACCCGCGCCCAGCCCGCAGGCCGAACGGCTGCGCCGCATCCAGGAGGTGATCCGCGCCCGCACCCCCACGCAGCGCGACGCCGACCGCCGCCTGTTCGTCAGCCAGCTGACCGACCGCGCCGCCCGCGCCGACTTCGAGCGCCACGGCTGGATGTCGCCGCTGAACGCCGCCCGCATCGCCGCCTTCTGGCAGGAGATGTCGCCGGGCCTGTTCGGTGACGACTGAGGTGACGCAGGGGCAGGGCGTTCCCCCCGTCATCATTCCTGCTAGGGTTCAATCGCCCGAATCACCGGGCGCGCAGGGGGGATCATGACAGGCCGCAGACCGATCCTTGCCGCGCGGCTGCGCAACCGGCTGATGCGCGGGCTGGAGGGGGCGCTGCTGGCGCGACGTTCGCCGCGCCACGAGATCGTCTTCGCGACGCTGGCCGTGGCCGTGTCGACCGCGCTGCGTTACGCGCTGGACGACGTGCTGCCGCCGGGCTTTCCCTTCCTGACCTTCTTTCCGGCGGTCATGCTGACGCTGGTCTTCTCGTCGCTGCGGTCGGGGCTGGTGGTGGGGGCGGTGTGCGGCGTCATCGCGTGGCATGCCTTCGTTTTGCCGCTGAACAGCCTCGCGCTGACGCCGGGCGCAATCCTGGCCCTGGGCTTCTATCTGCTGATCATCGGCACGGACGTGCTGTTCCTGACCGCCGCGAAGCGGGCGCTGCGCAAGCGGCAGGCGGCCGAGCAGCGCGCCACGGCGCTGGCCCATGCGCGCAGCCTGATGTTCTCGGAGCTGCAGCACCGGATCTCGAACAACCTCTCGACGGTGGCGGCGCTGCTGCGGCTGCAGGGGCAGGCGGTGGCCGACGACACCGCGCGCCAGGCGCTGATCGCCGCGCAGACGCGCATCCGATCCATCTCGATGCTGCAGCGGCGGCTGCATTCGCCCGACATGCAGGTTCTGGACGGCGCGGAATACCTGTCGGCGGTGCTGCGCGACGTGGTCGAGGTCACCGGCGCCGGCAATGTCGATCTGCAGGTGCGTGCCGATCCGGTGGGTCTGCCGCATGACACGGCCGTGCCCCTGGGCCTGATCGCCAGCGAGCTGGCCATGAACGCGATCGAGCACGGCCCCTCGGCCGACGGGCAGGTGCATATCGCGGTGACCCTGGCCGCCGACGCGCCCGACCGCGCGGGCGCCACCACCGCGCGGCTGGAGATCGCGGACCGCGGGCCGGGCCTGCCGCAGGGGTTTTCGCTGGAGCGGACGGACAGCCTGGGGCTGATCGTCGCGCGCCAGTTCGCGACCGCGCTGGACGGGGTGCTGGACCTGGTGACAGGTCCGCGGGGCGGGGCCGTCGCGCGGCTGAACTTTCGCATCCCGCCGGTGACGCCTGACATTTGATGCCGGAACGTCCGCCCGCACGGCGCGTTCGGCGGCATGGACAGCACATCCCCGCGCATCGCGATCGTCGGAACCGGACCCACCGGCATCTATACCCTGCAATCCCTGCTGGCCGCCGGCACGCCCCTGTCGGTGACCCTGTTCGAGAAGGCGCCGGTGGCCGGGCAGGGGATGCCCTATTCTCCGAAAAGCGCCACCCGCATGATGCTGGCCAACATCGCCAGCATCGAAATTCCGCCGGTGGGTCCCACCTATCTGGACTGGCTGCGCGCGCAGTCCGATGCGCGGCTGGCCGAATTTGGGCTGGAGCGTGAGGCGCTGGACCGGCGCAGCTTCACGCCGCGGCTGCTTCTGGGGGCCTATTACCGTGAGGGGCTGGCGGGGCTGGTGCGCGAGGGGCGAGCGGCGGGCCATGACATCCGCCTGCGCGAGGGGGCCGCGATGCGCGATGTCACCGCCGCGCCCGAGGGCCTGTCGGTCGTCACCGATGCGGGGTCCGAGGGGCCGTTCGACCGGGTGATCGTCGCGACCGGCCACCGCTTTCCGGGCGCCGACAAGGCCAGCGACAGCTTCTTTCCCAGCCCCTGGTCGGGCCTGATCGAGGCCGAGATCCCGCCCGCGCGGGTCGGCGTCATGGGCACCTCGCTGAGCGCGATCGACGCGGCCATGGCCGTCGCCTGCCAGCATGGCCGCTTCCACGACGAGGGCGACGACGCCGCACCCCTGGTCTTCGAGCGCGACCCCGAGGCCGGCGATCTGCGCATCGTGCTGATGTCGCGCAGCGGCATCCTGCCCGAGGCGGATTTCTACTGCCCGATCCCCTATCTGCCGCTGGCGGTGGCGACGCCGCAGGCCATGGCCGCGCGGATCGCGGCGGGCGAGGGGCTGGACGGGATCTTTGCGCTGATGCGCGCCGAGATCATGCAGGCCGATCCGGCCTGGGCGCTGCGCATGGGTCTGGGCGGGCTGGATGCGGACGGCTTTGCCGAGGCCTATTTCGCGGCCCGGAACGCGGCCTGCCCCTTCCGGTGGGCGCGCGACAACCTGGCCGAGGTGGTCCGCAACCACCGCGACCGCGTCACGGTCGGCTGGCGCTATGCGCTGCTGCGGATGCACGAGGCGGTGGAGGAGGTCGTCCCGGACCTGTCCGAGGAGGACCGGGCGCGCTTCGATGCGGGGCTGCGCAAGGTCTTTGTCGACAACTATTCCGCGGTGCCGCCCGAATCGATCCGCCGCCTGCTGGCGCTGCGCGATGCGGGGGTGCTGTCGCTGCTGGCCCTGGGCGAGGATTACGACCTGCGCCGCGACGGTGACACGACCCGCATCGTGCTGGACGGGCGCGAGGAGGCCTTCGACGTCTTCATCGACGCGCGCGGGCAGAAGGCCATGGACAGCGCCGACCTGCCCTGGCCCACGCTGCGCGCCGAACTGGTGGCGCGCGGGCAGGAGATCCCCGAGATCGGGCAGGATTACAGCCTGCTGGACGCGGGGCCCTTCACGGGGCGGCTGTGCCTGGTGGCGCTGCCTTGGCTGATGCATGACCGGCCCTTCGTGCAGGGCATCACCGCCTGCGCCGAGATCGCGGGCGCGGTGGCCGCCGGCATCGCGGGGCGACGGCGGCGGCACCGGGTGCAGGACGCGGGTTAGGGCGTCGCGCGCACCACGACCGACATGCCCGCGGTCAGCCCGGCCACGTCCTGGCCGGGGTCGATGGCGATGCGCACCGGCAGGCGCTGCGCGATCTTGGTGAAGTTCCCCGAGGTCGCGCCGCCCGCCATCAGGCTGTATTCCGAGGCGGTCGCGGGCGAGAGGGCCTCGACGGTGCCGGTGAACTCGGCGCCGGGCAGCGCGTCCACGGTGAAGGCCACCGCCGCGCCGGGCTGAAGCCCGGCCAGCGCGGTCTCGCGGAAGTTGGCGACCACCCACAGATCGGTGCCGACATGCGGGACCAGCGCGGTCCCCGGCGTCACATACTGTCCCACATGGACCGAGACCTGGCCCAGGCTGCCATCGGCGGGGGCGCGGATGACGGTGTTCTGCACGTCGATCCGCGCCAGCTCGACCGCGGCCTCGGCGGCGGTGATGTCGGCGTTGCGGGCGTCCAGCGCGACGCGGGCCGAGTTGAGCGCCTCGGTCTGGACCTCCAGCTTGGCGGCGGCCTGGGTGCGGGCGGCCTGCGCCTGCTGCAGGGCCAGCTGCACCTGGTCGGTCGAGGATTGCGAGGTCACCCCCCGCGTCAGCAGCTGATCGGCACGGTCGGCCTGCGACTGCGCCGTCTCCAGCCCCGAGACCGCGGCGTCCAGCCCGGCCCGGTCGGCGCGCAGGCCCGCCTCCGCGGAGAGCACGTCCTGTTCGGCGACCTTCAGCGCGGCCTGGGCGCCCGACAGCTGCGCCTCGGCCTGGGCCAGGCGCTGGCGGGGGATGCGGTCGTCGATGCGGGCGACGACCTGGCCCGCGGTGACGGCCTGATAGTCGTCCACCTCGACCGCGGTGACGCTGCCCGACAGCTGCGGGGCCAGCATGGTGACCTCGCCGCGCAGATAGGCGTTCTCGGTCCGGGGGGCGGCGTCCGAGAAGGGCGGCAGGTGCCAGGCATAGAGCAGCAGCAGCGCCCCCCCCAGGCCCAGGATCAGGGCGATGACGGTGGCAAGACGGTTCTCTTTGGTCATGGTCGGGTTCCGGTATCGGGCGTGGCGGCGGTCCTTAGGGCCAGCGCGTCGCGCAACAGGTGAAGCATCAGCAGGGCCGCCGCCAGAAGCGCGGCCACCGCGGTCAGGGCATAGATGTCGTTATAGGCGCTGACCCAGGCCTGGGCGCTGGCGCGGGCGGCCAGTTCGGACCCAGCCTGGGCCAGCCGGGCGGCGGCGTCGGGGGTCTGGGCGGCCAGCTGGGCCGCGCGGCCCGCCAGCGCGCGGGCGGTGATCGGGTCGGCGGCCGAGAGATGCGCCGACAGCTCCTGCAGGTGGGCGGCCTGACGCCAGGTGGTCAGCGTCGTGAACAGCCCCGATCCCAGCACCCCGCCCAGGCTCTGGGTCGAGATGAAGACGATCACGAAGGACAGGATGTATTGCGGCCCCCGCGACAGGGCGGCGATCAGGCCGGTCATCATCGCGGGCGGCATGAACAGCATGGCCGCAAAGCCGATCAGGGCCTGGCTGACGATCATCTGCGCGGGTCGGGTGTCCAGGCTTGCCCCCGCATCCAGCGCCGCGCCCGCCGCGATCATCAGCAGCGCGACCAGGTGGAACCCGGCCACGCGATGCGGCCGCATCCAGGCGATGCAGGCCAGCGCGCCCAGCAGGCTGGCCGTCAGGATGACCGCGAAGAGGCCCGTCATCTGTTCGGGCGCGACGCCCAGCACCTGGAACATGCGCGGGGCGCCCGCGGATTGTTCCGACAGGATCAGCCGGAACAGGAACAGCGTCCCGGTCAGGTGCAGGATCGCCGGGCTGGCCAGCCAGCGGATGTCCAGGAGCGGCGCGCGGCGGTTCAGTTCGACCGCGCCCGCCAGGGCCAGCGCCGCCACCGATCCGGCCAGCGTCCAGCCGATCCAGGCGACGTCGGTCCAGTTGTAGATCGGCCCCATCACCCCCGCCACGATCAGCCCGCCGAAGCCCGCCCCGATCAGGAGGAAGCTGACGAAGTCCATCGGCGCGATGACCTTCTGGCGCGGCACCGGGCGCAGCGGCAGCAGGAAGACCAGCATCAGCGAGACCAGCGCCAAGCCCAGCCCGGTCAGGTGGACCGCCGTCAGCCCCCCGTCGCCGATCAGCGACGGCCCGACCACGCGGGCCAGCGACGGCCCCGCCATCAGCACGACCAGCGCCAAGGGCAGGCCCAGGACCATCTTGGCCTGCGGCGACAGCGGCTCCAGCATGTAGAGGAAGGCCAGCGTGGAGAGCGGCGCGGCGGCCATCCCCGCCAGCATCTGCAGGATCAGCGCCGAGCGGAAGTCGACCGTCCAGATCGAGGCCAGCGCCACCGCCGCATAGGCGATGATGCCGATCTCGGCAAAGCGGCGCAGGCCGAACTGGGTGCGGATCTTGATCAGCATCACCGGCAGGGCCGCGCGCGGGATCATGTAGATCGCCAGGAGCCAGGCGGCCGTGGTGGTGGTGATGCCCAGATCGCCCGCGATCTGGGGCAGGCTGGTCGAGACGATCCCCTGCTGGAGGCCCTGCGCCAGCCCGATGACCGTCGCCGCCGCCATGTAGGCCAGCGCCCGCAGGGGCGGCAGCGGCGGATGGGGCGCGGGGGGCGGCGGCGGCGGGGCGGTGTCGGTCATGGCCGGTCGATCCGTTCGATGTTCTGGGCGATGCGTTCCAGCACCGCGGTGGCCTGCGCCTGATCGGCGGGGCCGATTCCTTCCAGCAGGTCGCGGCGCAGGCGGTTGGTGAAGTCGATGATAGCACTGTCGCGGCCGCGTGCGGTCAGCATCAGCGCGGTCTTGCGCGCGTCATGCGGATCGGCGCGGCGTTCGACGAAGCCGTCGGCCACCAGCGCGTCGATCTGGCGTTTCAGCGTCGGGGCCTCGATGGCCAGATGCTGCGCCAGTTCGGCCTGGGTGGCGCCGTCATGGCGGGCCAGCGTCGCCAGCGCGCGGGCCCGCGACAAGGTCAGCCCCAGTTCGCGCGCGTGCCGGTCATAGCTGTGGCGCAACCGCCGCATGACCAGCAGCAGCCGGTCCAGCAGCACGCCGTCGCGCGGCGTGTCGGGGTCGTCGGGAATCGGGCTGTCCTGCGCCATGGGGCGGTGATCCTGCGATGCGGTTGCGGCGATGGTTAGCCAGCTAAGCATCGCGTCGCGGAAGGTCAACTGCCTGATTTGCAGATCGTGCAGATTTTTCGTCGCTCAGTCGCGATAGTCGCCGGGGCGGATGCCGTGGCGGGTCAGCTTGTCGTAGAAGGTCTTGCGCGGCACCTGCAGCAGCGCCATGGCGCCGGTCGCATTGCCGCCGGTATGGCGCAGTGCCTCGCGGATCAGCCCGGCCTCATAGGCGGCGACCAGGTCGGGCAGGGCGGGGCGGTCGGTCGCGCCTTCGGGCCCGTCCCAAGGGGTCAGGCCCAGCACATGCGCCTCGGCGAAGGCCTGCAGCTCGCGCAGGTTGCCCGGCCAGCCATGCGCCGCCAGCCGCGCCAGGACCAGGTCGGTCAAGGGCGGCACCTGCCGCGACAGCCGGTCGGCGGCGGCCTGGAGATAGTGGCGGAACAGCGCCGGGATGTCCTCGCGCCGGTCGGCCAGCGGCGGCAGGCGCAGCACGGCGCGCGACAGGCGGAAATAGAGGCCGGGATGCATGGCAGGCCGCGGGTCCTCGGTCGCGGTGGCCAGGATCTGGACCGACAGCGGCCGCGGCGCGGCGGTACCCGCGGGCCAGTATTCGCCGGCCTCGACCAGGCCCAGCAGGCGGGCCTGCAGGGGGGCGGGCAGGGCGGTCACGTCCTCCAGGCACAGGATGCCGCGATGGACCTGTTCCAGCAGGCCCGGCCTGCGCGGCCCGCGCGGCGGCTGTCCGCCCAGCAGCAGCGCCTCGAAGCCCGCCTCGTCCACCGCGGCGCAGTCCAGCACCATCAGCGCCCGCGACCGCCGCCCGCCAAGCCGGTGGATCGCGCGGGCCGCGACCGACTTGCCCGCCCCCGACGGACCCAGGATCAGCGCGTCGCTCTGCGCCTCCGCCAGGCGGTCCAGGCTGTCGCGCAGATGGATCATGGCGGGGCTGTCGCCCGTCAGCGCCGGTTCGACCCGCACGGCCTCCTGCCCGGCGCGGCGGGCCAGGCGGCGGTTCTCCAGGACCAGCGCCCGCGCCGACAGCGCCCGGCCGACCGACGCGGTCAGCCGATCCGCGGCGACGGGTTTCGTGAGGAAGTCATAGGCCCCCTGATGCAGCGCCGCGACCGCCATGGCCACGTCGCCATGCCCGGTCAGGAGGATCACCGGCAGGTCCGGGTCCAGCCCGCGCAGATGCGCGAAGAGCTGCAGCCCGTCCATGCCGGGCATGCGCACGTCCGACAGCACGATGCCCGGATAGTCGCCGTCCAGCCCCGCCAGCGCCGTCGCCGCATCGGCGAAGTGTTCCACCGTCAGCCCGGCCAGGGTGAGGGTCTGGGCCAGGACCTCGCACAGGTCGGCGTCGTCATCGACGAGGCGCACCGGCCCGTTCATGCGGCACGCGGCAGGGTCAGGCGGAAGGCCGCCCCCGCGCCCGGCTCGGGGGGCAGCGCCTCCAGCTCGCCGCCGAAATCGCGGGCGATGTCGCGCGAGATGACCAGCCCCAGCCCCAGGCCCTGCGGCTTGTCCGTGGCAAAGGGCGTGAAGAGCTGCGCGGCCATCGCCGGGGCCAGGCCCGGACCGTCGTCGCGGATGGTCAGTGCCACCCGGTCGGCCTCGGCCCGCACCGTGATGGCGATGCGGGGGTCGGGGCGGCCCTCCTGCGCGTCATGGGCGTTGGTCAGCAGGTTGACCAGGATCTGCTCCAACCGCACGGCCTCGGCCCGCACGGCCAAGCCCGGCGGCAGGTCGGGCAGGTCGAAGGCCATCGCGCTGGTGCGCCGCCGGCTGGCCGTCAGCATCAGCGAGGCCTGGATCGCGTCCTCCAAGGCCACCGTCCCGACCGCCCCCGTGGCCTTGCGCGAGAAGTTGCGCAGCTCGGCGGTGATCTGGCCGATCCGGTCGGTCATGCCGATGATGCGGTCCAGGTTCGCGCCCACCGGCGCGGGGTCGCGGTCCAGCATCGCGCGACCGTTCTCGGCCAAGAGGCGGATCGTGGCCAGGGGCTGGTTCACCTCATGGGCGAAACCGGCGCTGACCTGGCCCAGGGTGGCCAGCTTGTTGGCCTGCACCAGATCGGACTGCAGCTGCACCAGCCGCTGTTCGGCGGCGCGCCGCTCGCGCATCTCGTCGGAGAGGTCGCGCGTGCGGGCCTCGACCGCGCGTTCCAGATCGGCGCGATAGGCGGCCTCGGCCCGCGCGCGGCGGGCGGCGCGGCGCAGGCGCGCGAGGATCAGCCCGACCCCGACCCCGGCCAGCAGCACCGCCAGCGCCGTGGTCCCGGCCGCCAGCGCCGCGATGCGCCGCGCCTCGGCCACGGGACGGCGCACCAGCAGCCGCCAGTCGGTGCCGCGCACCGCGGCCCGCGCCTCCAGGCTGCCGCGCGCCTCGGGCAGGCGGCCGAAGCGCAAGGCGGGCTGGCCCGACAGCATCACGCGCCCCTCGGCGTCCAGCACATGGGTCGCGCCGCTGTCGCGCGCCCATGCGGCCTCCAGCGCGTCGAACTCGACCTTGACCACCACCACGCCCAGCACGGCCCCCCCGGCGCGCACTTCATGCGCCAGATAGAGGCCGGGCCGCCCGCTGACCGTGCCGAGCGCGTATTCCTGCCCCGTGCCCTGCGCCATCGCCTGCCGGAAATAGCTGCGGAACCCATAGTCGTGGCCGATGAAGCTGGTGGGCTGGTCCCAGTTCGACGCTGCCACCGCCCGCCCGTCGCGGTTCATCAGATAGATCACGTCGCTCTGCGTTTCCTCCCGCAGCAGGTCCATCTTGGCCGAAACCGCGTGGTCTGGGTCCGCGCCGCCCTGCAGCAGAAGGTCGATGACCTGCGCGTCGACCGACAGCACGGTCGCCACCGCGCGCTGCCGGTCGAGGATGCTGTCCAGCGTCAGCGCGGCGCTTTCGGCGGCGATCTGGGCATCCTGGTCCAGCTGCGCCAGCATGCGGTCCTGGGTGACCCGCCCCGCGCCCCAGGGCAGCGCGACCAGCGCCAGCACCAGCAGCCACAGGGCCGTATGGGGGAGCCGGCGCGATTCGCGGGGCAGGGCGATCTCGGCCATGGCCGTCTCCGGGGTTGTTTCGGTTTCCACACTAGCACGGCGGGACTGTGCGGAAAACCACACGGTTCTGCGGGCAGGTCCGCCACAGAAAGCCATGAAATCAACGCATTGCTGCCATGCGCGCGGAAAACGGGCAGCGCTGCCCGATGCGCTATCCTGCGTCACATCACCGTCACATGCCGGTCGGAGGAGACCCGATGCAGTTGAACGCCCCCGCGCATCCCGTTGCGCATGCCCCCAAGCCCTTCTACGCCCATCTCTATGTCCAGGTGATCTGCGCCATCATCGCCGGGGCGCTGATCGGGCATTTCTACCCCCAGACCGGCGAGGCGCTGAAGCCCCTGGGCGACGCCTTCATCAAGCTGGTCAAGATGATCATCGCGCCGGTCATCTTCCTGACCATCGTCACCGGCCTGGCCGGGATGGGCACGCTGCGCGGCGTGGGGTCGGTCGTGGGCAAGGCCTTCGCCTATTTCCTGACCTTCTCGACGCTGGCGCTGATCGTGGGCCTGATCGTGGCGAATGTCGTGCAGCCGGGTCGCGGCATGAACATCGACCCCTCGACGCTCGATGCCAGCACCGTCACCGGCTATGCCGAGAAGGCGCATGAGACCAGCCTGGTGGGCTTCGTCATGGACATCATCCCGACCACGCTGGTCTCGGCCTTCGTGGAGGGCAACATCCTGCAGGTGCTGTTCGTGGCGATCCTGTTCGGCATCGGCATGATCATGGTCGGCGACCGCGCCAAGCCGGTCCTGTCGGTCATGGAATCGGCCAGCTTCGCGATCTTCCGCGTGGTCGACATCCTGATGAAGGCCGCCCCCATCGGCGCCTTCGGGGCCTTCGCCTTCACCATCGGCAAGTACGGCATCGGCTCGGTCATGAACCTGGCCGCGCTGGTGGGCACGTTCTACCTGACCTCGGCGCTGTTCGTCGTCGTGATCCTGGGCACGGTCTGCATGGTCAACGGCTTCTCCATCTTCCGGCTGATCTCCTATCTCAAGGCCGAGATCCTGCTGGTCCTGGGCACCTCGTCGTCGGAATCGGCGCTGCCCTCGCTGATGGAGAAGATGGAGGAGGCCGGCTGCGCCCGTCCCGTCGTGGGCCTGGTCGTGCCGACCGGCTACAGCTTCAACCTGGACGGCACCAACATCTACATGACGCTGGCCGCGCTGTTCATCGCCCAGGCCACCAACACCGACCTGTCGCTGCAGCAGCAGGTCCTGCTGCTGCTGGTCGCGATGCTGTCGTCCAAGGGGGCCGCGGGCGTCACCGGCGCGGGCTTCATCACCCTGGCCGCGACCCTGTCGGTCGTGCCCACCGTGCCGGTCGCGGGCATGGCGCTGATCCTGGGCGTGGACCGCTTCATGTCGGAATGCCGTTCGGTCACGAACTTCATTGGTAACGCGGTGGCCACGGTCGTCGTCAGCCGCTGGCAGGGCGCGCTGGACCGGGCGCAGTTCGACGCCGCGCTGGCCGGTCAGCCCGTCGGGCAGCCCGCCCCGGTCGCCGATCTGGCCGCCGCGCCGGCGGGCCTGCAGCTGGGTCAGCGCAACGCCGACTGAGCGGTTCGGATCGACCATGAAGGGGGGCGCCGGCTGGACCGGCGCCCCCTTTCGTCATGGAATCAGGACGGTCGCGCCCGTGGTGCGGCGCGCCTCCAGGTCGGCATGGGCGCGGGCGGCCTGGTCCAGCGGCAGGGTCTGGTGCGGCTCCGAGCGCAGCGTGCCGTCAGCCACCGCGGCGAACAGATCCGCCGCGCGGCGGCGCAGTTCGACCGGATCGGCGATGAAGTGGAACAGCGAGGGCCGCGTGGCGCGTGCCGATTTCGGCGCCAGGTCCGAAAAGGCGAAGTCGGTGATCGGCCCCGAGGCCTGCCCGAAGCAGACATAGGTCCCCCGCATCGCCAGCGCCTGCATCGAGCCGCGCCAGGTCCGCGCCCCCACCCCGTCATAGACCGCCGCGACGCCGCGCCCGTCGGTCAGGCGTGTGACCTCGGCCGCGAAATCGGCGCTGTCATAGTCGATGACATGGGCATAGCCGTGCCGCGCGGCCAGCGCGCCCTTCTGCGCGCCTCCGGCGGTGCCGATGGCCGTCACGCCCTTGGCGGCCAGCCATTGTCCCAGAAGCAGCCCCACGCCGCCCGCGGCCGCGTGGACCAGGACCGTCTCTCCGGCCTGCGCGGGGTGGCAGTCGTGGATCAGGTAATGCGCGGTCAGCCCCTTCAGCATCAGCGTCGCGGCGACATCGTCGCCGACACCCGCGGGGATCGGCACGACCCGATCGGCCGCGATGAGGCGCGCCGAGGCATAGGCCCCCAGGGGCTGCGTGTAGGCCACGCGGTCGCCCACCGCGAGATTGGTGACGCCCGCGCCCAGGGCCTCGACCACGCCCGCGCCCTCGGAGCCCACGACCAGGTCGGCGGGCTGCGGCCAGGGATAGGTGCCGCTGCGATGATAGACGTCGATGAAGTTCAGCCCCACCGCGGTCTGGCGCAGGCGGATCTGGCCCGGCCCCGGTTCGGGGGTGGCGATGTCGGTGCGGCGGAACGTCTCGGGGCCGCCGGGGGCGGTGGCGATGATGGCGTAATCGGACATGGGGGCTCTCACAGCGGGGACAGAAGATGGCCGCCATCGGCGACGATGACCGAGCCTGTCATGAACGACCCGGCATCGGAAGACAGAAGCAGCAGCGGGCCCGACAGCTCCTCCGCGCGGCCCAAGCGGCGCTGCGGGATGCGGCGGATCTGGGCCTGTCCCGCATCGGTGGCGAAGAAGTCGCGGTTTAGGTCGGTCTCGACATAGCCCGGCGCCATCGCGTTCACGCGGATGCCGTGGCGCGCCCATTCCAGCGCATGCTGCCGCGTCAGCTGGATCAGCGCGGCTTTGGAGGTCGCATAGGCGGACACCCCCGCCCCCTGCCGCAGCCCCAGGATGGATGCCACGTTCACGATCGCGCCGGGCCGTCCGGTGGCCACCAGCCGCGCGGCCACCGCCACGGCCATCCGCCGCGCCCCGTCAAGGTTCACCCCCATGACCCGCGCCCAGTCCTCGTCGCCCTGCTCCAGCGCGGCGCCCGGCGTGGCGATGCCGCTGTTGTTGACCAGCAGATCGACCGGGGCGCCGGCCCAGGCCTCGGCATCGGCCACGGCGCGGGCAACGCTGCCCGGGTCGGTTACGTCCAGCGCGATGGCATGGGCCTGGGGCAGGCTGTCGGCCAGGGCCCGCATCGCATCGAGGCGTCGCGCGGCCAGCACGACGCGCGCCCCCGCCCCGGCCAGCGTTCGCGCGAACTCCGCGCCAAGCGCGCCGGAGGCGCCGGTGACCAGGGCGGTGCGCCCGTCCAGGCGGAACAGGGTCATGTCGGCTCCTCGATGCTGTCGGGGTCGGCGATCCAGGCGCGGTGGCGGGCGGCGGCCAGCAGGCGCGCGTGCAGGGCCGCGTCGCCGTCATGCGCGCCCGCGCGGATCGCGCCCACGTCGGCGGGCGCGTCCGGCGGCGGGTGGCTCAGTTCGCGCCGCGCCATGGCCAGCGCATTCGCGGCCAGAAGCGCGTGGTATCGGGCATCCGGCCCGCCGGGGGCGATGTCGCGGCGCAGCGTCGCCTCGGCCTCGGCGATGAGGTCCAGCGCGGGCAGGTCCGCTGCGGGGCTCATGCGGCCTCCGGTGCGGTCATGGGCAGCAGGTCGTGCTCCAGCGTGTCGGCGATGCGCCCCGTCAGCGCCAGATGCAGCGAGCGTTCGGCCCCGCTGGCATGCCGGTCGCCCTGCTGCAGCGCGATCACCGCCCATCGGGCATGGGCCAGCACCTCCCACCAGCGGATGCGGGCGGGGTCGGGCACGGCGCCCCCGGCCTCGGCATAGCCCGCCAGCACGGCCGCGCGGCTGGCGATGCCGCCCCCCTCCAGATCGGGTCGGGAAAAGCGCCAGCAACGCGCGCAGAACCAGCCGATGTCACAGGCCGGGTCCGACCATCCGGCGAATTCCCAATCCAGCACCGCCGTCAGGCCGTAGGCGTCGATCAGGACATTCCCGCTGCGGAAATCCTGATGCGTCAGAGTCACGCGGTCCGGCGGCGGCGCATGGCGTTCCGCCCAACGCAACGCCCATTCCAGCCCCGGACGGGGGGCGGGCCGCGCATCCAGCCAGGCGCGCAGGCCTGCCACCGCCAGCCGGGCCGGGTCCGCCGGGCGCGGCCCCAGGATGGCGGCCAGCGCGGGGTCGGGGTCGATGGCATGGATCAGCGCCATCTGGCGGCCCAGTTCACGGCCCAGGGCCTCGCGATCGCCGCCAAGCGTGGTGTCGCGCACGACCTTGGGGCCGTATCCGATGCCGCCGACCCAGCCCATCGCCGCGAAGGGCGCGCCGATGACCGCGGCGTCGCCGCAGAACCCCAGGGGTTCGGGCACGCGCACGCCCGCGCGGTGGGCGGCGGCGATCAGGGCGTATTCCTCGGCGCGGCTGCGGCTGGCGGCGATGGTGGCGGGGGCGTCGCGGCGGATGACAAGGCGGCGGGTGGCCTCGCCCGCCGCGACGGTCACGGCCCAGTTCTCCTGGATCGCGCCGCCCGACAGCTTGTCGGCGGCGATGACGCGCGCGCCGGGCAGGTCCAGCGTCGCGGCCAGCCAGGCATCCAGCGCGGGGTTGTCCGTATAGGACACCGGGGGCAGGCTCATGCGCCCCAGCCCCAGAAACCGTCCCCTTCGCGCGCATAGGCATCGGCCAGCACCATGCGATGCACCTCGGAGGCGCCATCGACCAGCCGCGCCTGCCGCGCATAGCGATAGATCCATTCCAGCACCGTGTCGCGGCTGTATCCCCGCGCGCCGTTCAGCTGGATCGCCACGTCGGCGGCCTGATGCAGCGTGTCGGCGACATGGATCTTGGCCATGGACACCTCCTTGCGGGCATGGCTGCCCTGATCCAGCGCCCAAGCCGCATTCATCGTAAGCAGCCGCCCGATCTGGATGTTCAGCGCCACGCCGCCCAGCATCAGCCGCACCGATTCCCGGTCGGCCAGCCGGATGCCGAAGCCCTCGCGCGCGTCGACATAGGCCTGCGCCTCGGCCGTGGCCCGCTTGGCCAGTCCCAGCCAGCGCATGCAATGGGTCAGCCGCGCGGTGCCAAGCCGGATCTGCGTGACCTTTAGCCCGTCGCCCACGCCCATCAGGCGGTTCCCGTCGGGGATCTCCAGCCCGTCGAATTCCAGTTCGCAATGTCCGCCATGCTCCTCGGGGCCCATGATGGCGATGCGGCGCAGGATCTTCCAGCCGGGCTGGTCGCGGTGGAACAGGAACGCCGTCAGATGGCGGCGCTTCTCGTCAGGATTGGGGTCGGTGCGCGCGATCAGGATGAAATGCGCGGCACCCTCGGCCCCGGTGATGAACCACTTGCGGCCCGTGACGCGCCAGACATCGCCATCCCGCACGGCGGTCGTGCCGATCATGCCGGGGTCGGACCCGCCGCCCGGCGCGGGTTCGGTCATCGCAAAGCTGGACCGCACCTCCCCCGCCACCAGCGGCGCCAGCCAGCGCGCCTGCTGATCGGGGGTGCCCACGCGGGCCAGGATGTCCATGTTCCCGTCATCGGGCGCGGCGCAGTTGAAGACCGCAGGCCCGAAGATGGACCGGTTCGCCTCCTCATACATCACCGCGCGGCCGGTGACGGAGAGGCCCATGCCGCCCAGGGCCTCGGGTACCTGCGGGCACCACAGCCCCGCCGCCCGCGCCCGCGCGCGCAGCGCCTGAAGGGGCGCGTCCGCGATGTTGTCGTGTTCGTCCCAAGTGCCGCGGTCGGCCTCGACGGGCAGGATCTCCGCCTCGACGAAATCCCGCGTGCGGCGGCGGATCTCCTCCAGCCGGGCGTCCAAGGCAAAATCGATCACTCCCATTCCCCTCCGCGCGACGACACGTCCGGCCGCGCGCCTCCGGGACGCAGCATTCCCCAGCCCGCGGGGAATGTCGATGCCGTGCCTTACAGCAGGCCGCGCGCGCTCAGGTCGCGCTCCAGCCCGGCCGCGTCGATGAAGTGATGCGCCTCCATCCCCGCGGCGCGCGCGCCCGCGACATTGGCCGCGCTGTCGTCGATGAACAGGCATTGCCCCGGCGCGACCCCGGCCTTCGCGCACAGGCGCGCGAAGATCTCGGGGCCGGGCTTGGCCACCCCCTCGATCCCCGAGACCACGGTGACGCCGAAGGCGCGGGCCAGGCGCGGATGGGTGGCAAGGCCGATGGGCCAGGTCTCGGCCGACCAGTTGGTGATCGCGTGGATCGCGTGGCCGCGGGCGCGCAGCCGCTCCATCAGCGCCCAGCTCTCCTCGATCGGTTCGCGGATCGAGGCGGCATGCCCGTCCAGATAGGTCAGGAACAGCGCCCGGTCATCCGCATCGGGAATGGTCGCGGCCAGATCGGCAAAGGTCTCTCCGCCATCGGCGCGCAGGTTCAGCGCGCGAAAGCCGATCCGCTCCAGAAAGGCCGGAACGGCGTCGGGCCCGCCCAGATGCGGGGCGAAGGCCGCATGCGGGTCCCACCGGACCAGCACGTTGCCGATGTCAAAGACGATGGTGTCGATCATGGTGCCTCCGGGCTGGCGCGCCCCGCCCGGACCGGGGCGGCGGTGCTGCCGCAGGCTTAGCCCGCGCGGGCGCGCGCCTCAATCCCGCCGCGCTGCGACGCCGTGGTGGGGTCGGGACGGTTGCGGCGGGGCGTGCTTCGGTGCGATGCAGGACGCGACAGCCTGGAAAGGAGACCGCGTGACCACCCGCCTTGCGCCCATCGCCCTTGTCGCGGCCCTCCTGCTGATCCTGTGGGCGGGCTGGGCGATCGACATCGACCCGGCCGCGCTGCGCGCGCGGCTGGATGCGGTCGCGGCGCTGCGGCAGGACCACCCGGTGCTGGTGGCAGGGCTGTTCGCCGCGGCCTATGTCGCGGTGGCGGCGCTGTCGCTGCCGGTCGCGGTCTGGATGACGCTGGCGGCGGGGGCGCTGTTCGGGTTCTGGGCGGGGCTGGCGATCGCCTCCTTCGCCTCGGCCATCGGGGCGGTGCTGGCCTTTCTGGCGGCGCGGCACCTGCTGCGCGACCGGCTGCGGGCGCGGTTCGGCGCGCGGCTGCGCGGGATCGAGGCGGGACTCGCGCGGGATGGGGCCTTCCATCTGTTCTCGCTGCGGCTGATCCCGGTGGTGCCGTTCTTTGCGGTGAACCTGCTGATGGGGCTGACACCCATCCGGACGAGGACCTTCTATTGGGTCAGCCAGGCGGGGATGCTGCCGGGCGCCGCGGTCTATGTGAATGCCGGCACGCAGCTCGCGGGCATCGACAGCCTGTCGGGCATCGTCTCGGGGCGGGTGCTGGCCGCCTTCGCGCTTCTGGCGCTGTTTCCATGGCTGGCGCGGGCGGCGATTGGCGCGTGGCGGCGGCGGCGCGCGCTGGCGGGCTGGACCCGCCCCAAGCGGTTCGACCGCAACTTGATAGTGATCGGGGCGGGGGCGGCCGGGCTGGTCTCGGCCTATGTCGCGGCGGCGGCGCGGGCGCGGGTGACGCTGGTCGAGGCGGGGGCGATGGGCGGCGACTGCCTGAACCGCGGCTGCGTGCCCTCCAAGACCCTGATCCGCAGCGCGACTTTGGCCCATCAGATGCGTCATGCCGGACGTTACGGGCTGACCGACACGCCGCCCGACATCCCGTTCCGCGCGGTCATGGCGCGGGTGGATGCGGTCATCGCCCGCATCGCCCCGCATGACGGCGTCGAACGCTACCAGGCACTGGGCGTCGAGGTCCTGCAGGGCCATGCGCGCCTGATCGACCCCTGGACGGTCCGGGTCACCGATGCCGCCGGCGCCGTCCGGGACCTGACCACGCGGGCCGTCGTCATCGCGACCGGGGCGCGGCCGGTCCTGCCGCCGCTGCCGGGGCTGGAGCGGGTCAATCCGCTGACCTCGGACACGCTGTGGGACGCGCTGCGCGATCGGGACCGCGCGCCGCCGCGCCTGGCGGTGCTGGGCGGCGGGCCGGTCGGCTGCGAGCTGGCGCAGGCCTTCGCGCGGCTTGGATCGGCCGTGACGCTGATCGAGCGCGCCCCGCGCCTGCTGATGCGCGAGGATGCCGAGGCCGCGGCCCTGGTCACCGCATCGCTGGAGGCCGACGGCGTCACGGTCCTGACCGGCCACCGGGCGCGCGCCTGCGGCGACGATGACGGGCGCTGGATCGAGGTCGAGGGCGATGGCGGCCCCCGCCGCGTCGGGTTCGACCGGATCATCGTGGCCACGGGCCGCCGCCCGCGGCTGGAGGGGTTCGGCCTGGAGGAACTGGGGCTGCTCACGGGGCAGGGGCTTTCGGTGAACGACCGGCTGGAGACGCGCTTTCCCCATATCCTGGCCGCCGGGGACGTGGCGGGGCCGTTCCAATTCACGCATCTGGCCGCGCATCAGGCGGGGTTCGCCACGCTCAATGCGCTGTTCGGCGGGCTGCGGCGGTTCCGGGTCGATCAGCGGGCGATCCCCTGGGCGGTCTTCACCGACCCCCAGATCGCCCGCGTGGGCCTCTCCGAGGCCGAGGCTCGCGACCGGGGCATCGCGGTCGAGGTCACGCGCCACGATCTGGCCGGTCTGGACCGCGCCATCGCCGACGGGGCGGCGCAGGGCTTCGTCAAGGTGCTGACCCCGCCCGGCCGCGACCGCATCCTGGGCGTCACCATCGTGGGCGCCGCCGCGGGCGAGATGATCGCCGAATTCGTGCTGGCCATGCGGCACGGGCTGGGCCTGAAGGCCGTCCTGAACACCATCCACATCTATCCCGGCTGGTCCGAGGCCAACCGCGCCGTCGCTGGAACCTGGCGGCGCGCGCATGTCTCCCCGCACCTGCTGGCCGTGGTCGAACGCTATCACCGCTGGAGGCGCGGATGATCGACGCGCGTCTGCAACCACTGCTGCGCGCGGTGCTGCGCCCGCCGGCCTTGCTGCTGGCCCGGCGCGGCATCGGGGCGGATGCGATCAGCGTCGCGGGTTTCGCGGTGGGGCTGTTGGCGGTGCCGGCCCTGGCCCTGGGCTGGTGGTGGGGGGCGCTGGCGGTGATCCTGGCCAACCGGATCCTGGACGGGCTGGACGGGGCCGTGGCGCGCCTGCACGGCCCGACGGATCGCGGCGCCTTCCTGGACATCGCGCTGGACTTCGTCTTCTACGCGCTGGTGCCGGTGGGGTTCGCGCTGGCCGATCCGGCGGCGAACGCGCTGCCGGCGGCGGTGCTGATCGCGGCCTTCGTGGGCACCGGGTCGTCCTTTCTGGCCTTCGCCGCCGTGGCCGCGCGGCGGGGCACGCCGCCGGGCCGGTTCCGGGCCAAGGGCATCCACTATCTGGGCGGGCTGACCGAAGGGTTCGAGACAATCGCGGTCTTCGCGGCCATGTGCTTGTTTCCGCAATACTTTCCCGTTATGGCCTGGATCTTTGCGGCGGCCTGCGGGGTCACGACGCTGCTGCGCTGGCATCAGGGATGGACGACCTTCCGGTGAGGGCCCCCTAGCCCTGCAGGCGCGCCATGAAGCGCCGGTCGATCCGGTCCTTCCACCGCCAGACCCAGGCCCCGCGCAGGGTGACGCCCCGCCATTCGGCCAGCGCCACCCGCCCGCCCAAGGCGATGATGCGCAGATGGTCGCGCTGCGGGTGATGGCACCGCAGCCGCCCGCCCGAGGCTGCGGCGATCAGGTTCGCCGCCAGGACCGGCGCCTGGCGCACGGCAAAGACGCCGGCCTTTGGGCGGGGCGCGTGCATCATCGCCGCGCAGTCGCCGGCCGCGAACAGGGTCGGATGCCCCTCGACCTGCAGGGTGGGGGTCACGCGGATGAAGCCCGCGGCGTCCACGGGCAGGGTCCGGGCGGGCCAGTCCTGCGCCCGCGCGCCCGCGGTTCCGATGGTCAGCGCCGCCGCGATGTGGCGCCCGTCGGTCAGCACCACACCATCGGCCCGGACCGCCGCGACGCGGGCCTGCGGGATGACGCGGACGCCCGACCGGTCGAGCGCGGCGGCCAGATGGCGGCGGGTCCGGGGCCGCAGGGCGGCGCCCACGACCGGCCCCACTTCGATCAGCGTGACCGGGTCCAGGCCGCGATGGCGCAGCGCCAGGGCGATTTCGGCTCCGGCCAGCCCCCCGCCGATCAGCACCGCCGAGGCGGCCCCCGCCAGGCGCGCCTCCAGCCCGTCGATGGGCTTGGCGGGCACCGCGTGGCGGTCAAAGCCGGGGATCTCGGGCATGGCCGCGTGGCTGCCCAGATCCAGCGCGGCCAGGTCATAGGACAGCATCCGCCCGTCGGCCAGCGACACGCGCCGCGCCACCGGGTCCAGACCGCAGGCGCGGCCCTGCACGAAGTCCAGCCCATGCCGCGCTGCAAAGCCGCGAAGGTCGGTGCGCATCCGGTCGGGCGCGTAATGGCCCGCGATGGTGCCGGGCAGCATGCCGGAATAGCGGGCCTCGGACGCGGCATCGACCAGGGTGACCGGCGCGCGCGGCAGCCGCGCCCGCAGGTCGCGCGCCGCCAGCAGGCTGGCATGGCCCGCGCCCAGAAGCAGGATCCGGGGATCGTCCGCCATGCTCACGCCCGCCCTCCTGCCGCCGTGGGTCCATCCGTCCATGCGGCAGGCCCGGAGGTCAAGCGGCGCCCGTCACACCATCACGAAATGCCGGTCCGAGACCTGCCGCCAGTCGCGGGCGGGCGGCTGAAAGCCGATGGGGCGGACCGGGCTTTTCAGTTCCTCGACCTGCATGGCGCGGCGCAGGCCCCGGCGCGCGGGGTCGGGGACCGGCACGGCGGCGATCAGCTTCTTCGTGTAGGGATGCTGCGGGTCGGCAAAGATCGCCTCGCGCGGGCCGATCTCGACGATCTCGCCCAGATACATCACCGCGACGCGGTGGCTGACGCGCTCGACCACCGCCATGTCGTGGCTGATGAACAGATAGGCGATGCTCAGCCGCTCCTGCAGGTCCATCAGCAGGTTGCAAACCTGCGCCTTGATCGACACGTCCAGCGCGGACACGCTTTCATCGGCCACGATCACCTTGGGGTTCAGGCCCAGAACCCGCGCGATCGCCACGCGCTGGCGCTGCCCGCCGCTGAATTCATGCGGATAGCGGTCCAGCATGGCCCCGTCCAGGCCGACCTGGGCCAGCAGTTCGGCGGCGCGGTCGCGCGCCTCGGCCCGGCCGGCCAGCTTGTGCGCCAGGATCGGCTCGGCCACGGTCTGGCCCACCGTCATGCGCGGGTTCAGGCTGGAGAACGGGTCCTGAAAGATCATCTGCCCCGACCGGCGCATCCGGCGCAGATCGGCCGGGCCGGCCTTCAGCACATCAAACCCGTCCAGCGTCACCTGACCCGATTCTGGCTGGACCAGCCGCAGGATCGACCGCCCCGTCGTCGATTTTCCGCAGCCGGATTCGCCCACCAGCGACAGCGTCTCTCCCTGCCACAGATCGAAGCTCAGGTCCTCGACCGCATGGACCTTGCCCGTCGGGCGGCCCAGAAGGTCCGACCCCGCGGCAAAGCGCGTCACCAGGTTCCGGACCGACAGGACCGGGGTCGCGGTGCGGTCCACGGTGTCGACCACCGCGGGCTGGGCCGCGATCGCGCCGCTGACCATGTCGACCTTGGGAAAGCGCAGCGGCCAGGGCTGGCCCGCCATCTGGCCAAGCCGCGGCACCGCGGCCAGCAGTGCGCGGGTATAGGGGTGGCCCGCATCCTGGAACAGGCCCGCCGTGGTGCCGGTCTCGACGTGGTCGCCGCGGAACATGACCACGGTGCGGTCGGCGATCTCGGCGACCACGCCCATGTCATGGGTGATGAACAGGACGGCCATGCCCTGCTCCTCCTGGATCTCCTTGATCAGGTCCAGGATCTGGCCCTGGATGGTCACGTCCAGCGCCGTCGTCGGCTCGTCCGCGATCAGCAGGCGCGGGCGCGCGGCCAGGGCCATCGCGATCATCACCCGCTGGCGCATGCCGCCCGAGAACTGGTGCGGATAGTCCCTGATGCGCGCCGCCGCATTGGGGATGCGCACGCGGTCCATCAGGCGCAGCACCTCGGCCCCGACCTGATCACGGGGCACCTGGCCGTGGCGGATCAGCAGCTCCGCGATCTGGTCGCCCACCGGAAAGACCGGGTTCAGCGAGGACATCGGCTCCTGAAAGATCATCGCGATGTCGTTACCGCGGACCCGGCGCATCTCCGGCTCGAACAGGCGCGTCAGGTCGCGCCGGCCCAAGAGGACCTGTCCGGTGACGCGCGCGCGCTTGTCCAGCAGGCCCATGATCGCCAGGGACGTGACGCTTTTTCCCGATCCGCTTTCGCCGACGATGGCCACGGTCTCTCCGGATGCCATGTCGAAGCTGATGTTGCGCACGACCTCCTTCATCCCGTCATCGGTGGGGAAGGAGACCGTCAGGCCGCGCAGGCTGAGGATGGGGTCCGTCATCCTACCGCCCCGCCGCATAGGCCTGCATCAGCCGCGGCGTCGCGGCCGCGCGCAGAAGGCCTTGGACATCGCGGCTGGCGGCGGTCAGGCGGCCGATGTCCCAGGGGCCGGTGACGGTCACGTCATGGCCGCGCCGGCGCAATTCGTCGATGGTGGCCTGGCCCACGCGATCCTCGATCAGCATGCCGCCCGGTGCCGCAGTGCGCGGGTGGAACGAGGCCGGGAAATGCGTGGAATGGAACAGCGGCGCGTCGATGGCCGCCTGCAGGTTCGGCTCGAAATGGACATGGCGCAGGAAGAAGACCAGCTGCCACTGGTCCTGCTGGTCGCCGCCGGGCGTGCCGAAGGACAGATGCGGCACCCCGTCGCGCAGCGCCAGCGACGGCGTCAGCGTGGTGCGCGGGCGCCGCCCCGGCGCCAGCGACGTGGGCAGGCCGGGCTGCAGCCAGAACATCTGCGCGCGGCTGTTCAGGCAGAAGCCCAGCTCCGGGATGATCGGCGAGGATTGCAGCCAGCCACCCGAGGGCGTGGTCGAGACCATGTTCCCCCACCGGTCGATCACGTCGATATGCACGGTATCGCCGCGCTTTTCCGACAGGTGCGCCATGGTCGGCTCATAGACCGCACCTTTGCCCAGCCCGTCCAGCAGCGATAGGGTGCGGGCGCGTTGATCCTCGAACCCCGGCACGGTGCCGGGGCGCAGCTCCAGCGATGCGCGGTCGCCGATCAGGGCGCGGCGGTCGGCGGCGTAGGCGTCCGACAGCAGCGCCTCCATCGGCACGTCATGCATCAGCGGATCGCCGTAATAGACCTCGCGGTCGGCATAGGAGAGCTTCATCGTCTCGATGACGGTATGGACGAAGTCGGGGCCGTTCGGGTCCATCGCGGCGATGTCGATGCCCTCCAGGATCTTCAGCCCCTGCAGCAGCACCGGCCCTTGGCCCCATGGCCCGGTCTTGGCGATGGACCAGCCGTGATAGTCGCCCCAGGCCGGCTCCTCGGTCGTGGCGGCATAGCCGGCCATGTCGTCGGCGCTGAGAACGCCGCGATGCTTGGCACCGCTGCCGTCCATCACCTCGGTTTCCTTGCAGAACCGGTCGATCGCCTCGGCCACGAAGCCGCGATAGAAGGCGTCGCGGGCGGCCTGCACCCCCGCCTCGCGCGTGGGCGCGCCTTCGGAGGCTTCGACGATTCGGCTGTAAGTGTCTGCCAGCGCCTCGTTCCTGAACAGCGCGCCTGCCTGCGGGGCCTGCCCGCCGGGCAGCCAGGTCGCATGCGAGGTGGGCCATTCGGCGGCGAAGAACTCGGCCAGACCGGCGATGCTGTCGGCCACGCGGGGCAGCATCGGATGGCCGTGGCGGGCATAGTGGATGGCGGGGGCCAGGACCTCGGCCACGCTCATCGTGCCGTGTTGCTGCAGCATCAGCATCCAGCCGTCGAAGGCGCCGGGGATGACGGTCGCCAGCAGACCGTTGCCGGGGATCAGGTCGATCCCCTCGGCGCGGTAATGCTCGATCGTGGCGCGGGCCGGGGCGGGGCCTTGGGCGCAGATCACCTGGGTCTTGCCGGTCCTGGCGGAATGGATGATCGCGGGCAGGTCGCCCGCCGGGCCGTTCAGATGCGGCTCGACGATCTGCAGCACAAAGCCGGTCGCCACGGCGGCGTCAAAGGCGTTGCCGCCCCGTTCCAGCATCGCCATGCCCACGGCGGTCGCGATCCAATGGGTCGAGGTGACGACGCCGAACGTGCCGGTGATCTCGGGGCGGGTGGTGAATTGGGTCATTGCGACTCCTTGAAAATCAGTGTTCGCGCGGGTCCAGCGCATCGCGCAGCCCGTCGCCGATCAGGTTGAAGCCGATGACGACCAGAAAGATCGCGGCCCCCGGCCACCAGGCCATCCAGGGCGCCTGCGTCAGGAAGTTCTTGGCCACGTTCAGCATCGACCCCCAGCTGGGCGCGGGGGCCTGCTGGCCCAGGCCCAGGAAGGACAGCGACGCCTCGGCGATGATGGCGGTGGCGATGGTCAGCGTGGCTTGCACGATGATCGGCGGCACGATGTTGGGCAGGATGTAGCGGCCCATGATCGCCATGTGGCCCAGACCGATGGCGCGGGCGCCCTCGACGTAATCCTCGGTCTTGACGGACATGACCTGCGCACGGGTCAGGCGGATGAAGATCGGCATGGCCGAGAGGCCGATTGCGATCATCGCATTGGTCAGGCTGGGCCCCAGGAAGGCGGCCAGCGCGATGGCCATGATCAGGAAGGGCATCGCCAGGAGCGCATCGGTGAAGCGCGAGATGATCGTGTCGGTCCAGCCGCCGAAATAGCCCGCGATCAGCCCGATGGGCACGCCGGTGACGACCGCGATGGCGACCGAGATCACCCCGGCCATCAGTGACGCCTGCGCGCCCCAGATCATCCTGGACAGAATGTCGCGCCCGATATCGTCCGACCCCATCCAGTATTCCGCCGAGGGCGCCTGCCGGATCGCGGTCCAGCTGGTGGCCAGCGGGTCGGCGATGGGCAGGATCGGCGCGGCCAAGGCCAGAAGGACGAAGAAGGCCACGATGATGCCGCCGACCAGGGCCGCGCGGTTGCGCCGGAACTTGCGCCAGAAGCGGCTCTTGGCGCGGGGGGCGGGCATGTCGATGGCGGTCATAGGGCGGCCCTCATGCGGGGGTTCAGCATCACCGACAGCACGTCGGCGATCAGGTTCATCAGCAAAAAGCCCACCGCCGTGCACAGCACCACGCCCTGCACCACGGCATAGTCGCGGTTGAAGACCGCATCGACGATCAGCTTGCCGAAGCCGGGGATGGTGAAGATCTGCTCGGTCAGCACCGCCCCCGCCAGCAGTTCGCCGAAGAGCAGCGCCGACAGCGTGATGACCGGCAGCAGCGCATTGCGGAAGCTGTGCTTCAGCACCACCTGGCGGCCGGTCAGGCCTTTGGCGCGCGCGGTGCGGATGTAGTCGGCCGACAGCACCCCCAGCATGGACGATCGCGTGTGCCGCATCAGCGTCGCGGCCAGCCCCGTGCCCAGCACGAAGGCGGGCATCACCATCGTCTGCAGCGAGCGCAGCGGATCGACGAAGACCGATTCATAGCCCGAGGCCGGCAGCCAGCCCAGATTGACCGAGACCAGCAGGATCAGCATGATCCCCAGCCAGAAGTTCGGGATGGACAGGCCCGACAGCGCCACGATGTTGGCGGTCCAGTCCATCACGCCGCCCTTGCGGATGGCCGCGATGATGCCCGCGGGAATCCCGATCAGAGCCGCGAAGATCATCGCCATCACGGCCAGCTGGATCGTCACCGGCAGCTTCTGCAGGATCAGCTGGCCCACCGGCTCTCCGGTGCGCAGGGAGGTGCCGAAATCGCCCGTCAGCACGCCGCCCAGCCAGTGCAGGTACTGAAGCGGCACCGGGTCGTCCAGGTTCAGCTGCTCGCGGATGCGGGCCAGGGTCTCGGGGTCGCGCTCCTCTCCGGCCATGGCCAGGACCGGGTCGCCCGGCAGCAGCATCTGCAGCCCGAAGACCAGCATCGACACGATGAGCAGCGTCGGCAGCGCGATCAGGATGCGCTTGGCGATATAGATCAGCATGGGGTTCCTTTCGCCGCAGGCCCGGACGCGGGGTCGCGCGTCCGGGCCGCGGGGGTCATTCGGCCAGCGTGACGTCCTGCAGGCGGATCATCCCGTCCGGGAAGGCGGTGAAGCCCTGCACGGCTTGGTCCAGCGCGAAGATGTAGGTCTGGTGGCCCAGATAGATCACCGGCAGGTCCTGGTTCAGGATCACCCCGGCCTCGTCGTATTTTTCCTTGCGGGCGGCGGGATCGCTCAGGGCGCGGGCCTCGTTCAGCAGGCGGTCGACCTCGGGGTTGCAGTATTTCGGGTCGTTGATGCCGCCTTCGCAGGTGACGAACTGATGCAGGTTGCCGTCCGGATCGGGACGTCCCGACCAGTCCGACCGCGACAGCTGGAAGTTGCCGGCCGTCTGTTCCGACAGCAGCGTCGCGAACTCGGTCGCGCGCAGCGACACGTCGAAGCCCGCCTCGGCCACCATGGCCTGGATCACCTGCATCATCTGGGTGACGACGGGGGTGTTGGCGTGCTGGATCTCGACCGCGACGCGGTCCTGGCCGGCCTCGGCCAGCAGGGCGCGGGCCGCCTCGACGTCGCGGGCGGGGACGGGCAGGTCCTCGTTGTACCAGGGCGAGGTCGGCGGGAAGGGCTGGTTGCCGGCCCGCGCGGTGCCCTCGAATACGACCTGGTTCAGCGCCTCGCGGTCGATCGCCAGCGAGAAGGCCTGCCGCACGCGCGCATCCTGCCCCATCGGGGTCTGGGCGCGCTCGCCATTGGCGATGTTGGCATAGATGCCCATGTAGCCCAGGCCCACCGCCTCCTGCATCTGCAGGTTCGGATCGTCGCGGACCGAGGCCACGTCGGTCGCGGCGATGCGTTCGACGATGTCCAGCTCCCCGGAACGCAGGTTGGCCAGGCGCACGGTCGTGTCGGGGATCGGGCGATAGGTCACGCGCTGGATGCTGATGCGGTCGGCGTCATAGTAATCCTCGAACTTCTCCAGCACGATGCGGTCCTGCTGGATGCGTTCGACGAACTTGAAGGGGCCCGAACAGACCGGGTTCTGGCCGAAATCGGCGCCCGCCGCCTCGGCCGCGGTGGGAGAGATCATCATGCCGGCCCGGTCCGACAGCTGCGCCAGGAGCGAGGCGTCGGGCGCGGACAGGGTGAAGGTCACCTGCATCGGCCCCGTGGCCTCGATCCCCGCGACCGAGGACAGCTCGGACTTGCGCCGCGATTCGGGCAGCGTCATCGAGCGTTCGATGTTGGCCACCACCGCCGCCGCGTCGAAGGGCGTGCCGTCATGGAAGACCACGCCCTCGCGCAGGTTCATGACCAGCTGCAGCCCGTCCTCGGACCAGCTCCAGTCTGTGGCCAGCATCGGCACGATGTTCACGTCGGCATCGACATCGACCAGCTTGTCGCACAGGCCCGCATAGACGATGCGGCCCACGAAGGTGCGCGACTGGTCGGGGTCCAGGATGTCGGCATCGTCGCTCAGCCCAATGCGCAGCTCCTGGGCTGCGGCGGGCAGGGCGGTCAGCAGGGCGGCAAGCGCGGTGGCGGTCCAAAGGTGTCTGGTCATGGCAGGTCCTTCCTGTTGGGGTCACGCATGGGCCGGTTGATCCGGCCGTCCGGTGTCGATGGGGGGCAGGTCGCCGGAGCCGAGGCGGACCAGCTTTTCCTGAAGCATGAACAGATGCACACGCATCTGTTCGGCGGCCGCCTGCGGGTCGCGGGTGGCGATGGCGTCGATGATCGCGCGGTGCTGCGCCACGGGCAGGGCGTGGCCCGCCAGCCCGCCGCGGGCGCGTTCGCGCACCGCCTGCCAGGCCGCGTCCTGGCGGATGCGGTTCACCATGTCGAACAGCGACAGGAACAGCGCGTTGCCCGCGGCCTCCGCGATCTGGCGGTGCAGGGTGCCGTCCCACAGCTCGCCCTCGTCCGCGTCCAGGCATTGCGTGATGCGGTCGGCCAGCTCGTACATGCGGGCGACCTGGGCGGGCTTGGCGCGCAGCGCGGCCAGGGCGGCCAGCTGCGGCTCGATGCGCAGCCGCACCTCCATGATCTCCAGGAAATCGGTCGCGCCGACGGGCAGGGCGGGCGGGGCGTCGGCATCGGGGGCGCCGACGAAGGTGCCCGCGCCCTGGCGGCGGGTGATGCGGCCCTCGGCCTCCAGCACCTCCAGCGCGCGTCGGATGGCGCGGCGGCCCACGCCCATCTCCTCGGCCAGCTGGCGTTCGGTGGGCAGGCGGGTGCCGTCGGGTCCGGCCGCACCGTCCAGATAGGCCCGAAGCCGTTCCAGCGCATAGGTCGAGGTGGTGTTCGGCATGTCGGTCGGGATCATCAGGGGCACCGCTGTCAGGCGAACCAATTTCTTATTGGTTCATCGTGCCATATTTCCGTCACGGTTCAAGGCCACAAATGAAACTTTGCTAAAATTGGTGCAACCAAGGCGCAACATTCCCTTTTGTGGCGGTCCTGCCGGCAATCCGAACCGCCATGTTTGCGAACCATTCCAAGGCAATGGTTTGCGCCTGCCGCATTTTTCGGCGGTTGGCGCACAGGTTCCGGGCAGATCCGGATCAGCGGTCCAGGATCTCGGCCAGAAGGGGGTTGGGAAAGCGGCGCTGCAGGGTGACGGCCAGGAAGGTCTCGGCGATGCCGTCCAGGCGCGCGGCCTCGCGCAGCAGCCCAGATTCCAGCTCGTCGCGCACGACGATGGGCGGGATGACCGCCAGACCGGCATCCGCGCGTGCCAGAAGGCGGATCATCGCCATGTCGTCCACCTCGGCCGCGATGGTGGGCGTCAGGTCCAGCCGCGCGACCAGCGCGTCGAACGAGGCGCGGATCGCGGTCTCGCGCGTGGGCAGGATCAGCGGCTGCGCGGCCAGCAGGTCGCGCAGGGCCGCGCCGGGCCGCCCGATGCGGGCGGGCGTGCCGATCAGGCCCACGGGCTGTTCGTCCAGCCGCTGCACCAGCCAGGGGCTGGCCGCGTCGCGCGCGGGCGCGAGGTTCGTCAGCACGATGTCCAGCGCCAGCCCCTGCAAGCCGCGCAGCAGCTCCTCCTGCGAGCCCGACCGCAGGATCACCTCCACGTCGCCGCGCGCGACCAGCGGGCCCAGCACCTGCATCTGGAAGTTGCGCGACAGCGTGGCCAGCGCCCCCACCCGCAGCGCCCGCCGCGCCCGGCCGGTGTCGCGCAGCGTCGCGGTCAGGTCGTCGGCGGTGCGGAAGATCGCCTCGGCATGGTCCAGCGCGATGCGCCCGGCCTCGGTCAGGACCAGCCCGCGGCCGCGCCGTTCGAACAGGTCCTGGCCCAGGGAGGCCTCCAGCGTGCGCAACTGCGTCGACAGCGCCGATTGCGACAGGTTCAGAGTGCGCGCCGCGCCGGTCAGCGTGCCGTCGCGCGCGACGGCCCGGAACAGGCGCAGATGGTGCAGGTTGATCTGGGCCATGGTTCGATCACACAGAATGGTTTGGCGCAATATAACTAATTTTCTGGTCCACGCCCAGAGGCTAGATCGGGGGCATCCCCAATCTGCAGGTGCGCCATGATCCCCATTCCCCTGTCCCTTCCCGGCCCCGCGCTGCTGCTGGCGGCGGCGCTGATCGCATTGGCCCGTCCGGGTCCGCGACCGGGCCGCCTGCCGCTGTGGTCCGAAGCCGCGGCGCTGGCCGCCCTGCTGGCCGCGCTGGCGGCCGTGGTCCAGCTGGTCCTGTCGGGGCCGCTGACGGCCGGTCCCGCCGCGCTGCCGCTGCTGCGGCTGGACGCGATCGGCGCGACGCTGACGCTGCTGGTCTCCTTCGTGGGCTGGGTGGTGATCCGCTTCTCGCGCCGCGCGCTGGACGGAGAGCCGCGCGAGGGGCGCTTTCACGCGCTGACCCTGACGGCGGTCGCCTGCGTGCTGGTGCTGGTGCAGGCGGCCAGCCTGCCGGTGCTGGCCCTGGGCCTCATCGCGGTGGGCGCGGTGCTGCGCCGGCTGCTGCTGTTCTATCCCGACCGGCCCGCCGCGCGCCGCGTTGCGGCCAAGTTCACCTTGGCCTGGGGGGCGGGCACGCTGGCCGCGGCCCTGGGCTTCGCGCTGCTTTCGCAGGCCTTCGGCACGGCGGGCATCGCCGCCCTGGGCGACGCGGCGGCGGGCGGGCTGCCGGGCATGGCGCGCGCGGGCGTGGCGCTGGTGGTGCTGGGCGCGCTGCTGACGACGGCCGCCTTTCCGCTGCACGGCTGGCTGACCGAGGTGATGGAGGCCCCGACCCCGGTCTCGGCCCTTCTGCATGCGGGCATCATCAATGCGGGCGGCGTCCTGCTGATCACGCTGTCCGAGGTCATCCGCCACAGCCCCGGCGCGATGGCGGTGCTGGTCGCCCTGGGCGGGCTGACGGCGCTGTTCGGCGCGGTGGTGATGCTGACGCAGAGCGCGGTCAAGACGGCGCTGGCCTGGTCCACGGTGGCGCAGATGGGCTTCATGCTGATGCAATGCGGGCTGGGCCTCTGGGCGCTGGCGCTGCTGCATGTGGTGGCCCATTCGCTCTACAAGGCGCATGCCTTCCTGTCCTCGGGCGGCGCGGTGCAGGCGGTGGCGGCGATCCGTCGGCCGGGCCCGGTCGCGGTGCCGGGCGCGCGGGCGGTCGGGCGGGCCTTCGCGCTGGCGCTGCTGCTCTATGCGGCGGTGGCGGCGGTCTTCGTGCTGGCCGTGGGCCCCAAGACCCCGCAGGCCCTGGCCTTGGGCGCGATGCTGATCTTCGGCGTGGCCTATCTGATCGCGCAGGGCCTGGCCGATGCGGCGCCGGGGGCGCTGACGCGGCGCACGGCGGCGGCGTCGCTGGCCGCGGCGCTGGCCTATTTCGGGTTCCAGACCGTGGCGCAGGCGCTGTGGGGGCCGTCGCTGCCCGCGGCCCCCGCGCCCGGCGCGCTGGAATGGGCGCTGATCGGGCTGGCGGTGCTGTCCTTCGGGGCGGTGGCGCTGGCGCAGGCGCTGTTCCCGCTGTGGGGGCACCACCCCTCGGTCGCGGGGATGCGCGTCCACCTGGCCAACGGCCTTTACGTCAACGCGGCGCTGGACCGGATCACCGGCGGCTTCCGCACGACCCACCCCCTCACGGAGACCCATGATGTTCGTTGACCACGCCCCCATGGCCGCGACGCTGGCCGCCCCGATCCTGGAGGCGGCCGATGCCGCCGCCCGCGCCATCCCCCCGGCCTTTCCGCTGGAGGCGACCGTCGCGGTCAACCCCTTCCTGGGCCAGGCCGGGATGGACCTCGCGCATGCGGCGGCGCTGCTGGCGCGGGTCGGCGGCGTCGCCCTGACCCAGCCCCGCGCGCAGATCGCCCGGCAGGTGGCGGCGGGCCGCATCACCGACGACGATCTGGCGGCGGCGCTGATCGCGCATCCATCGCCCCTGAAGCCCGCCGATCTGGCGCTGCTGCGGGCGCGGCTGCACGGCCCCGCGCCCGCGCCGCGCCGCCTGCCCACCGTGGCCGACCTGGCCGCGCGGGCGGGCCGCACCGACTGGCCGGGCGTCATCGCGCGCAGCACCGGGCTGTGGGCCGCGGGGCGGTTCGACGGCGGCCAGGCGCTGTGGAGCCCGCGTCCCGGAGAGGGGGCCTTCCGGTCCTGGCGGGACTGGGCCATGCACGACCTGACCCCCGAGATCGCGGGCCTGCCCGGGTTCTGCGACCATGTGGCGGGCACGCCCGACACGGCGGACCGGGCGATCCTGCGGGCCGCCGCCGCGCTTGGGATCGACGGGGCCTCGGCGCCCACGGCCTTTCACCGGCTGCTGACCGATTGGGGCGGTTGGGCGCAGCACGCGCGCTGGCTGTCCTGGCAGGCCGAGCTGTCGGGGGGCGGCGACGCGACGCTGACCGACCTGCTGGCCATCCGCCTGATCTGGGACGAGGCGCTGCTGGCCCGTCACCCCGACCTGGAGCTGGACTGGCGCGCGACGCTGGCGGCCCATGCCGAACCGGTCGCGCCCACGGCCGATCAGGTGCTGGACGCGATCCTGCAGGACGCGGCCGAGCGCGCGCATCAGCGCCGCCTGGCGGGACAGCTGGGTGCGGCGGCGGCACCCGCGGGTCGGCCCGCGATGCAGGCGGCCTTCTGCATCGACGTGCGCTCCGAGGTGCTGCGCCGCGCGCTGGAGGATCAGGACGAGGGCATCGAGACCATCGGTTTCGCGGGCTTCTTCGGCCTGCCCCTGGCCTTCCGCCCCGGGGCCAGCGACAGCGTGCAGGCCCATCTGCCGGTGCTGCTGGCGCCCCGGCTGACCGCGACCGCCCAGGGCCCCGCGCCGACGGAGGCCGCGCGCCGCATCGCTGCCCGCGCCCGGCGGGCCTGGGGCCGGTTCCGGCAGGCGGCGGTCTCCTCCTTCGCCTTCGTCGAGGCGGCGGGCCCGGCCTATGGGCCGAAGCTGCTGCGCGATGCCCTGGGGCGCGGTCATGCCCCGGACCCGGGCGGCGCGCGGCCCCGGTTCGACCCGCCTCTGCCGGCCGCCGACAAAGTCCGCCTTGCGGCGGGCATCCTGCGCGCCATGGGCCTGACCCGCGGCCACGCGCGGCTGGTGCTGCTGGTCGGGCACGGGGCGGGGATGGTGAACAACCCCCATCACAGCGCCTATCACTGCGGGGCCTGCGGCGGGCGCAGCGGCGAGGTGTCGGCCCGGCTGCTGGCCGCGCTGCTGAACGACCCCGAGACGCGGGCGGGTCTGGCAGGGCAGGGGGTCGCGCTGCCCGCCGACACGGTCTTCGTGGGCGCGCTGCATGACACGGTGACCGACCGGGTGACGCTGTTCCCGGACGGGGCCGATCAGAGCCACGCCGCCGATCTGGACCGGGCGCGCGGCTGGCTGGATGCGGCGGGACGCCGCGCCGGGGCCGAACGGGCCATGCGCCTGCCCGGCGCGGGGACGGTCCGCGATCTGGCGCGCCGCGCCCGCGATTGGTCCGAGCCGCGCCCCGAATGGGGCCTGGCCGGGTGCAGCGCCTTCATCGCCGCGCCGCGCGGGGTGACGCGGGGGCGCGACCTGGGCGGGCGGGTGTTCCTGCACAGCTATGACTGGCGCGGGGATGAGGGCTTTGCCACGCTGGAGCTGATCCTGACCGCGCCGATGATCGTGGCCAGCTGGATCAACCTGCACTATCACGGCGCGACCGTGGCGCCCGCGCTGTTCGGCGGCGGCAACAAGATGCTGCACAACGTCACCGGCGGGCTGGGCGTGGTCGAGGGCAATGGCGGCGTCCTGCGTCCCGGCCTGCCGTGGCAGGCGGTCCATGACGGCATCCGCCCCGCGCATGAGCCGCTGCGCCTGTCCGTCCTGCTGGAGGCGCCCGCCGAGGCGATCGACCGCATCCTGGCCGCGCATGAGATGCCGCGCCAGCTGGTCGATCACGGCTGGATCAGCCTCTTCGCGCTGAGTGACGGGCGCATGACGGCGCGGCGGAGGCCGGGCGGTGGGTGGCAGGCGCCGCATTGACCGGGGCGTGAGGGGAATGGCGCGTACCATTCCCCTCATGAATGGGCTTTCCTTGAGGGGAAAGCGCGAGCATGATCGCCGCATGACCCTGTGGACCGATCTGGCCTGGCCGAACTTCACCCATGATGCCGCGCGCACCGAAGGGCCGCTGGCGGCGTTTTCGGCGCGGCTCGGCGCCATCGCCGGGCTGCAGGCCGCGCTGACCCCCGATGAGCGGCGCGAGGCCTTCCTGCGCGCCGTGACGATGGAGGCCGTCGCCTCCTTCGCGATCGAGGGCGCCAGCCTGCCCGCGGCGCAGGTCCAGGCCTCGGTCGTGGCGTCGCTGGCGCATCGCGGGGCCGAGCCACAACGGCGCAGCGACGCGATCGCCGACCTGATGCTTCAGGCGCGGGCGGGCGACGGTCCGATGCGGGCCGAGACGCTGTGGCACTGGCACCGCCTGCTGTTCCACGGCATCGAAGTCGAGGACAAGGGACGCTGGCGGCGCTTCGATATGGTCATCACCCGCAGCAATGCCGCCGGGCGCGAGGATGTCCTCTATGCCGCGCCGCCGCCCGACCGGGTGCCCGCGATGATGGACGACTTTCTGGCCGCGCTAGAGGCCGACCGCCGGCCCCTGCCGATCCGCGCGGCCATCGCGCATCTGTGGTTCGAATCGATCCACCCCTTCTCGGACGGCAACGGCCGGCTTGGCCGGGCGCTGGTCGAGCATGTCTTCGCGCGCGAGGCGGCGCTGCCCTTCTCGCTCTCGCGCCAGATCGAGGCGGACAAGCGCGGCTATTACGCGGCGCTGCAGGCGGGGCGGCGGGTGGCGGGCGGGGTGATCGACGCGACCCCCTTCGTGCTTTGGTTCCTGGAGCGGCTGATCGCGGGGGTCGATGCGGCGGTGGGGGATGCGCGCTTTCTGGTGCGCCGCAACGCCTTCTTCCTGCGCCACGCGATGCCGGCGCGGGCCGAGGCGGTGCTGCGCCGCCTGTTCGCCGAAGGGCCGGGCCGGGTGGCGCAGGGCATCTCGGCCGCGCCCTATGCGCGCATCGCGGGCGTGTCGGCCGCGACGGCCACCCGCGACCTGGCCGAGCTGGAGGCGGCGGGCATCCTGCGCCGCGGCCCGGAGGGCGGCCGCTCCACCCGCTACCTGCTGGTGCTGCCCGACGATGCGCCCGATTTCGGCGGGCTGCAAGCCGCTGATCCGACGCGCTGATCCGCGACTTCCCCCGGAACTGTCCCCAGAAATTGTGGATAACCGTCAGGGCACCGCCTGTGCCTGCCGGGCCAGGAAATGCGCCCGCAGCCGGGCCAGACGCTCCGGCGTCCAGCCGGGCGGGTCGGTCACGGCCAGCCAGGCCTCGATATGGTCGGCGGGGGCATAGACATGCCCGTGACCCATCGGCACCTCCAGCGCGATGGCCATGTCGAAGGCCAGCTGCAGCTGGGTGATGACCGGATACCAGCGCAGGTCGTCCGACACCTCGGGGGCGCGCGGGTGGTCCAGCCAGTCGGGCGGTCGGATCGCGCTGTCGGGGCGGAAGAACACGATCGGGTCGCTGCCGTATTGCAGATAGACGATGCGCACCTGCCCCCAAGGGCCGCCGTCGCGCAGCACCTGCCGCCCGTCGGTGAAGCGCACCGCCTCTCCGGTCGTCAGCCGCGGCAGCCAGGCCGGAGAGCCGGGGTCGCGTTCCGCCGTCAGGCTCTGCCACAGCGGGCTGACGAAGGGCGGGCCGACCCACAGCGCGCCGTCGATGGGCCGGTCCAGCATCTCGTGCAGGCGCAGCGACTGCTGCGAGCTGTGCGCCCCGAGGCTGAGCCCGTAGAGATAGAGCCGCGGCCGCGTCTCGGCCGGCAGTTGCTGCCAGCGGCGGTGGACGGCGCCGAAGAGCGCCCGGCCAGCCTCGGCCGACTGTTCGGGCTGCACCAGAAGCGAGATCCAGCTTTGCAGATAGGAATACTGCATCGCGACGGTGGCCACGTCGCCGTGGTTCAGATGCTCCAGCGGCTCCATCGCGGCGGGGTCCATCCAGCCGGTGCCGGTGGGCATGGCCACGACCAGGGCCGCGCGGTCGAACCCACCCGCGCGCTCCAGCTCGGCCACGGCCAGGTCGGCGCGGGCGGTCAGGTTGTCGGCGGCGTTCAGCCCGACATAGACGCGCAGCGGCTGCCGGGCGGGCAGGCCGGTCACGGCGCTGATCGCCGCGGGGTCCGGGGTGGCGCCGACGAAGATGCGCCCCTCGCGGCCCAGGTCCTGCCAGGCGACCAGCGATTGCGGGCTGCCTGTCTGCCAGGCTCGGGTCGGCGCGACCTGATCGGCGGGGATCAGGTCGTCCAGCGCCTGCGCCGAGGCATCCACGCTGGCCACGACATTACGCAGCAGCACGCCGCTGAACAGCTGCCAGGCCACGAACACCGTGACCAGCGCGCCCAGCACCCGCGCCTGCCGCGGCGGCAGGACCTGCGCGATGCGGCGGCTGATCTGGCGCCCCGCCGCGGCCAGCAGCTTGCCCACGATCAGCAGGGCGGCCGCCACCGCCGTGCCCAGACCCGCCACGACCAGCGGCGCCGAGCCTTCGGAGGGGGGCAGCGTCATGACCGCGCGGATGTCGTTCTGCCACTGGGCCGAGCGGATCAGGAACAGCGTCACGATGACCAGCGCCGCCGCCCCCATCAGCGGCACCAGAAGCCGCGCCTGCCGGTCGCTGGCCTGCGGCAGCTGCATGTAGCGCCACAGCCCCCCCGCCAGCACCATCAGCCCGTATCCGGCGGCAAAGCAGAACCCGGCCAGGATGCCCTGGATCTCGGGGCTGCGGGGGATCAGGCTGGGGGTCAGCGACCCGGCGACGAACAGCGCGCCCGTGACCAGGCCCACGCCCGAGGTCCGCCGGTCCAGCCAGTCCACCACATGCAGAAACCGCCGCGCCATCCGTCCTCCTTGCGTCCCGTCGCAGCAATCACCGCCCGCCCGCCCGCGTCAAGGGGGCGGCGGCGGCCGCGCCTCTGCCCTGTTTTCGGGCAGCGCCGCGGGACCACGCGGATGCCGCTTGCCAGAATGCGCGAATCACCGCATCGTGACCTTATAAACCAGTTTACTAAACCGATTTATCGGTGCCGCTGACAGGGAGTGCGCATGGCGAACCTTCAGGATGTCGCGACGGCCGCCGGGGTCTCCAAGGCCACCGTGTCGCGCTATCTGAACGGCTCGCTGGAGCTGCCGGAGCGGACGGCGGGGGCGATCGACCGGGCCATCAAGGCGCTGGACTATCGCCCGAACCCGCATGCGCGCCGGCTGAGCCTGGGGCGGTCGGACACGATCGCGCTGATCGTGCCGGACATCTCGACGCCGTTCTTCGCCACGATGGTGGGCGCGGTCGAGGAGGCCGCCTCCGCGCGCGGCCTGTCGCTGGCGCTTTACGCCACGCTGAACCGCCCCGAACGCGAGCTGTCCTATCTGGACCTGGTGCGGACGGGCCATGCCGACGGGCTGATCTTCATCACCAATCACGAGGGCAGCCGCGCGCTGGCCGAGCGCATCGACCGCCTGCCGCGCTGCGTGATCGTGGACGAGGACGTGCCCGGCGCGGTCGCGCCGCGGATCTTCTGCGACAACCGTCAGGGCGGGCTGCTGGCCGCGCGGTACCTGACCCGGTCGGGCCATCGCCACGTGATGTTCGTGGGCGGGATCGAGGGCATGGTCAGCGGCGCGCGCCGCCATCAGGGCTTTGCCGCCGGCATGGCCGAGGCCCCCGACCCCTGCCGGATCGACCGCCTGCAGGGGCACTACACCATCGAGGCCGGGCGCGACGCGGGCCGCGCGTGGCTGGCCAGGCCCGCCCATACGCGGCCGACCGCGATCTTTGCCACCTCGGACGAGCTGGTGATCGGCCTCTACGAGGTCCTGTCGGGGGCGGGCGTCGCCATTCCGCAGGAGGTCTCGGTCATCGGCTTCGACGATGTCGGGCCGCTGCATCTTTTCGCGCCGGCCGTCACGGCCGTGCGCCAACCCGTCCGCGAGCTGGGACAGCAGGCGCTGGAGCTGCTGCTGTCCCTGGACGGGACCGATCCTGAAAGGCACCCGCCAGAGGTGCTGCTGGATGTCACGCTGATCGAGCGCGCCTCCGTCGCGCCGCCGATCCGCGCCTTCGAACCCAACCGTAACAGCGAGGACTGAAGATGACGACCCGTACCCGCCGCACCCTTGGTGCGCTGACCACCGCCGGCCTGATCGCCGCCGCCCTGCCCGCGCTGGCGCAGGAGGGCCGGACCTTCGCGCTGGTCCAGATCAACCAGCAGGCCCTGTTCTTCAACGACATGAACCGCGGCGCGCAGGAGGCGGCCGACGCCGCGGGCGCCGAACTCCTGATCTTCAACGCCAACAACGACCCCGCGGCGCAGAACAGTGCCATCGAGACCTACATCCAGGAGGGCGTGGACGGCATCGCGGTCGTGGCCATCGACGTGAACGGCATCATGCCCGCCGTGCAGCAGGCGGTCGATGCGGGCATCCCGGTGGTGGCCATCGACGCGATCCTGCCCGAAGGCCCGCAATCCGCGCAGATCGGCGTGGACAACGCGCAGGCCGGGGCGGACCTGGCGGCGGTGGTGAACGGCGCGGCGGATGCCACGAAGCTGGGCATCGTGGGGGCGCTGAACTCGTTCATCCAGAACCTGCGCAAGGACGGGTTCGAGGGTGCGCTGGACGCGGCAAAGGTCACCGTCGCGGGCACCGTGGACGGCCAGAACGTGCAGGACACCGCCCTGGGCGCGGCCGAGAACCTGATCACCGCCAATCCCGACCTGACCGCGATCTATGCCACGGGCGAGCCGGCCCTGCTGGGCGCCATCGCCGCGGTCGAGAGCCAGGGGCGGCAGGCCGATGTGGCGATCTATGGCTGGGACCTGACGGCGCAGGCCATCGCCGGGATCGACGCGGGCTATGTCAAGGCGGTGATCCAGCAGGACCCGGCCGGCATGGGTGCCGCCGCCGTCGAGGCCCTGGGCACGCTGGCCGATGGCGGCACGGTCGAGCCGGTGATCTCGGTCCCGGTCACCATCGTGACGCAGGAGAATGTCGAGCCCTATCGCGCGGCCTTCCAGTGATGGCAGCCGCGCCTTCGACCGCGGCCCGGCGGGGGGAGGTCTCCCCCGCCGATGCGCCCGGCCCCGCCGTCCTGTCGCTGCGGGGCATCACCAAGACCTTCGGCTCTCACCAGGCGCTGCGCGGGGTCGATCTGGACATCCGCGCGGGCGAATGCATCGGCCTGATCGGCGACAATGCGGCGGGCAAGTCCACGCTCTCCAAGGTCATGTCCGGCACCTATGTCCCCGATGGCGGGCAGATCCTGCTGGAGGGGCGGCCGGTCCGCTTCGCGACCCCCTCCGAGGCCCGCGCCGAGCGGATCGAGATGGTCTATCAGGACCTGGCGCTGTGCGATCACGTCGATGTGGTGGGCAACCTGTTCCTGGGCCGGGAGCTGCGGCGCGGGCCGTTCCTGGACCAGCCCCGCATGCTGGCCGAGGCGCAGCGGATGCTGGCCGCGCTGGAGATCCGCATCCCGCGCCTGACCGCCAAGGTGGAGAAGCTGTCGGGCGGCCAGCGCCAGGCCATCGCCATCGCCCGCGCCGCCAGCTTCGACCCCAGGGTGCTGATCATGGACGAACCCACCTCGGCCCTGGCCGTGGCCGAGGTCGAGGCCGTGCTGGCCCTGATCAACCGGGTCAAGGCGCGCGGCGTGGCGGTCGTGCTGGTCACGCACCGCATGCAGGACCTGTTCCGCGTCTGCGACCGCATCGCCGTCATGTACGAGGGCACCAAGGTCGCCGAACGCCGGACCGGGGACACCACCCTTCAGGAACTGGTCGACCTGATCGTCGGCAAAGGGGGCCATTAATGTCCGTCTATACTGAACGCAAGGCCGGATCGCCGCTGGCCGATTTCGTGGGCGAACATGCGCAGGTCCTGTCCATCGCGCTGTTCTTCCTGCTGTGCATGGCGGTCTTCGGGCTGGCCAGTTCGACCTTTCTCAGCGCGGGCAACCTGCTGAACGTGCTGCGCCAGGCCGCGCCCATCCTGATCGTGGCGGTCGCTATGACGCTGGTCATCACCACCGCGGGGATCGACCTGTCGGTCGGATCGCAGGTGGCGCTGGTCAACGCGGTCTGCGCCATCGCCATCGGCGCGGGCCTGCCCTGGCCGGTCGTGGTGCTGCTGATGCTGGCCCTGGGCGCGGGGGTCGGCGCGGCGCAGGGCTGGTTCATCGCCTATCAGGGCATCCCGGCCTTCATCGTGACGCTGGCGGGCCTGTCGATTCTGCGCGGGGTCGCGCTCTATCTGACCGAGGGCTATTCGATCCCCGTCACCGGGGTGCCCGGCTTCCTGTGGCTGGGGCGCGGCACGCTGGCGGGGGTTCCGGTCCCGGCGATCATCGCGCTGCTGATCGCCGCCCTGGGCTTCGTCGTGATGCTGCGCACCCAATACGGCCGCCAGGTCGTCGCGGTGGGCTCGAACATGGAGGCCGCGCGTCGGGTGGGCATGCCCGCGAAACGCGTGCTGGCCTCGGTCTATGTCGTAGCGGGGCTGGCCTCCGCCGTGGCGGGCATGCTGATCGCGGCGCGGCTTGGCTCCGGCTCGTCGAACGCGGCGCAGGGGTTCGAGCTGCAGGTGATCGCCGCCGTGGTGCTGGGCGGCACGTCGCTGATGGGCGGCAAGGCCTCGATGCTGGGCACCGTCCTCGGCACGATGACCATCGCGGTGATCGGCAACGGGCTGATCCTGTTGCACATCTCTCCGTTCTTCACGCAGATCGTGACGGGCGCGATCATCCTGGTCGCCATCTGGCTGAACACCAGGCTGTTCGACCGGGGCCTGCGCTTCGGGAGGGCGCGCGGATGAGCGAGCTGTCCCCCTGCCATGTCCGGTCGGGCCGGGTGATGACCGTCACCGGCCCGATCCCCTCGGCCGATCTGGGCCACACGCTGATGCACGAGCATCTGCAGAACGACTGCCGCTGCTGGTGGAACGCGCCCACGGACCCGGCGCGGCAATATCTGGCCGACAGCCCGGTCGGCATAGAGATCCTGTCCGAATTGCGCCAGGACCCGTTCGTGAACCGCCACAACATTGCGCTGGACGACCCCGACCTGGCCATCGCGGAGCTGCGCGCCTTCACCGCCGCGGGCGGGCGCAGCGTGGTGGACCCGACCTGCCGCGGCATCGGGCGCGACCCCGCGACCCTGCGCCGGATCGCCGGGGAAACCGGGCTCAACATCGTGATGGGTGCGGGCTATTACCTGGCCAGCTCCATGCCGGACACGGTGGCGCGCCTCTCCATCGACGCCATCGCGGATCAGATCGTGGCCGAGGCGCTGACCGGCACCGACGGCACGGATGCCCGCATCGGCCTGATCGGAGAGATCGGCGTGTCGTCCGACTTCACCCCCGAGGAGGAGAAGTCGCTCCGCGGCGCGGCGCGGGCGCAGGCGCGCACCGGCCTGCCGCTGATGGTGCATCTGCCGGGCTGGTTCCGGCTTGGGCACCGCGTGCTGGACGTGGTCGAATCCGAGGGCGGGGACTTGCGCCACACGGTTCTGTGCCACATGAACCCCTCGCATGACGATCCGGTCTATCAGGCGACGCTGGCGCAGCGGGGTGCCTTCGTCGAGTTCGACATGATCGGCATGGATTTCTTCTATGCCGATCAGGGGGTGCAGTGCCCGTCCGACGACCAGGTCGCCCGCGCCATCCTGGGCCTGACCGAACAGGGGTTTCTGGACCGCATCCTGCTGTCGCAGGACGTGTTCATCAAGATGATGCTGACCCGATACGGCGGCAACGGCTACGCCTTCGTCACCCGCCATTTCCTGCCGCGCCTGATGCGCCACGGCCTGTCCGCCTCCGACTGCGACCGGCTGATGGTCGCCAATCCGCGCCGCGTCTTCGACGCCACCTTCTGACATCCGCGAAAGGAACGACCCATGACAACCCGCGTGCTTCTGGTGGGCGAAAGCTGGACCACCTCGGAAACGCATTACAAGGGCTTCGACCAGTTCGGCTCGGTCCGGTTCCACACCGGGGCCACGCCTCTGCTGGAGGCGATGAAGGACAGCGATTTCCAGATCGACTACATGACCGCCCATGACGCCGCGGAGGGGTTCCCCTTCGCGATGGAGGGGCTGGCGCCCTATGACATCATCATCCTGTCCGACATCGGCGCGAACACCTTCCTGCTGCCGCCCGATGTCTGGCTGCGGTCGAAAACCGTGCCGAACCGGCTGCGGCTGCTAAAGGAATGGGTGGCGCAGGGGGGCAACCTGCTGATGATCGGGGGATATTTCTCGTTCCAGGGCATCGACGGGCGCGCGCGTTGGCGGGGTACCGCGGTCGAGGACACGCTGCCCGTCACCTGCCACCCCTGGGACGACCGCGTCGAGATCCCCGAAGGCGCGCAGGCCGAGATCCTGCTGCCGGATCATGCCGTGATGGCGGGCATGCCCGCGGCCTGGCCGCCGATCCTGGGCGTGAACGAGGTGATGGTCCGCGACGGTGCGACCGTCGTCGCGCGCCTGCCCCAGGATCAGGGCGGCCATCCGCTGCTGGTCCTGGGCCGGCACGGGCAGGGGCGCACGGCGGCCTGGACCTCCGACGTGGGGCCGCATTGGCTGTCGCCGGAGTTCTGCGCCTGGCCGGGATACGCGACGCTGTGGCGGAACCTCTTCGGCTGGCTGGTCGCGCGGTGAGCGGATCAGTCCCCGGCCAGGATCGCGCGCATCGCGGCCGCGTCGGGAAAGGCTGCGACAGTGCCCGCGCGCCCGACCGTCCAGGCCGCGGCCCGCGCCCCGTGGCGCAGCGCGCGCGCGTCCAGCGCCACGCCCCGCAGCGCGGCCGAGGCCAGCGCCACCGCCATGAAGCAGTCGCCCGCCCCGGTCGTGTCCACCACGGTCGCGGGGGCGGCGGGCACCTCGATGCGCCCGCCCGCCCGGACCAGCGCCGCGCCGCGTGCGCCAAGCGTCAGCACGACCTCGGCCACGCCTTGCGACAGCAGACGCGCCGCGCCGCCCAAGGCTGCGGCCTCGTCCTCGTTCACGAAGGCGCAATCGACCAAGGGCCACAGGTCGGCCACGTAATCCTGCAGGGGCGAGGGGTTCAGCGCGATGCGCATGCCGCGCGCACGGGCCTCGCGCAGCGCCGCCCCCGTGGCCCCCGCCCCCAGATTGCCCTGCAGCACCAGCAGATCGCCCGGCCCGGCCTCGGCCAGCGCGCCGGTCGCGTGATCGGGGGTCAGGGCGGCGGCCGCGGCGCGGGTGGTGATGACCGCATTCTCGCCATGCCCGGCCATAAGGATGATCGAGCTGTCGGTCGCCACGCCGGGCAGCACGATCAGCCGCGCCGCCACCGGCTCCGCCGCCAGCCGCGCCGCGATCTCGCGCCCGCGCGGATCGTCGCCCACCGCCGCAACCAGCCGGCAGTCCAGCGCCATGCGGGCCATGGCCACTGCCTGGTTCACCCCCTTGCCCCCCAGATCCTGCGACAGCGCGCGGCCGAAGATGGACGCGCCGGGCCGGGGCAGGTCCTCGACCGACAGCGTCTCGTCCAGCGCCGCGTTGCCGATCACGAAAGCCTTCATCGCCGTTCTCCGCCGTTCAGAAAGGGCAAGCCATGACACAGATCTCCGACCGCCCCGCCGGGGCCATCCGCGACATCTTCGGGCGCGACAAGGCGCTGATCGGCATGATCCACTGCCCCGCATTTCCCGGCGCGCCCCGGTATCGCGGCGCGTCGATGGATGACATCTACGACGCCTGCATGCGCGATGCCGAACGGCTGGCGCAAGGGGGAATGCACGGGCTGATCGTCGAGAACCACGGCGACATCCCCTTTTCCAAGCCCCAGGACATCGGCCCCGAGACGCCGGCCTTCCTGGCGGTGGTGACCGACCGCCTCCGGCGCGCCTTCGGCCTGCCCATCGGCATCAACGTGCTGGCCAACGCGCCGCTGCCGGCGCTGGCGACGGCCGTGGCGGGGGGCGCCGACTTCATCCGCGTGAACCAATGGGCCAACGCCTATGTGGCCAACGAAGGCTTTATGGAGGGCCGCGCGGCCGAGGCGCTGCGATACCGGTCCCTGCTGCGGGCCGAGCGGGTGCGCATCTTCACCGACGCGCATGTCAAGCACGGCAGCCACGCCATCGTGGCCGACCGCTCGATCCCGGAGCTGACCCGCGACCTGGCCTTTTTCGACAGCGATTGCATCATCGCGACGGGCCAGCGCACCGGAGACAGCGCTACGCTGGAGGAGATCGACGAGATCGGCGGCGCCACGCATCTGCCGCTGCTGGTGGGGTCCGGCGTGACGGCCGAGAACATCGTGGCGATCCTGGGCCGCACCAATGGCGTGATCGTGGCCTCCTCGCTCAAGGAGGGCGGGGTCTGGTGGAACCCGGTCTGCCCCGAGCGCACCCGCCGCTTCGTCGAGGCGGCGCAGCCCGTGCTGCAGGATGGCGCATGACGTCTCGGTCGGCCCCGCCTTCGCCGGTGGACTTGGCCGATCGCGGGCGATCCATGATGGCTCGTGTCAAGACAGGGCGCATCAACGAAAGGGGGGCATAGGGCAGGTTTATCGTGATTCATGCTTGTCTTCTGCGACGGAGACCAGCCTTGCGTGAGATATGATCTCGGACGACGACCCGGCACTTCACGAGCGCCTCATCTTGGCTGTCCGAGCGCCGGACGGGCGCGGCGGCCTGAACCATCGTTCTGTTCAGGGTGGAATACTCCAGATCGCAAGCACAAGTCGCTGCAGCGGGTCAGACGTCGAATTGCCTGAGCCGCTCCATCACCTCAATCCGCCTCGGCTCCGACATTTGTCACCGCGGCTTAGTCGCGGCCGGCACGGCACTGATGCGCCATGGGCTGGTCGGCATCGAGCCGCTGACCAACCCATGGCACGGACCGTGGCGTTGCGAGGACTTCGCACCGCAGCCGAGCGAGGGCGGTCATGCCCGGTTCCGGGCGGCGCCCTCAGGTCCGCTGCAGCGCCAGACAGGCCTGCAATGCGGCCAGATGGCTGAGGCCCTGGGGCATGTTGCCCAGCCATTCGCCTCTGTCGGGGTCGATCATCTCCGGCAAGATGCCGGGCGCGGCGTCGATGCGCCCGCGCAGACCCTCCATCAACGCCCGCGCCGCGTCGTGCTGCCCCATCAGGGCCCGCGCCTCGACCATCCAGAAGGAGCAGGCCAGAAAGCACCCCTCCTCGCGGTCCATGCCGGTATAGCGGTAATGCAGATGCCCGCCCGCGCCCAAGCGCGCCTGGATCGCGTCCAGCGTGCTCCGCAGCCGCTCGGGCCGGTCAAAGCCGAAGCGCACCGCCAGGATCAGCGCCGCATCCAGCCGTGTGGTGCCGGGATGCATGACATAGGCGCCGATCTCCTCGTCCCAGCAGCGCGCGTCGATCCAGTCGGCGATGCGGTCGCGCTCGCGGCTCCAGCGGTCGCGGCAGGTGGTGGGCAGATGCCCCGCATCGGCCAGCTGCACGGCGCGGTTCAGGGCCTGCCAGCAGCTGATCTTGGACATGGTGTAATGCTGCTGGTCGGGCAGTTCCCAGATGCCGGCATCCTTCTCCTTCCAGCGGTCGGCGCAGTCGTCAGCCAGCATCGACAGCGTGCGCGCGCTGCGCCCGTCGATCAGCCCGCCGGCCTCGACGAAGTCGTAGACCGTCTCGAAGATGTCGCCATAGGTGCCGTGCTGATGCTGGCGCGCGGCGCGGTTGCCCGACAGGACCGGGCGCGATCCGCGATAGCCGGGAACGGCGACCTCCTCCATCTCCTCCTCCACCCCGCCGTCCAGCGCAAAGCAGACGCGGGCGCCATGGGCGCAGAGCTGGTTCAGCAGCCAAGTCAGCGCGGCCTTGGCCTCGGCCATCACGCCCAAGCGCAGGAAGGACGTGATCACGTAGCCCGCATCGCGCACCCAGGCAAAGCGGTAGTCGTAGTTCTTGTCGCCCGCGATCCGCTCCGGCAGCGAGGTGGTGGCCGCCGCCGCGATCGCCCCACTGGGCGCATAGAGCAGCAGCTTCAGCGCCAGCACCTGACGCAGCAGGAAGTCGCGATCCTGCGGGCCGGTCTCGATCCCGGCGCACCAGTCGCGCCATTCGCGGTCCGACAGGTCGATCCGCGCGTCGATCTGGCTCAGCTCGGGCACCACCAGCGGCTCGTTCGCGCCCGCGACGATGGCCAGCACCTCGCGCCCGCCCGCCGCCAGCGACAGTGTGGCGTGGATGGCGTCGTCCTCGCGCATCGTGACCCGGACGCCGTCGCCATGCAGGAACAGCCCCAGGACCGATCCGACATGAAAGGTCTCATAAGGTCCGCTGCATGCCATGTAGGGGCTGCGCGACCCGGCGCGATGGCCCAGCTGCAGCGTGATGTCGAAGGTGACCTGTCCCTCCAGCACCTCAACCCGGCGGGCCAGTTCGGCCCAAGGCAGGCGTCCGGCGGTGCCGCTGTTCAGGCTCTCGGTCAGCAGGGCGGTTCCCGACGACGTGACCAAGCGCGTTTCCAGCACGTTGCTGTCGGGACGATAGCGGCGCGTGGCGGTGAAGGCGCCCTGCGGCGCGATGGTAAAATGCCCGGCCCGCGCGCCGTTCTCAAGCGCGTCGTGACCGATCAACAGGCGGTCGAACAGCGGCGGGCTGTCCATGTTCGGCACGCACCACCAGTCGATGCCCCCGTCCACCCCCGACAGCGCCACCGCGCGCCCATCGCCAAGCGCCGCGTAATCGGCCAAGGGCAGAAAGCCCGCATCGTCGCGCGCCATCAGGCGCCCTGACCCAGATTGATCGACAGGCCGCCGTCGATGAACAGGCTCTGCCCGGTGACATAGGCCCCGGCATCCGAAACCAGAAAGGCGATCAGACCCGCGACCTCCTCCGGACGACCGGCGCGGCCCAAAGGGATGTTCTTCTCCATATTGCGGCGCGTTTCGGCATCGTCCTGCGCCTCTTGGTTCATCGGGGTCAGGATCATGCCGGGGGCCACCGCGTTCACGGTGATCCCCTGACCCGCCAGCTCCAGCGCCAGTGTGCGGGTCAGCATCCGCACCCCGCCCTTGGCCGCGTCATAGGCGGCCGATCCGATGCGCGGCGTTTCCTGATGGATCGAGCTGACATTGACGATCCGCCCGCCCTTTCCCGCATCGATCGCCCGTCGCGCGAAGGCCCGCGACAGCAGGAACGGGCCGGTCAGGTCGGTCGCGATGGTGGAGAGCCAGTCGTCATCGGCCATCTCGACCACGCGGGTCCCGCTGGCATCCTTGCCGGCATTGTTGACCAGAACCCGCGCAACGGCCCCGTCGCCGTCCAGATCGGCAAACAGCGCGTCTATATCCGCCGGTCGGGTTTGATCGCATCCAAGGATGCGGGCGCGACGACCCGCCTTGCGGACCAGCGCCGCGGTCTCCTCGGCCCCGTCGCGATCCGAGCGGTAGGTGATGACCACGTCATGGCCGTCGCGCGCGAGGGCGTGAGCTGCGGCGCGGCCGATGCCGGAATCGGCGCCGGTCACGATGGCGATGGGGTCCTGAAGGGGGTCTTGCATGGGAATTCCGCGTTGCGCTGATCTTGTCAGCCAACGCCCCGGCACGGGGGTCGTTCCGCGCGATGCCTGCGACCCGCTGCCCCGCCTCCACGCATGCGCCGGGGGCGGGTGCTGCTGCCGATCAGATCAGCATGTCGTCCAGCGACTTGCCCGCGTCCAGCTGCTCCTGGACCCAACGCGGCTTGCGGCCGCGGCCGGTCCAAGTCATCGACGCGTCGTCGGGATTGGCATATTTCGGCGCGACGGTGGCCGTCTTGCGCGGCTTCGCTCCGGTCAGTTCGGCCAGGTTGAAGCCGTGGCTACGCGCAGCCTCCTCGATTGCGGACATGGCCTCGCGGCGCTTGCGGTCCTCGAAGGTGGCGATGGCGCGATCCAGCTTGATGCGCAGATCACGCAGTTCCTTGAGGGAGAGAGCGTCGATGTCGATATTCATGCATTGCTTCCGGTTTCAGAATGACATTTGAACAAATGTTTACATCGAATAAGGAGCGTCAATCAATATGCCATCTCATCGCTGGCATCAATTATACACGGAAAGGACGTTTCGGTTTCGACGTAAAAGACCGGCATCGGTGCCTTTCGGGCGAATGATGCATGACATTGAAAGTCTCTTGCTCCACCGGAGATGAACAGTTCGCCTCGCGATGCGGAATTGGCCAAGGGATATTCAGGAGGCTTTGGGTCAGCGCTCATTTAACTGGCGTGGCTGCCCGGTATGCTTGATTTGAGTTCTCGAAGCGACCGGGGTTATGATGGGCAATCTCATCTGACTGAAAGCTGATCAGATAGAGCCGTTCCTTCCGAGGAGCCAAGGCAAGGCACTCCGGACGGCATTGAGCCTGCGGGCAAAAAAGTCCGCCCCGACGACCAGAGCAGGCGCATGAAAGATGGGCTTGGACATCAGGTCGCATGACGTTTCTGATTCCAATGGGCGGCGTCTGACGGTCTTCGTGACCTCGGGCCAGGTCAACGACCATAGCGGAATGGCCACCCTGCTGGACCGTCCGCCTGCCCCCAACTGGATGATCACGGTCATGACGCAGGCCGCTTTCGAGATGCTTTGAAAAATGGCGATGTGCCCCTGCACTTTTGCCCGGAAACAACGCGACAAGGCTGTTCGCCTTGACGGGCGGTCCTGTCGTCGCGGCACCCCGAAATGGTCGGACGGCTGAAGGACTGGCGCAGGGTCGCACCCCGTTGCCACAGATGCGCCAGGACGTACCTGTCCGTTCCGGCCCTTGCGGCCACCGTTATATCCTGATGGGACTCAATGAGTCTGCACCCTGATCGCCTCTGCGTTGCCCTGCCGTATCGTCAGGCCCGGGACATCGGACATTTTGGCGATGGAGTAATGGCGGGTCGCCATGTAGCAAAGGCCGGCTTGCGGTGGATCACGGTCGAGACGTCGTTGGCAGAGGGTGCGATCACTCCCACCGCGGCGGACGGCGTATACGCGCTGAGGCGAATGCCGCCGCCGATGATGACAGGCATGGGGCAGCGTCCGGATGTCCTCGTGCCGCGCCTCTCGCAGGGCGGCGGCTTTGGCGCGGGGCAGGGTCTCGATCTCCTGTTCGCGCATTATCGAAGCGATGATCGAGACAGACGATTCCGCATCGGCCACCGCCGATACCGACGCGCCCGCCAGCCCGCTTGGGAACGTGATCAGCGTCATGTCGGTGGCGGCGCTGTCGGCCTCTGCCGTCGACGATCCGACGAACAGCATGATCGCCGCGACCGGCAGGCCTGGCGCCGGAAGAGGCACCGTCGTCTCAGAGAGATCGGCTCGCTGCGAACGCTCGCTCGGTCGCGGCGCTGCTGCCACGCATTGCGTCGTGACCTTCGGGCGGGACAGCCCGATCGTGACGCTCAGGCCACCCGAGAGCGTGCAGCGCATCATCATGTGGCGAATGACCGGAACGGGCATTCTTGCCGCGGCGGTCGGGTCGAGCACGGTCCGCTGGCCGCTTGGCGGTCCGGCCATCGATATTTCCTGCGCGGGGACGCGGCCGTCTGCTGCGCCGTCGATGACAACGCTGTCCGTGCACCCCATTCGCTGCGCAGCGCGACTGCCTTTGGTTCCATCCCGCGGGGTCGTCGCAAGGCGCACAGCGCCGCATCCGCCACTTCCCGCCGATTGCTCTTTGTTGCCGGAACGCGGCGCAGGGGCGGGCGGTTCTGCCGTCATGAGGTGCCGCGACGCACCCGCAGCTCTAGGAGGAGCAAACCATGGCTAATGAATATTACGACCGCAACGGCCGTCCCGGCCAGGGCTATGCAAACCGCGACATGGACCGCGGATCGCGCGACTGGAGCGACAAGGCCGCCGACGAGGTCCGGTCTTGGGTCGGCGACGATCAGGCCGAACGCCGCCGCGACATGGACGAGATGCGCGAGAGCCGCAACGCCATGGGCTATGGCCGCGATGCCGACCGTGCCTCGGGCTACGGCCGCTCCTATGACGCGCCGGGACGCCGGCCGGGCATGGCCATGGACCCGCGGTCGGGTCGCTCGTATGACGCCTATGGCAATGCCGGCGGTTACGGCGCAGGCCGGTCCTACGGTCGTGACGCAGATGAGGATCGCGGCTTCCTGGACAAGGCCAGCGACGAGGTCGCGTCTTGGTTCGGTGACAAGGATGCCGAGCGCCGTCGCGAAATGGACAAGCATCGCGGCGTCGGCCCCAAAGGCTATGTCCGCTCGGACGAGCGCGTCAAGGAGGACGTCAGCGAGCGTCTTATGGATGACGGCCGTCTGGACGCCTCGGACATCGAGGTCAGCGTGCAGGACGGCGAGGTCACCCTGAACGGCACCGTCTCCGACCGCCATGCCAAACGCCATGCCGAGGATCTGGCCGAGCGTGCCTCGGGCGTCAAGCATGTGCAGAACAACCTGCGCGTCGCCGCGCCGGGGCAGACCGCCACCACGCCGCTGACCGCCGACCCGCTGCGCGATCGTGGCATCCTGTGATATCCGGCGCCGGCGACGGCACCGCACAGTTCTGACCCGACGGGCGCCCCAGTGGCGCCCGTCTTTTTTCATCCCCACCGCGATGCCGCGACAGCCGCGATCCGGTGGAACCTGCACGACCGTGTCGTGTTGACCGGCACCCCCATCCGGGGTCCGTCGAGGGACCGTCATGACATCGCATCAGCTTCCGCCATCCTCCGGTGCACCGGGCCCGGACATCGTGCCAGCATCGGGCATCGACATCGTCCGCATGGCCGCCTGGCTGGTGACGGGGACGCTGATCATCGGCCTCCTTTACTTCGGGCAGGAGGTTCTGATCCCGCTGGCCATCGCTTTCCTGGTCAGCTTCGCGCTCAGCCCGCTGGTGCGCATCCTAGTGCGGCGCGGCGTCCCGCAGGTCGCGGCGGTGTCGGTGGTGATGCTGGCCGTCATCGCGATGCTCCTGGGGCTTGGCCTGCTGATCGCCTCGCAGGTCAGCGTGCTGAGCGCCGAACTGCCCGCCTATCAGTCCACCATCCGCACCAAAATCGCGACCTTGGGCCAGTCGATGGAGGGGCCGGGCCTGTTCGACGGCGTATTCCAGACCATCGCCACCGTGCAGGAGCAGCTGGCCACCGCCCTGCAGGACGCGCCAGGCACGGTCGCCGACCCGCTGCCGGTCACGGTGATCGGGGACGGGCCGTCGCCCTTCGCGACCGCGATGGCGTGGCTCGCCCCGGCCTTGGCGCCGCTGGCGACCTTGGGCATCGTCGTGGTCTTCGTCTTTCTGGTCCTGCTGGACCGGGGCGATCTGCGCGACCGGCTGATCCGCCTGCTGGGCGGCAACCTGCACCGCTCGACCGACGCGCTGGAGGAGGCGGGCAAGCGGATCTCGAAATACCTGCTGATGCAGCTCGTGGTGAACGTCACCTATGGCATTCCCATGGCGCTCGGCCTCTGGGCCATCGGCGTGCCGGGATGGATCCTGTGGGGCACGCTGGCGGCGGTCATGCGCTTCATCCCCTATGTCGGGCCGATGCTGTCGGCGATCTTCCCGCTGGCCCTGGCCTTCGCGGTCGATCCGGGATGGGAGATGGTGCTGATGGCGCTGGCGCTGATCGTGGCGCTGGAACTGGTCAGCAACAACATCGTCGAGCCGATGCTCTACGGCACTTCGACGGGGCTGTCGGCCCTGTCGCTGATCGCGGCCGCGACCTTCTGGACGGCGCTCTGGGGGCCGCTTGGCCTGATCCTGTCGACGCCGCTGACGGTCTGCCTGCTGGTGGTGGGCCGCAACCTGCCGCAGCTGGCCTTCTTCGACACGCTGCTGGGGTCGACGCCCGCGCTGGACCTGCCGACGCGCATCTATCAGCGCCTGATCGCCGACGACCCGGACGAGGCCTATGACATCGCCTCCGACGCGATCCGCGCGACCGGCGTGACCGAGTTCTATGACGAGACCGGCATGGAGGTCCTGCGCCAGGCCAGCGACGACTTTCACGCCGTCGCCCGCGCCGAGCACCGCCTGCGCGTGGTCGAGGGGATGGACAGCCTGCTGGACGACCTGCGCGAGGATCACCCCGCTCCGACCTCGGGTCCGGTTCGCACCGTCTGCATCGGCGGCAAGTGGCAGGTCGATGCCGTCGCGGCCGAGATGCTGGTCCACGCGCTGTGCCTGGCAGGCGTTCCCGCCGCGCAGCGCCCCGCCGGCGCGGTGACTGCGCGCTATGTCGACGGGCTGGACCTGGAGGGGGTGGACACGGTCTGCATCGGCTATTTCAGCCGCGATCCCGATGCGGCGGTGCGCGGCTTCGTGCGCCGCCTGCGCCGCCGCTGGCCCGGCCTGCACATCGTGCTGGCCCTGTGGAACGCGCCCGAGGGTGCCGCCTTCGAGGACCATGCCGAGGCGCTTGGCGTGGACCGGATCGTGCTGTCGGTGGAGGAGGCCGTGCGCCGCCTGTCGCTGATGCAGGATGAGCGCGCCGCAGCCCTTGCCCCGCCCGCGCCCCCGGCCGATGAGACCGCGCGGCTGGAGGCGCTGCGCCGCACCGCCGTCCTGGACGGTCATGCGCGCGAGGATCTGGACGATTTGGCCGCGCGGGCGGCGGATGTGTTCGACGTGGGCTTCGCCTTCATCTCGGCCATCGACGCGGATGCCGAATACATCGTGGGGCAGAGCATGGACCTGCCCGGCCTGCGCACCGAAACCGAGCCGCAAATGACCTGGATGCCGCGCGCCGACGCGCTGTGCAATCATGTCGTCGCGATGGACGACACGCTGGTGGTGCCTGACACCGACCGCGATCCGCGCTTTTCCGACAACCCGGCGGTGCGCCAGTGGCAGGGGCGGTTCTATGTCGGAACGCCCCTGCGCACGGCGGACGGTCACGTGCTGGGCGCGCTGTGTCTGATGGACCGCGCCCCGCGCGAGATCGAGGATGGCGAACTGGACCTCTTGGACCGCATTGCCGCCGACGCCGTCGCCGTGATGACCAAGGAGGAGGCCGTGATCCCCGAACCCCGCCGCGAGGAGCCGCCCGCCTCGCGCTCGGTCCTGGGCCAGCGCATCCCGGACTAGCGGGCCTCAGTCCGGGTCCTCGGTCCGCGCCGCCTTGGGCAGGATCAGCGGGACCGCGCCCAGGATGATCAGGACGATCGCGGTCGACAGGATCGCGGTCGCCTCCAGCCCCAGGCCCGCGATGACGCCGATGGCCGCGGTCGCCCAGATGCCGGCGGCGGTCGTCAGCCCCTCGACCTCGCGCTGCCTGGCGCGGATGATGATGGCACCCGCGCCCAGAAAGCCGATGCCCTGCGCCACGCCCTGCAGGACGCGCGACAGATCGCCGATGGACATGCCGCTCTGCAGCGGGCCGATGACGAACAGCGCGGCACCCACCGCGACCAGCATATGCGTGCGGATGCCCGCGCTGCGCCGCTTGTGCTCGCGCTCGTAGCCCAGGATGCCGCCCAGCACGGCGGCGATGGTCAGCCGCACCGTGATGGTGGTGATGGTCGACAGGTCCGGAATGTCCGAGAACTCGCCCACGATCGTCGACCAGATTTCCTCTCTCACGGGCAGCGTCCTTCCGATGATCGCCCCTGTCGGCGGGGCAGGCGGGCGGTGCCCGGCGCGCATGGTCGGCCTTTTCGGCTCGGGTCGCAAGCGGCTCGTCGGCGGGGCCGAAGAACTCGTAATGGATGCGGTCCGCGGGGACGCCGGCCTCGTTCAGCCCCTGCACGAAATGGCGCAGGAATGGCCGGGGTCCGCACAGATAGATGTCGGCCTCGGCCAGGGGTGTGTCCGCGCGCAGCCAGTCCATGCTGATGTGGCCCGGACGGGCTGTCCCGCCGGCGGTTTCGTAGAGGGTCTCGACCCGCATGTTGCTGTGGCGTTCGGCGGCGGTCCGCGTCTCGGCCGCCAGGGCGTGATGGCGGGGGCTTGCGGTGCCGTGGACGTAGAAGACCGGCACGTCGCGATGCGCCTCGGCGATCACCCGCACCTTGCTGGCGAAGGGCGTCAGCCCGACCCCGCCCGACAGCAGGATCAGCGGGCGCCGCGGGTCGGCGTCCAGATGGAAGTCCCTGGCCGGGGGCGTCGCTTTGGCGACGGTGCCGATGGGCGCCGCGTGCAGGAAGGACGACGCCTCGCCCTCGCGCTTGACGGTGGTGCGATAGCCCCCTGCCTCCGGCGCGCTGGAGATCGAGTCGTTGCGCTTGACCCCCGGCAGGCCCGCGGCGTTCAGGCGCAGCGTCAGGCGCTGGCCCGACCTGTGCGCCACGACCGCCCCGCCGTCCTTGGGGCGCAGCGTGAACGAGACGATGCCCACTGCGTCAACCGTGCGGTCCGCGATGCGGAACCGGGGCCAATCGGTCCAGCCGCCGGGCTGCGCCGCGATCGCACCCCGGATCGCCGCCTCGTGCTCGATCAGCAGATCGGCCAGGAAGCAGTAGGCCTCGCCCTAGGCCGCGACGATCGCGGGCGTCGCCGCATCGCCCAGAACATCCCCATCGCGTCCAGCAGCGCGCGCGCCACGAAGGGATCGTATTCGGCATGGATGGCATAGCCGACATGCTTCTGGGCGATGCGCTCGACCGCCGCGCCCAAGTTGTCGATGTTGCGGGCATAGGCCAGCACCGCCTGCGCCAAGGCCAGCCGCTGCGTGCCGTGCGCCTGGTTCGCTTGGTTGAACAGGGCCGCGTTATGGGGTCGCGGAACAGGCGCGCATACATCGCCTCGGTGATCCGGCCGCCATGCGCCTTGGGCGCGGGGACGGTGGCCTTGATGGTGGCGATGGTGTCGGCGGACAGTGGGCGGGGCATCGTGCGGCTTCTTGAAACAAGCAGCCGTGATGAATGTATGGATCGGCTATCCGTGCATGGGAATTGCCTTTATTGTCGCAGCATGAAACTGACCCGTTACACGGATTATGCGCTGCGTGCCCTGATCTATCTTGCGATCCATGAGGGCGATCTCGCGTCGATCCGCCAGATCGCCGAGGCGCACGGCATATCGCAGAACCACCTGATGAAGATCGTCCAGGACCTCGGCCGCGCCGGGTTCGTCGAGACGGTGCGCGGCCGGAACGGCGGGCTGCGCCTGGCCCGTCCGGCCGATCAGATCACCATCGGACAGGTCGTCCGCCAGACCGAGGCCGACGGGGGGCTGGTCGATTGCAGCACCTGCCGCCTTGCGCAGGGATGCGGCCTGCCCGCCGTTTTCGCTCAGGCCCGCGAGGCCTTCATGACGGTGCTGGACGGCGTCCGGCTGACGGACGCGGCCGGACGGCCGGACGCCTTCCGGCACCTGTTCAGGGCCTGACGGGCCGGGCCGGGCTGCCGCCCAGGGCGCGCAGGGCGTTCAGGATCACCGCCACGTCGATCGCCTCCTGCAAGAGCGCGCCCTGCACCGGAGTCAGGTGGCCCGTCGCGGCGGCGATCATGCCCAGGACCGACAGGCCGATCCCCGCGACCACGCTCTGTAGCGCGATGCGGCGTGCGCGCCGCGCGATGGCGATCCCCGGCGCGATGCGGTCGACGCGGTCGATCAGCAGCACGACATCGGCCGCCTCGGCGCTGGCGGCGGCGCCGCGCGCGCCCATGGCCACGCCTACGTCGGCGGCCGCCAGGGCAGGGGCGTCGTTGACGCCGTCGCCCATCATCATCACCGGCCCCGCCGCGCGTTCGGCCAGGACCAGCGCCACCTTGTCGTCGGGCGACAGCCCGGCATGGATGGCGTCGAGGCCCAGCCCCTGCGTCACGCGCGCGGCGACCTCGGCGCGGTCGCCGGTGGCCAGCAGGATGCGGCGCACACCGTGCTGCCGCAGGACGCTCAGCATCCGCCCCGCGCCCTCGCGCAGCGGATCGGACATCACCAGATGCCCGGCCATGCGCCCGCCGACGCCCACGGCCACCATCACCGCCCCCGCCGCCAGATCGGGCGGCGCATCCGCCGCCCGCCCCACGCGCCCCGCCACAAAGCCCCAGCCCCCGACGACCACCGGCTGCCCGTCGATCAGGCCCGTGACCCCCTCTCCGGGGATCTCGGCCACCGCGTCGGGCAGGGGCAGGGTCAGGCCCCGCTCGCGGGCGGCGGTGACGATGGCCTGCGCCACCGGATGCCGCGAGGCCTGGTCCAGGGCCGCGGCCAGGCGCAGGATGTCGTCCGCGCCCATCCCCTCGGAGCTGTCGATCCGCACGATCCGCGGCCGTCCGTCGGTCAGCGTGCCGGTCTTGTCCAGGATCAGCGTATGGACGCGCGCCATGGCCTCCAGCGGGCGGGCGCCCTTGACCAGCACGCCGGAGCGCGCGGCCCGCGACAGGCCCGCGACCAGCGCCACCGGCAGGGCCAGGATCAGCGGGCAGGGCGTCGCCACGACCAGCACGGCCACCGCGCGGATCGGATCGCCGGTCAGCCACCAGGCCGCCGCGGCGATGCCCAGGGTCAGGGCCAGGAAAAACAGCGACCAACGGTCGGCCAGCCGCGCCATCGGCGCCTTGGAGGCCTGCGCCGCCTCGACCAGACGGACGATGCCGGCATAGGTGCTGTCGCGGGCCTCGTGCGTCGCGGTCAGGTCGAAGGCGTCGCCCGCGTTGGTCGCGCCGCTCAGCGCCTCGGCGTCGCGATCCAGGCGGACGGGCAGCGATTCCCCGGTCAGCGCGGCCATATCCAAAAAGGCCGTGGCCGAGGCGATCCGCCCGTCCACCGGCACCACGCCGCCCTGGCGGATCAGCAGCCTGTCGCCCGGCGCGATGGCGTCCAGGGGCACGTCCTCCAGCCCGCCGTCCAGGTGGCGCGTGGCCATGCGCGGCACGCGGGACAGCAGGTCGCGCATCTCGCGCCGCGCCCGCCCCTCGGCGAACCCCTCGAGAAAGGTGCCGCCCGCATACATCACCGCCACGACCGCCGCCGCCAGCGTCTCTCCGAAGATCAGCGCGGCCGACATCGACAGGGCGGCGACGATGTCCAGCCCGACCTCGCCGCGCAGCAGGCTGCGGAGGATCTCGACCAGCAGGCCGGCCAGCACGGGCAGCACCCCGGCGATCCACACCGCCTGCGCGATGCCCGCGCGCCCGCCCAGATGCAGCGCCAGACCCGCCGCCAGCCCCGCGAGGGCGATGACCAGCAGCAGGACCCGGAACCGGTCCGTCCTTGCGTGATCCAAGCCTCCGCCCTCCCGGATGGGGGCCGTCCGCTGGCGGACGGCCGATGCCTGCCCGATCATCGCGCGGCGCGGAGGGTGCGTCGAGTCCCGCCTGTGCGGCCCGCCGTCAGCGATAGATCGCGGTGACGAAATCGCCCTTCTGGGTGACGGTGCCGCGATACATCCCTTCGCTGTTGAACGGCAGCGACAGGGTGCCCTCGGCATCGACGGCGATGAGGCCGCCCGACCCTTCGTTCAATGCGAGGTCGGTCATGACCACGTGCCGGGCCGCCTCCTCCAGGCTCTGCCCGGCATGGCGCATGCGGGCCGCGATCTCGGCCGCGGCGTGCCAGCGGATGAAGATCTCTCCGTGGCCGGTCCCCGAGACCGCGCAAGTGGCGTTGTCCGCATAGGTGCCCGCGCCGATCACCGGGGTGTCGCCGACGCGGCCCGGCGCCTTGGCGGTCATGCCGCCGGTCGATGTCGCCGCGGCCAGATCGCCCCGAGCGTCTCGCGCCACCGCGCCCACCGTCCCGTGACGGCGGGCGGGGTCCAGGTCGTCGATGCCCTCGCGGCGCATCCGCAGCGTGGCCTGCAGCGCGTCCCACCGCTGCTGGGTGAAGAAATAGGGCGCCTCCTCGAAGGGCAGCCCGGCGTCGCGGGCGACCGTCAGCGCGTTCGGCCCGATCAGCAGGACGTAGTCGGTCCGCTCCATCACCGCGCGCGCGGCCAGGATCGGGTTGCGCGGTCCCAGGATGCCCGCGACCGCACCCGCCTTTCGCGTGGCCCCGTCCATCACCGCGGCGTCCATCTCCTGCCGGCCGTCGGCGGTGAAGACCGCGCCGCGGCCCGCGTTGAACAGCGGCTCGTCCTCCAGCGCGCAGACGGCCGCGGTGACCGCGTCCATCGCGGCACCGCCATCCGCCAGGATGTCGTGCCCGGCCTGCAGCGCCCGGCGCAGGCCCGCGTGATAGCGCGCCTGAAGGTCGTCGGTCATGGTGTGGCGCAGGATGGTGCCGGCCCCGCCATGCACCGCCAGGGAAAATCGTGTCATGGTCGGGGTCCTCCGCTCAGGCCCGCCTGCCGGGCGCAATGGGTCGCGATCTGGGCATGGGTGGCGATCCAGCAGTCGCCCTTGGCGATGATGTGGGCCAGCAGCTGCTCCAGGATGAAGATCCGGCTGCGGTATCCGGTGACATGCGGATGCAGGGTCAGCAGGAACAGCCCGCCCTCGGCATGGGCGCCCTCGAACTCGCGCAGGAAGATGTCCAGCACGTCGGCGGGCGGCGTATAGGGGCGCTGCGCGCCGAAGCGGTTCATCATGAAATAGACCGCATCGTCGCGGATCCATTCCACGGGCAGCTCGACGATGCCGGTGGCTTCGCCGTCCTGCACGATCTCATACGGGTCGTCGTCCGAGAACAGCGAGCTGTCATAGAGCAGCCCCATCTCGCGCGCGATGGACAGGGTGGCGGGGCTGTAGTCCCAGGACGGCGTGCGCATGCCGACGGGGCGCTGGCCGCTGACCCGTTCCAGCGTGTCGGCCGCGCGCAGCATCAGTTCGCGTTCGGTCGCGGCGTCCAGCGTGGTGTTCAGCTCGTGGATCCAGCCGTGCAGGCCGATCTCGTGCCCGTCCCCGGCCAAGGCGCGCTGTTCGTCCGGGTGCAGCAGCGCCGCGACCGCCGGGACGAAGAAGGTCGCCTTGACCCCGTGGCGGTCCAGCACGCGCCGGATGCGGGGGATGCCGCGCCGGGCACCGTATTCGCCCCAGCTGAGCCGGGCGACGGACCGGCCGCCATCGCGCAGTTCGTTCGTCTCGTGGTCGCTGTCGAATGACAGGGCCACCGCGCAGCGCGCACCGTTCGGCCAGCGGTCCGGCAGCAGGCTGCGGCCCGCGCGCACCGCGCTGACCTTGGCGCGCCAGACCTCCTCGGGCCATTCGTGCGGTTCCATCAGCCATGCCCCCCGTCCACCTGCAGTATCTGCCCGGTGATCCAGTCCGCCTGCCGCGAGCAGAGGAACGTGACCGCATGGGCAATGTCCTGGGCTTGCCCGAGGCGCCGCAGGTGGATGCTGTCGATGATGCGCTTCTGGCGGTCCGGGCCGAAGGCCTGCCACTGCCGCTCGGTCGAGGGGTTGGACAGGATGAACCCCGGCGCCACCGAATTCACGGTGATGCCCGACGGCCCCAGCTCCAGCGCCAGCTGCCGCGTCAGCCCGACCAGCGCATGCTTGGCGGCGGTATAGGCCTGGATGCCGGTCAGGCTGGGCTTCAGCCCCGCGCCCGACGAGATGGTGACGATCCGCCCCGATCCCGCAGCCTTCATTCCGGGGGCCAGCGCCTGCGCACACCACATGACCGCATCGACATTGGCCGCGAAGATCGCGCGCCAGTCGGCTTCGTCCACGCTGTCCAGCGGCCGGCCCACCTGACCGCGTACGCCGCCCGCGGCGGTGATCAGCCCGTCGACGCGGCCGTGACGCGCCAGCACGGCCCCGCACAGGTCGCGCGCGCCCTGCTGCCCGCCCAGGTCGCCCGCATGGCAGGTGACCCCCTCCAGCGCGCCGAGGGGCGCCAGCCCCGCAGCGTCGATGTCCAGGGCTGCGACGGCGGCGCCCGAAACCGCCAGGGTCCGCACGATGGCGGCCCCGATTCCCTGCGCCGCGCCGGTGACGGCAAAGACCCGCCCTGCCAGGGTCAGCTGCATGTCGCCACCATCCGGTCCAGTAGCGCCGTCGACTGCGCGCGGGTGCCGTCCTCGATGTCGTGGATCAGGGCGCAGAGTTCCGACAGGGCCGGCGTAGGGATGCCGTGGTCGCGGCCGATCCCGATCAGCACGCCGACCTGGGCATCGACCTCGGTCTTGCGTCGGCGGACGGCCAGGTCGCGCCAGATGCCGGAATGGGTCTTGGCGGTCTTGCGGTTATGGGCGACCATCGCGTCGATCGACACCGCCATCCGCGCCGTGTCGCGGGTCAGGAAGGCCTCGGGGTCGAAGCCGTTGAAGCCTAGGGGGGTGACGCCCTCGGCGCGGGCCAGGCGCATGACCTCGTGGCCCAGGGCGGCATGGACGGGGCGCCAGGCGGCCGGGTCCATCGCGTCCGACATGGACAGGGGCGTCAGAGCGGTGGCGAACAGCAGCGCGCCATAGCCCATCTTGCCCCACAGATAGCCCCAGATGTTGTCGGTCATCACCGCCTCGGGTTCGACCAGGGCGAACAGCGCGTGCAGCTCGCGCAGGCGCGGGGTGATGCGGCCGTCCAGCTCTCCCAAGGCGACGGCGGCGCGGTTGCCATAGAGGATGCGCCCCGGCTCCAACCAGTCCGCGCCGAAGTTGACGAAGCAGCCGACCGTGCGTTCGGCGCCGATCATCTCCGCGATCACCCGTTCGTTCAGCCCGTTCTGCGCCGAGACGACAAAGCTGTCCGGCGCCAGATGCGGCATCAGCATCGCCATGGCCTGCGGAGTATGATGCGCCTTCACCGCCAGGATCACCCGGCGATAGGTGCCGGTCAGCGTGGCGGGCGTTTCGGCAGGCAGGACCTGCACGAACTCCTCGACGGGGCCTTCGATGCGCAATCCGTCGCTGCGCATGGCGGCCACGTGGTCGGCCTCGATGTCGACCATCTGCACCGGGTGGCCGGCGCGCGCGGCATAGGCGCCCAGGATGCCGCCGATGGCCCCCGCGCCCCAGATCAGGACCGGCTCGGCACCGCTCATGCCCAATCGCCTTCGATCAGGGCGCGGGTCTCGTCGACGGCGACCTGCCAGATGCCGTCCATCACCGCGTCGGGCTTCTGGTAGTGACCGCCATAGTTGCCGTCCCCGATCAACTCGCGCACGCCCTGCGCGTTCCGGTCGCGCAGGCGGTCGAAATCGACATAGGGCTTCTGCTCGGGCGGGACGGGGCGTCCGGGCTGGCGGGTCCAGGGAAAGTTCTCCATCCAGGACGCATGCGAGGCGACCGGATCGGCCGCCTGCACCGCCTCCCAGGTGCGCGGCGCCCGCCACCAGTCGTGGAACCGGCAGCGCGCGCCCGGGCGATCCTGCATCCATTCGGCGCAGACCGGCTGGACGGGGCTGTTGCCGCCATGTCCGTTCACGATCAGCACGCGCCTGAACCCGGTGTCGTAAAGACTGTCCAGAATGTCCCGCACCAGCGCCGCATAGGTCGAAAGCCGCAGCGACACCGTGCCGGGAAAGGCCATGAAATAGGGCGTCAACCCATAGGCCACGGCCGGAAAGACCGGCACGCCCAAGGGCTCGGCGGCGTCGGCGGCGATCTTCTCCGACAGGATCGTGTCGACGGACAGGCTCAGATGGGCGTGCTGTTCGGTGCTGCCCAAGGGCAGGATGCAGCGGTCGTCCGTTCGCAGATAGGCCTCGACGTCGAACCACGAGCAATCGGAAATCTTCACGGCGTCTCTCCTTTGATGGGGCCTGCGGCGCGCAGCCCGTCCAGCGCCGGCAGCAGCTGGGTCTGCACGGCGTGGCTGTCGGGGGTGTGGCGGTATTCGATCGCGGTCTGACGGGGGCCAAGACGCGCTGCCAGATAGTCGGCCCCGGTCGCGTGGATCAGCACGTCGCATTCCGCGATCAGCCGCTCCAGGTCGTCGGCGGTGCGCGCGACGGCGGTCACGCGGCCCAGATGCGGGGCGAACCGGGCGACCCCCGCCTTCAGCACGCTGAGGAAGTCGTCGAAATAGGGCACCAGCAGCACCCGGGCATCGGGACGGATGCCGGCCAGGGCGACACGCGTCGCCTCGTTCGGGATCAGGATCATGCTGACCTGCGGGATGCCGGGAAACAGCGTGGCCGCCTGCGCCGCCAGCGTGCGCGGGGACACGACCAGGTCGATGTGTCCGGGCAGGTCCTCGCGGCGGTCCGTGGTCCAGGCGATCGCCACGTCCTCGGGCGCCAGATAGGGCGCCAGGTCGCGGGCATAGGCGGCGGTTGCGTCGCTGAACGTCCCCAGCACCACGATGCGCAGCGCGCGCGGTGCCGCGCAGGCGGCCATCGTCACGCGCAGCGCGAGATCCTGCGCGCTGAGCCCCAGGTCGCGTCCGGCGGCCACCAGGACCGCGATCTGGCGCTCCAGCGCGGCCATCTGCGCCGCGCGCGCCGCGCAGGGGATGCCGCGATCGGTGACGAAGGTGCCCGACCCCACGCGCCCCTCGATCTGGCCCCGCTCCTGCAGGGCGGCGAAGACGTTGCTGACCGTCACCGGCGACAAGCCCAGGGTCGCGGCCAGCCGGCGCACCGAGGGCAGGCGGCTGCCCGAGGGGATGTCCCCGGCGGCGATGCCGTATTCCAGCGCGCCGCGCAGCTGCACGGAGACCGGGACCGAGGAGGTCGGGTCGATGGCTTGGGCGATCCGCAGCAGGGCGGCGTCCAGATCGGGGGCAAGGGTTGCGCTCATATCGTATCATTGAATGATAACAGTTGACCGCTCAAGAGTAATTTTCGTGCAGATTATCCGCCGCCGCTATGTGGAATAGCTGGTTGTAGCCCTGTCAGGCAGCGGTTCATTAAGAAAATTTCTTGACGTGCAAAAAAAACGGCCTCTAGTGTTACAGTCAACGATAACAGGTGAGGTTCGGAAATGGCCAGAAATGCTCTTTGCTCGGGAATCGCTCTCATCGCCCTCTTGGCCGCCGCGCCGGCGGTCATGGCGCAAGACCTGACGATCGGTCTGCGTGCGGGACCCGATTCGATCGATCCGCACTGGTCCACGCTCGGCAGCCAGGCCGAGGCGCTGCGCCACGTGTTCGACACGCTGGTCGATGCCGATGAGACGCTGCAGCTGCAGCCCGGCCTGGCCGTCAGCTGGGAGCCCATCGACGACACGACGTGGGAGTTCAAGCTGCGCGAGGGCGTGACCTTCCACGACGGCACCCCCTTCACCGCCGAGGACGTCAAGTTCTCGATCGAACGGATCCCGGTCGTGACCGGTCCGATGCCGATGACGCTCTACACGAAATACGTGGCCTCGGTCGAGATCGTGGACGACTACACGCTGCGCATCAAGACGAACGGCATGGCCCCGTCGTTGCCCAACGACTTCACCCGCCTGTTCGTCGTGCCCTCCGAGACCGGCATGGAGGCCGGCAACGACCAGTTCAACTCGGGCGAGAAGGCCATCGGCACCGGACCCTACAAATTCGTCCGCTGGCAGCCCAAGGGCGACCTGGTGGTCGAGCGCAACGACGACTACTGGGGCGAGGCCCCGGCCTGGCAGCGGGTCGTGCGCCGCGAGATCCCCGACGACGCCGCCCGCGTGGCGGCCCTGAAGTCGGGCCAGGTCGACATGATCAACTATGTCCCCGCCACCGACTATCTGTCGATGCAGTCCGACGGCAGCCTGGACACCTTCGTGTCGGATTCGATCTACATCCTGAACATCGCGCCGTCGGTGAAGGACGAGGAGCCCCAGCCCATCAAGGTCAACGGGCAGGAGATCGAGGGCAACCCCCTGCAGGACGTGCGGGTTCGCAAGGCGCTGGACCTGGCGATCAACCGCGACGTGCTGGTGAACGTGGTGCTGGAGGGTCTGGGCACGCCCGCCAACCAGCTGATGCCCGAGGGGTTCTTCGGCTATTCCTCCGACATCCCGGCGCCGGCCTATGACATCGACCAGGCCAAGGCCCTGCTGACCGAGGCGGGCTATCCCGACGGGTTCGAGATCGACTTCACCTGCACCAACAACCGCGTTCCGGGCGATGCGGTGGTCTGCGAGGCGCTGGCCCAGATGTGGTCGCGCCTTGGTCTGACGGTCAACGCGCAGGCGCTGAACGGCACGGTGTTCTTCCCCGCCGCGCAGCGCGAGGAATACACCATGACCATGTCCGCATGGGGCACCCTGACCGGCGAGGCGGCCTATACCTACGGCGCGCTGGTCCACACGCAGGACGCCGAGAAGGGCTTTGGCAACTTCAACCGCTCGGGCTATTCGAACCCCGAATTCGACCGCGTCTTCGCCGAGGGCAGCCAGACCCTGGACACGGATGCGCGGCGCGAACTCTACGAGCAGGCTTCCGAGATCGCGATGGAGGACCGTGCCCTGATCCCGACCATCATCCTGCAGAGCGTGTGGGCGGCCAAGGCGGGGATGATCGACTTCACCCCCCGCGTCGACCAAGAGACCCGCGCCTACGCGATCACCCCCAAGGGCTGATCGGAACGCCGCGCGGCGCGTCCCGTCCCGGGGCGCGCCGCCGATGCCGTCTGTCGAGCGCAGGCGGACAGGAAGGACACAGGGGAAAGCGATGTTGGGCTATCTTGTGGGTCGTCTGATCCAGGCGATGATGGTCGTCTTCGTCATGTCGATCATCGTCTTCGTCGGCGTCTATGCGATCGGCAATCCGATCGACGTGATGATCGACCCCGGCGCCAGCCAGGAGATCCGCGAGGCGCTGATCCGGCAATACGGCTTCGACCAGCCCCTGTGGCAGCAGTACTTCACCTTTGTCGGCAACGTGTTCCAGGGCGATCTGGGCCGGTCGATGGTCTACAACATCCCGGTCACGTCGCTAGTCTTCTCGCGCCTACCCGCGACGCTGGAGCTGGTGCTGGTGTCGATCGGCATCGCCACGCTGATCGGGGTTCCGGCGGGCATGTATGCGGGCTATCGCCCGAACGGCATCCCGGCCAAGCTGATCATGGCGCTGTCGGTCCTGGGCTTCTCGGTCCCGACCTTCTGGATCGGGATGCTGCTGATCATGGCCTTCGCGGTCAACCTGGGCTGGCTGCCCTCGGGCGGGCGCGGAGAGGTGGCGCAGGTCCTGTGGTTCAAGACGTCCCTGGCCACCGCCGACGGCTGGTCCCATGTCATCATGCCGGCCATCAACCTGTCGCTGTTCAAGATGGGCCTGATGATCCGGCTGACCCGCGCCGGCATGGTCGAGGCGATGGGCACCGACTATGTCCGCTTCGCCCGCGCGCAGGGTCTGCCGGACCGGCAGATCGTCTTCGGCCACGTCCTGCGCAACATCTCGATCCCGCTGGTGACCGTGTTCGGGCTGGAGCTGGGCTCGACCCTGGCCTTCGCCGTGGTGACCGAGACGGTGTTCAACTGGCCCGGCGTGGGCAAGCTGATCATCGACAGCATCCTGCAGCTGGACCGGCCGGTGATGGTGTCCTACCTGGTCATGGTCGTGCTGCTCTTCGTGATGATCAACCTGGCCGTCGATCTGATCTATGCGCGGCTGGATCCGCGCGTCCGCCTGAAGGGAGGCGCATGATGACCTCTGCCGCCGACATTCCCGCAGCGCCCGCCGAGACGCGGGCCCTGCGCCTGCGCCACTTCTGGGCAGACTATCGCCGCTCCTGGGTCGCGATGGGCGCGCTGGCGGTGATCGTGACCCTGCTGGTCGCGTCCTTCGGCGCGCCCTGGCTGGTCCCGCAGGACCCCTACGACCTGGGACAGCTGGACTGGGCGGACGCCTTCCTGCGGCCGGGCCAGACCGGGTCGGGCGGCTATGTCCACCTGCTGGGCACGGACAATGTGGGACGCGACATGCTGTCGGCGATCCTCTACGGGCTGCGCACCAGCTTCCTGATCGGCATCACCGCCGGGGCGCTGGCGCTGATCCTGGGCATCGGCATCGGCCTGACCGCGGCCTATTTCGGCGGCCGGATCGAGGCGCTGCTGATGCGCATCGTGGACCTGCAGCTGTCGATGCCCGCGATCCTGCTGGCTCTGGTGATGGCGGCCGTGCTGGGGCAGGGGGTGGCGCAGATCATCCTGGCGCTGGTCGTGGCGCAATACGCCTACTTCGCGCGCACCACCCACGGCGCGGCCTCGGTCGAGCGGCGCAAGGACTATATCGAGGCCGCCCGCTCGACGCCGCTGCCGACGCGGCGCATCCTGTTCCGGCACCTTCTACCCAACGTCCTGCCGCCGCTGATCGTGGTGGCCACGGTCCAGGTCGCCAGCGCCATCTCGCTGGAGGCGACGCTGTCCTTCCTGGGGGTGGGCCTGCCGCTGACCGAGCCGTCCCTGGGGTCGCTGATCTCGAACGGGTTCAAGTACATTCATGCCGGGCGGTCGTGGCTGTCCATCTATCCCGGCGTCTTCCTGATGATCACCGTGGTGGCGATCAACCTGGTCGGCGACCAGGTCCGGACCGTGATCGACCCGAGGAACAACCGATGACCGCAGCACTGGACGTCCGGGGCCTGACCACCCGGTTCGAGACGCGGTCGGGCCATGTCACCGCCGTCGACGATGTCAGCTTTGCCGTCCAGCCCGGCCGGATCATGGGGCTGGTCGGCGAAAGCGGCTCGGGGAAAAGCGTCACCGGCTTCTCGATCCTGGGCCTGATCGACGCGCCGGGCGAGGTGACGGCGGGGGCGGTGCTGGTCGACGGGGTGGACCTGCGCGGGCTGTCGCCCGAGGCGCTGCGCCGGATGCGCGGGCGCAAGGTCGCGATGGTGTTCCAGGACCCGATGATGACGCTGAACCCGGTCCTGCGGGTGGGCGACCAGATGGCCATGGCGGTGCGGGTGCATCGGCCCATGTCGCGCCCCGACGCGCTGGAGCATGCCCGCAAGGCACTGGAGGTCGTGGGCATCCCGTCCCCCGCCGAGCGCCTGAAGGCCTATCCCCATCAGCTGTCGGGCGGCATGCGCCAGCGGGTGGCGATCGCCATGGCGCTGCTGCACAGTCCCTCGGTCATCATCGCGGACGAGGCCACGACCGCTCTGGACGTCTCGATCCAGGGCCAGATCCTGGCCGAGGTGCGCGCGCTGGCCGACCGGACCGGTGCGGCCATCGTCTGGATCACGCATGATCTGGCCGTGGTCTCCAGCCTGGCCGACGACATCTGCGTGATGTATGCGGGCCGGATCGTCGAACGCGGCACGGCCGAGCAGGTGATCGGCCATCCGCGCCATCCCTACACGCGGGGCCTGCTGGATTCGATCCCGGCGCTGCACGAGCCGGGGCGCCGGCTGCCGCAGATCCCCGGCTCGACGCCGCAGCTGTCGCGCCTGCCCGAGGGCTGCGCGTTCCGCCCCCGCTGTCCCCGCGCCACCGCGCTGTGCCGCACCGCGCCGCCGTCGGATGTGCGCGACGGGCAGGCCGTCCTGTGCCATCATCCGCTGGAGGACCGATGACCGATCCCATCCTGACGATCGACGCCCTCTCCAAGCGGTTCACCCGCAATCCCGGCCTGGCCGAGCGTCTGGCCGGACGCTTCACCGGCGGCGGCAGGCCGGTCACGGTGCATGCCCTGACCGACGTGTCGCTGACCGTGGCGCGGGGCGAGGTCCTGGGCATCGTCGGCGAATCCGGCTGCGGGAAGTCGACGCTTGGCCGGGTGGTCGCGGGCATCCACGCGCCCACATCCGGGCGGGTGACGCTGAACGGCAGCCCCGTCGCCGACGTGCGGGGCGGCACCGTCCACAAGCGCACGACGCAGGTCCAGATGATCCATCAGGACCCCTTCGCCAGCCTGAACCCCCGCATGAAGGTCGGCGAGACCCTGGCCGAGGGGCCGCGCCATCACGGCATCATCCCCGCCGATCAGGTGCGCGCCCGCATCCGCGCCCTGCTGGAGCAGGTGGGGCTGGAGGGCGCCTATGCCGACCGCCTGCCGCATCAGTTCTCGGGCGGCCAGCGGCAGCGCATCGCCATCGCCCGCGCCCTGGCGATGCAGCCCGAGGTGCTGGTCCTGGACGAGGCCGTCGCCTCGCTGGACGTGTCGATCCAGGCGCAGGTGCTGAACCTGTTCATGGACCTGCGCCATCAGCTGGGCCTGACCGCGCTGTTCATCAGCCACGACTTGTCGGTCGTCCGCCATGTCTGCGACCGCGTCGCGATCATGTATCTGGGCCGCCTGGTCGAGCTGGCCCCGGCCGATCGGCTCTATGCCGATCCGCGCCATCCCTATACCCGCGCGCTGTTCGCCTCGATCCCGACCGTCGGCACGGGCCGCGGCCGGTTCGAGGCCATCAAGGGAGAGATCCCGTCGCCCATCGCGCCGCCGCCCGGCTGCGCCTTCCATCCCCGCTGCCCCCTCGCGGGTCCGCGATGCCGGGCCGAGGTGCCACGGCTGAGCGCCGCCGGGGTCGCCCGCACCGTGGCCTGCCACCTGAACGACGGCGGGACAGACATGCAGAGAGGTGCCGCATGAGCCAGGACCTTCACGCCCGCATCGGGCAGCTGAACGATGTGCTGTGCACGGTCAACATGCTGAACTGGGACGCGCGCACGCAGATGCCGCCTGGCGGCGCCGAGACGCGTGGTCATCAGGTCGCCACCCTGATGGGCATCGCGCGCGCGATGATCCTGGACCCCGCCATGCGCGACACGGTCGAGGCGGCGGGCGACGATCCGCAGGCGCAGGCGGTCCGCGACGCGATCGACCATCACGCCCGCGTGCCGGCTGAGCTGCTGGAGGCCAAGGCGCGCCACGCGACGGTGGCGGGCGCGGCCTGGGCCAAGGCCCGCGCGCAGGGGGACTTTGCCATCTTCCGGCCGCATCTGGAGCAGGTCGTGGCCCTGGCGCGGCGGACGGCGGAGGCCCTGGGGCATGAGGGCCATCCCTATGATCCGATGGTGCAGGTGTTCGAGCCCGGAGAGACGGCGGCCAGCCTGGGCGCGCTGTTCGACCGCCTGCGGGCGGGCATCCTTCCGATCCTGGACCGGGCCCGCGGCCGGCCCGCACCGCGCACCGACTTTCTCTATCGCGACTACGACCCGCACCTTCAGCAGCGTTTCGCGGCCGAGACCGCGCGCGCCCTGGGCTACGACTTCGACCGGGGCCGCCTGGACACCGCCGTGCATTCGTTCGAGGTCAGCTTCACCCGCAACGACGTGCGCATCACGTCGCGCTGGCCGCGCCGCTATCTGCCCATGTCGATCTTTGGCACCATCCACGAGGTGGGCCACGCGCTGTACGAACAGGGCGTCGATACGGCGCATACGCGCGGGGCCTTCGCGACCGACATGATCGGCCTCTATGCCGTGGGCGGCACCAGCTTCGGCATGCACGAGAGCCAGTCGCGCCTGCTGGAGAACCATATCGGGCGCAGTCCGGCCTTCTGGCGGACGCATTTCCCGCGCCTGCGCGACACCTTTCCCGAGGCGCTGTCCGACGTGACAGAAGAGGCGTTCGTGGCCGCGATCAACAGGGTCGAGCCGGGTCCGATCCGCGTCGAGGCCGATGAGCTGACCTATGACCTGCACATCATGCTGCGGGTCCGCATCGAGATGGCGCTGATGGACGGCAGCCTGCAGGTCGCCGACATCCCCGACACCTGGAACCGCGCCATGCGCGAGGATCTGGGCGTCGCGGTCGAGGACGATGCCCAGGGTTGCCTGCAGGACGTCCATTGGTCGTCGGGCTATATCGGGTCCTTCCCCACCTACACGATCGGCAACGTGACGGCGGCCCAGCTGATGCGCCATCTTGCGGAGAAATCGCTGCAGGTCGTCGCCGCGGCCGAGGCGGGCGATCTGGCGCCGCTGCGCGACAGTCTGGGGGATGCGGTCTGGCGCCATGGCCGGTCGCTTGGCCGCGGCGGGATCCTGGGGCGTCTCGGGCTGACGCCCAACGATCCCGCGGCCTATCTGGCCCATCTGGAGGCGCGGTTCGGCCCGGGGTCGTGACGCGCGGACCGGCCGCTCAGCCGGTCCGCTGCGACAGGCGCAGCAGGGCCTTCTGCAGCAGGATGAAGCCCAGGAGCAGCAGGCCGATGACGATCTTGGTCCACCAGCTGGACAGGCTGCCGTCGAAGACGATGTAGGTCTGGATGAGGCCCATCGTCAGCACGCCCACCAGCGTGCCGATCATGGTGCCCGAGCCGCCGCTCAGCAGGGTGCCGCCGATGACCACGGCGGCGATGGCCGTCAGCTCGGTCCCCACCGTGGCCAGCGAATAGCCCGACCCGGTATAGACCGAGAAGACGATCCCCGAGAGCCCAGCCATCAGCCCCGAGAACGCATAGACCAGCACGGTCGTCCGTCCCTGGCGCACGCCCATCAGCCGCGCGGTCTGCGCGCCGCCGCCCAGGGCATAGACGCTGGCGCCGAAGCGCGTGCGATGCGCGACCACCGCGCCCAGGGCCACGACGGCCAGCATCAGCACTCCGATCAGCGTCAGCCGCCCCCGCCCCGGCATCAGCCAATAGGCGTCCTGCAGCAGCTTGTAGAAGGGATGCGTGATGGGCACCGACGGCACCGACATAAGATACGCCGCCCCGCGCGCGAGGAACATGCCCGCCAGCGTCACGATGAAGGCGGGCATGGCCAGCCGGTCGATCAGGAACCCCATCCCCGCCCCGAAACCCGTGGTCAGCATCAGCAGCGCGGCAAAGACCGCCAGCGGATGCAGCCCCGTGTCGCGCAGCAGGACCGCGATGAAGACCCCCGCGAAGGCGATGACCGAGCCCACCGACAGGTCGATCCCGCCCGACAGGATGACCAGCGTCATCCCCACCGCAGCGATGCCCAGATAGGCGTTGTCGGTCAGCAGGTTGCCGATGACCCGTGTGGACAGCATCGCCGGAAACTGGCTGTAGGCCAGAGCATAGGCCAGCAGGAAGATCGCCGTGGTGGCATAGAGGGGCAGCAGGCGGGTGTTCATGTCCGGGCCCTCTCGGCGCGGTGGCTCTCGCGCCACAGCCGCCATTCGGCGGCGATGCGCGGCGATTGAAGGACCAGGATGACCAGCACCAGCCCGGCCTTGATGATCAGGTTGTATTCCGCCGCGAAGCCCGCCAGCAGGATGCCCGCGCCGATCGTCTGGATGATCAGTGCCCCCAGCACCGAGGCCGCGACCGAGAAGCGCCCCCCCAGCAGGGAATTGCCGCCGATGACAACGGCCAGGATCGCGTCCAGCTCCAGCCACAGGCCCGCATTGTTGGCATCCGCGCCGCGGATGTCGGCGGCGACGACGATGCCCGCCAGCGCCGCGCAGAAGCCGCTGGCGACATAGACCGCGATCAGCAGGACGGTCGCGTTCACCCCCGCCAGATGGGCCGCGCGGCGGTTGATGCCCACCGCCTCGACCAGCAGGCCCAGGGCGGTGCGGCGCATCAGGGCGGCGACGCCCAGGGCGGTGGCCAGCCAGATCCAGACCGGCACCGGCAGGCCCAGGGCCAGGCCGGACCCGATCCAGGCAAAGCCCGGATCGGTGAAGGTCAGGATGCGGCCTTCGGTGATCAGCTGCGCCACGCCGCGCCCCATCGTCATCAGGATCAGCGTCGCGACAAAGGGCTGGATGCCCACGACCGCGACCAGCACCCCGTTCCACAGCCCCGCCGCCAGCCCCGCCGCGAGCGCCAGTGCGACCGCCGCCCCCACGCCCATGCCCTGGGTCAGCGCCCAGGCCGCCACGGCCCCGCAGATCGCCATGATCGTGCCCACCGACAGGTCGATACCGCGCGTGGCGATGACCAGCGTCATGCCCACCGCCAGAAGCGCCACCGGCGCGCTGCGTTTCAGGATGTCGATGACCGGCCCCACGGGGCGGCCGTTCTGGATGTCAATGGACAGGAAGCCCGGATAGAAGACCGAGACCAGCGCGACCAGCGCGGCCAGCACGATCAGCTGCGGGGCGATGCGCGACATCAGGCTCATGCCGCGTCCCCCGATGCGGCGATGGCCTGCATGATGGCGTCGGGCGTGACGGCGGCGCCGGTCAGCTGCGCCACATGCGCGCGGTCGCGCAGCACGATCACGCGGTCGGCCACGGCCACCAGCTCCTCCAGCTCGCTGCTGATGATCAGCAGGGACAGGCCCTGCGCGGTCAGGCTGCGGATCAGGCGCAGGATCTCGGCATGGGCGCCCACGTCGATGCCGCGCGTGGGCTCGTCCAGGATCAGGAAGCGCGGGTTCATCGCCAGCCAGCGGGCCAGCACGGCCTTCTGCTGATTGCCGCCCGACAGCTCTCCGATGGGTTTCTCGCGGCCCGAGGTGCGGATGTCCAATTGCCGGATATAGTCGTCGGCCAGGCGGTTCTGCTCGGCCCGCGGGATGGGACGCGCCCAGCCCCGCCGCGCCTGCAGGCCCAGGATGATGTTCTCGCGGATCGACAGGTCGGCCACGATGCCGTCGGTCTTGCGATCCTCGGGGGCGAAGCCGAAGCCCGCGGCGATGGCCGCGCGCGGGTGGCGCAGGTCCAGCGGGCCCTCCGCGTCGCGCGCGGTGCCGGTCTGGGCGGGGCGGATGCCGAACAGCATCTCGGCCGTCTCGGTCCGGCCCGACCCCAGAAGGCCCGCCAGACCCACGACCTCTCCGGCCGCGATCTCTAGATCGAAGGGGGCCACCACCCCGGCCCGGCCGATGCCGTCGAAATGCAGCATGGCGGGGGCGGCGGCGGTCGCGGGGGCGGGGTCGGCCACCACCGCCTCCAGCGCGCGGCCCAGCATCTGTTCGACCAGCGCCATGCGGCTCAGCCCCGCGATGGGCTGGCTGGCCACGCGGCGGCCGTTGCGCAGGATCGTCACCCGGTCGGCCAGGTCATAGACCTGATCCAGGAAATGCGACACGAAGACGATGGCCATGCCCCGGTCGCGCAGGGCCCGCACCACGTCAAAGACCATCGCGACCTCTGCCGCGTCCAGGCTGGCGGTGGGTTCGTCCAGGATCAGCACCTTGCCCGAGATCTCGACCGCACGCGCGATGGCGACGATCTGCCGGATCGCGACCGAATAGCGGCCCAGATCGCGGTCCACGTCGATGGCCAGCCCGTATTGCGCCAGCGTGGCGCGGGCCTGCGCCCGCATCGCGCGCCGGTCGATCAGGCCCATGCGGCGCGGTTCGCGCCCGAACATCAGGTTCTGCGCGACGGTCAGGTTGGGCAGCAGGTTCACCTCCTGATAGACCGTGCCGATGCCCAGCTCCTGCGCCTCGCGGGTCGATCGGGGGGCGATGGGCGCGCCCTCCAGCGCGACCGTGCCGCCGTCGCGGGCATAGGCGCCGGTCAGGCACTTGATCAGCGTGGATTTTCCCGCGCCGTTCTCGCCCAGCAGGGCGTGGACCTCGCCCGCGGCGATGTCCAGATCGACCGCGTCCAGCGCGCGGGTGCCGGGAAAGACCTTGGTCAGCGACCGGATCGACAGCAGCATGCGGTTTCCTCTCAGGGGTCGGGCGGGCCTGATGCGGCCCGCCCGCGCGGCATCAGTAGCCCAGGTCCTTGCGGCGGTCGTATTCGCCCTGCGGATCGTCGGCCTGCGTATAAAGGCGCGATTCCGTCTGGATGAACTTCTCGGGCATGGTGCCGTCGGCCCAGAAGGCCTCCAGCGCGTCGAAGGCGGGGCCGGCCATATTCGGCGTCAGCTCGACCGTGGCATTGGCCTCTCCGGCGGCGATGGCCTGGAAGATGTCGGGCACCGCGTCGATGGAGACGATCAGGATGTCGCTGCCGGGTGCCAGCCCCGCCTCCTTGATGGCTTGGATCGCGCCCACCGCCATGTCGTCGTTATGGGCATAGAGCGCGCAGATCTCGGCCCCGCCGCCCTCGGCCTGAAGGAAGCTTTCCATCACCTCCTTGCCGCGGGCGCGGGTGAAGTCGGCGGTCTGGCTGCGCACGATCTCCAGGTTGTCATGGCCCGCGATGGCGGTCTCGAAGCCGGTCTTGCGGTCGATGGCGGGGCTGGAGCCGGTGGTGCCCTGCAGCTCCACGATGCGGCAGGGCGCGCCCGCGACCTGATCGACCAGCCACTGTCCCGCGACCTCGCCCTCATGGACCAGATCCGAGCCGACGGCGGTCAGATAGAGGCTCTCGTCGCTGTCCACCTGCCGGTCCAGCAGGACGACGGGGATCTCGGCCTCGGCGGCCTCCTCCAGCACGCTGTCCCATCCGGTCGCCACCACCGGCGCCAGCAGGATCGCATCGACCCCCTGCGCCACGAAGGACCGGATCGCGGCGATCTGGTTCTCCTGGCGCTGCTGCGCGTCCGAGAATTGCAGCTGATAGCCGCGCTCCTCGGCCTGCTGCCGGGTCAGCGTGGTCTCTGCCGCGCGCCAACCCGATTCCGAGCCGATCTGCGAAAAGCCCACGGTCTGCGCCGTGGCGGCCCCGCCGCACAGCGCCAGCACCGCGGCGGTCGTCATCAGAGTTCTGGTCATGGTATCCTCCCTTGGGTGATATGAGCGAGTTTTTGCGCGCCTGTCTCCCCTCAGTCGCGCAAATCGGGTGGCAGCAGGGCGTCGGGCAGGTTCTGGAAGCAGACCGGGCGCAGCCAGCGCCGGATCGCCAGCGTGCCCACGCTGGTCGCGCCGAAATTCGTGGAGGCCGGGTAGGGGCCGCCATGGACCATCGCATCCGCGACCTCGACCCCGGTGGGCCAGCCATTGGCCAGGATGCGGCCCGCCTTGCGTTCCAGGACCGGCATCAGCCGCGCGGCCAGCGCCCTGTCGCCCGCCTCCAGATGCAGCGTGACGGTCAGCTGCCCCTCCAGCGCGCGGGCCAGGTCCAGCATCTGGTCGTCGCCGTCGGTCGCCACGATCACGCCCGCCGGGCCGAAGACCTCGTGCGCCAGGGCCGGCTCCGCCATGAACCGCGCCGCGTCGACGCGGAAGATCGCGGGGCGGGCGTTGCGGCCATCGCTGTCCTGGCGCAGGACCGGCTCGGCCAGGGCGGCCAGCGCGTCGGTCCCCTGGCGGAAGCCTTCGGCGATGCCGTCGGTCAGCATGGTCTGGGCTGGGGCGTCGGCCAGGGCCGCGGCGGCGGTATGGGCAAAGCCGTCGGCCCGATCCGCGGGCAGGATCACCAGGCCGGGATTGGTGCAGAACTGTCCCGCGCCCATGGTCAGGCTGGCGGCCCAGCCCTGCGCGATCTGCGCGCCCCGCGCCGCCAGCGCGGCGGGCAGCAGGAAGCAGGGGTTCACGCTGCCCAGCTCTCCGAAGAACGGGATCGGCTCGGGGCGCGCGGCGCAGAGATCGTAAAGCGCCCGCCCCCCGCGCAAGGACCCGGTGAAGCCCACGGCCTTGATCAGCGGATGGCGGACCAGCGCCTCGCCCACCGCATGCGTGTCGCCCTGGATGAAGCTGAAGATGCCCGCGGGCATGCCGGTCCGGCGGATGGCGGCACGGATGGCCTCGGCCACGATCCGGCCGGTGTCGGGATGGGCAGGGTGGCCCTTGACCACCACTGGGCAGCCCGCCGCCAGCGCCGAGGCCGTGTCGCCCCCCGCCGTCGAGAAGGCCAGCGGAAAGTTCGACGCGCCGAAGACCGCGACCGGGCCGATGGGCCGCTGGATCATCCGCAGCTCGGGGCGCGGCAGGGGCTGGCGGTCGGGCAGGGCCGCGTCATGGCGGCGGTCCAGATAGTCGCCCGCGCGGATATGGTCCGCGAAGAGGTGCAGCTGGCCGGTGGTGCGGCCCCGCTCGCCCTGCAGGCGCGCCTCGGGCAGGGCGGTCTCGGTGGCGGCGGTCCGGGTGATGTCGTCGGCGCGGGCCTCGATCTCCTCGGCGATGGCCTCCAGCAGGGCGGCGCGGTCCGTGCGGGAGGTGGCGGCGTAATCGGCGAAGGACGCCTCGGCCGCCCGCGCGGCGTGATCGACCGGGTCGCCATCGCCCGCGGTCCAGTCGCCCGCGATCAGGTGATGTCCATGCGTGGATCGGGTCATGCTCTGTCCTTCAGAAATCGAATGGGGCGACGGTGATCCGCCGTCCCAGGGTGAACGCATCCGCGACCAGCACCATCGGCGCCAGATCGACCTCGGAGGTGCCCTGGCGCACCAGCGCCGCCATGCGGGCATAAAGCGCGGGATATTCCTGCATGATGCTGTCCCGCCCCTCGACCGGCCGCCCGTCAATCTCCAAGAGGTTCCCGCCCATGCGCAGGGACAGCCTGCCCGCGTCGGTGCGCAGGTCGATGTCCCAGCTCTGCGGCCCCTCCTGGCGGAAATCCAGATCGGCGGTGATGCCCTGCGACAGGGTCAGCCGCGCGGCGATCGGGGCCTGGCGGTTGGCGGGCAGGTCCAGCTCGGCCGCCATCAGATGCACCGGGCGGGGCAGGATCGCGGTCAGGATCGACAGGGCGTTGATGCCGGGATCGAAGACACCCATGCCCCCCGCCTCCATGATCCAGTCCTGGCCGGGATGCCAGTGGCGGATATCCTCGCGCCAGGTGATGTGCCCGCCCAGGACCTGTCGCCCGGCCAGCCAGTCCCGCGCCGCGGCCACCCCATGCGCCATGCGGCTGTGCCAGGTGGCATAGAGGCTGACCCGCCCCGCCATGGCCTGCAGGGCGTGGACCTCGGACAGGGTGGCGCCGGGGGGCTTTTCCAGCATCAGGTGCCGCCCGGCGCGCAGCACCGCCTGTGCGGCGGCAAAGCGCGGCACCGGCGGCAGGCACAGGCTGACCGCGCCTATATCGGGATGCGCCGCCAGCATCGCGTCGATGTCGCCATAGCCCGGCACGCCCGGCACCCGCCCGCTGCGCGAGACGGTCGCGGCCAGCGTCCAGTCGGGGCTGGCCATCAGCGCCGGCACATGCTGGTCCAAGGCGATCTTGCCGATGCCCACAAGCGCGATCTTCGTCAATGGCTGTCCTTTCCCACCGCATTGCCCCGGCAGCCGCGCAGGAAGTCCATGTCGGCCCCGGTATCGGCGCCCATCACATGGGCCTGGTGCAGGAAGGCGTAACCGCTGGTCGGCTGATCGGGAAGGGGCCGCCAGGCGGCCAGACGCGCGGCCAGCTCGGGCTCGGGAATGTCCAGATGCAGGCGGCGGTTCGGCACGTCCAGCTCGATCATGTCGCCGTCGCGCACGACCGCCAGGGGGCCGCCTGCCGCGGCCTCGGGGGCGGTGTGCAGCACGACCGTGCCATAGGCCGTGCCCGACATGCGCGCGTCGCTGATGCGCACCATGTCGGTGATGCCGCGCCGCAGGACCTTGGGCGGCAGGCCCATGTTGCCGACCTCGGCCATGCCGGGATAGCCGCGCGGGCCGCAGTTCTTCAGCACCATCACGCAGGTCTCGTCGATGTCCAGCGCCTCGTCGGTAATGCGGGCCTTGTAGTGGTCGATATCCTCGAAGACGACCGCCCGGCCGCGATGGACCAGCAGATGCGGGCTGGCGGCCGAGGGCTTCAGCACCGCCCCGTTCGGGGCCAGGTTGCCCTTGAGGACCGCGATGCCGCCTTGGGGCGTCAGGGGGTTCTCCACGGGGCGGATCACGTCCTCGTTGTGGTTGGTGACGCCCTTGACCTCGTCCCAGATGGTCTGGCCGCTGACGGTCAGGGCACCCTTATGCAGCTGCCCGGCCTCGGCCAGGCGCTTGATGACCACGGGCAGGCCGCCCGCATAGAAGAACTCCTCCATCAGATACTGCCCCGAGGGCATCAGGTTCACGATGGTCGCCACGTCGCGGCCGCAGCGGTCCCAATCGTCCAGGGTGATGTCCACGCCCACGCGCCCCGCCATGGCCAGCAGATGCACCACCGCATTGGTCGAGCCGCCGATGGCGCCGTTCACGCGGATCGCGTTCTCGAAGGCTGGCCGGGTCATGATGTCGGATGGCTTCAGGTCGTCCTTGACCATCTGCACGATCCGCCTGCCCGACATCTGCGCCATGACGCGGCGGCGACTGTCCACCGCCGGGATCGCGGCATTGCCGGACAGCGCCATGCCAAGCGCCTCGGCCATCGAGGCCATGGTGCTGGCCGTGCCCATCGTGTTGCAGGTCCCGGACGATCGCGACATCGACGCCTCGGCCTCCAGGAAGTCGTCCTGGCTCATCTCTCCGGCCTTCACGGCCTCGCTGAACTTCCACAGATGCGTGCCCGAGCCCACGCGCTCGCCCCGGAACCAGCCGTTCAGCATCGGCCCCCCGGTGACCACGATCGACGGGATGTCGCAGGATGCCGCCGCCATCATCAGGCTGGGCGTGGTCTTGTCGCAGCCGACCATCAGCACCGCGCCGTCCATCGGCTGGCCGCGGATCGTCTCCTCGATGGCAAGCGCCGCCAGGTTGCGGAACATCATCGCGCTTGGGCGGAAGGTGTTCTCACTGGCGGAAAAGACCGGCACTTCGACCGGGAATCCCCCCGCCTCCCACACGCCGGCCTTCACCTTCTCGGCCAGCTCGCGCAGATGGCCGTTGCACGGCGTCAGGTCGGACCATGTGTTCAGGATGCCGATGATCGGGCGGCCGTCGAACAGGTCATGCGGATAGCCCTGATTCTTCAGCCAGCCGCGGTGATAGATCGTGTCGCGCGACGTGCCGCCATACCACTCCTGCGAGCGCAGGCGGCGGGGCCAGGGGGCGGGGGTGAAACTCATGCGCGCACCTTCACAGCGTTGCGACGGCGACCGGGGCCGCCTCCGTGTCGTCATGGGCCAGTGGATTCTCCAGCGGCAGCCCGAATTCGGCGCAGTCTAGGCGGAACCGGTCGCCGGGCCGCGCGGTGATCCCGTCCGCGAAGGACAGCGTCGCCGTGCCGAAGAAATGCACATGCACGTCGCCGGGCTGGCGAAAGATCGCATACTTGAAATGGTGGTGTTCCAGATTGGCCAGGCTGTGGGACATGTTGGCCTCTCCGGACAGGAAGGGCTTTTCCCAGAGGGTCGTGCCGTCGCGGATGATCCGGCTGTGGCCCTCGACATGGTCGGGCAGGGGGCCCACGCGCAGTTCGGGGCCGAAGCTGGCCGGGCGCAGCTTGGAATGGGCCAGCCACAGATAGTTGCCGCGTTCGGTCACATGGTCCGAAAATTCGTTGGCCAGCGCGAAGCCCACCCGCAGCGGGCGGCCATCGGGGGCGATGACGTAAAGACCCGCCAGCTCCGGCTCCTCTCCGCCGTCCAGCGCGAAGGCCGGAGAGGTCAGCGCCGCCCCCGGCGCCACGGCGGCATGGCCGTTGCCCTTGTAGAACCATTCGGGCTGCGCGCCGACCTGGCCTGCCGGGGGCTTGCCGCCCTCCAGCCCCATGCGGAACATCCGCATGCTGTCGGTCAGCGTCTCGTCCGCGCCCTGATGCATGGCGTCGCGGGTCGCGGCGCTGCCCAGATGGGTCAGCCCGGTGCCGGTCAGGTGCAGATGCGCGGGGTCGGGATGGTCCAGCGGCAGCAGCATCCGCCCCTCGCGCAGCGCGGCCGTCAGATCGACCGGCGCGCCGGGACCGCGTGCGGCGACCTCGGCCGCCAGGTCGCGGCGTGCCTCCCACGCGGCCAGCGCCAGATCGCGGGTGGAGGTGGCGCCCGGCACCAGATGCGCCTGTCCGTGGGTGCGGGCGGCGACGGCGCGGCTGCCATCGGTCAGGGTCAGTTGCGACAACAGCATCTCAGGCCTCGCGGTTCTTGTTGTAGACGTCGAAGAAGACGGCGGCCAGCAGCACCAGGCCCTTGATGACCTGCTGATAGTCGATGCCGATGCCCATGATGGACATGCCGTTGTTCATCACCCCCATGATGAAGGCGCCGGTGACGGCGCCGACAATGCGCCCCACGCCGCCGGACATCGACGCCCCGCCGATGAAGACGGCGGCGATCACGTCCAGCTCGACCGCGAAGCCCGCGCGGGGGGTGGCGGTGTTCAGCCGCGCGGCGAAGATCAGCCCGGCCAGCGCCGCCAGCATCCCCATGTTGACGAAGGTCAGGAAGGTCAGCCGCTCGGTCCGGATGCCGGACAGTTTCGCGGCCTTGGCATTGCCGCCCACCGCATAGATGCGCCGACCGATGGTCGTGCGCTCGGTCAAAAAGACATAGATCACCGTCAGCACCACCATCGACAGCAGCACGTTGGGCAGGCCCCGGAACCAGGCCAGCTTCCAGGTCACGAACAGGATCGCGGCGGCGATGACGGCGTTGCGGGCCAGAAACAGCGCGAAGGGCTCATCATCGGTGCCGTAGCGCGCATTGCGCGCCCGCCCCCGCAGCCCGATCCACAGGATCAGCCCCACGGCCAGCACGCCGGAGGCCAGGGCCAGCCCGTTCGGACGGCCCACCCCCATCAGGTCGGGGATGAACCCGGTGGACAGCAGCTGAAAGCTCTGCGGGAAGGGGCCGACCGACTGCCCGGCCAGCAGCCACAGCGACAGCCCGCGAAAGACAAGCATCCCCGCCAGCGTGACGATGAAGGAGGGGATCCTCCAATAGGCCACGAAATAGCCCTGCACCGCGCCGATCGCCATGCCCGCCAGGATGCAGACCGCCATGGTCAGCCAGACCGGCAGGCCCATCGTCACGATCATCACCGCCGCCAAGGCGCCCACAAAGCCCATGACCGAGCCGACCGACAGGTCGATATGCCCCGCCACGATCACCAAGAGCATCCCAAGCGCCATGATGATGATGTAGCTGTTCTGCAAAAACAGGTTGGTGATGTTGACGGGGCGCAGCAGAACGCCCCCCGTCACGATCTGGAAGAAGGCCATGATCGCGATCAGCGCGACCAGCAGGCCGTATTCGCGGATGTGGCGCGCCACATAGGCGCCGATGCCGATGCGCGGCGCAAGGTCGGTCCGGTCCGTCATGTCGGCTCCCTATTCCCTGACGATCAGCGACATGATCGCTTCCTGGCTGGCATCAGCGGCGGCCAGCTCGCCCACGAAGCGGCCCTGGTTCATCACATGGATCCGGTCGCAGAGGCCCAGCAGCTCGGGCATCTCGGACGAGATCAGGATGACGGCCTTGCCCGCCGCGCTGAGGTCGTTGATGATGCTGTAGATTTCGTATTTCGCGCCCACGTCGATGCCGCGCGTGGGCTCGTCCAGGATCAGCAGGTCGGGATCGGTGAACAGCCACTTGGACAGCACCACCTTCTGCTGATTGCCGCCCGACAGGTTCACGACCTTCTGGAACACCGAGGGCGTGCGGATGCGCAGCGAGCGGCGATAGGTCTCGGCCACCGCGGTCTCCTGCCCGTCATCGACGACGCCGCGCGTGGCGACCGCGCCCAGATTGGCCAGGACCGTGTTGCGGCGCACGGTCTCCTCCAGGATCAGGCCCAGGGTCTTGCGGTCCTCGGTCACATAGGCCAGCCCCGCGGCGATGGCCCGGTCCACGGTGGAGACGTCGACCGGCCGCCCGTGCATCAGCACCTGCCCCGAGATGTCGCGCCCCCAGCTGCGGCCGAAGACGCTCATGGCCAGCTCGGTCCGGCCCGCGCCCATCAGCCCCGCGATGCCCACGACCTCTCCGGCGCGGACCTGCATGGACAGGCCGTGGATCATCCGGCGGTCGCGCTGTTCGGGATGCCCCACGCTCCAGTCGCGCAGCTCGAACACCACGTCGCCCGCGCGGCGCTGGCGTTCGGGATAGCGATGCGCCATGTCGCGGCCCACCATGTCGCGCACGATGCGGTCCTCGGTCAGGCCGCGCGCCTCCAGCGTGCTGATGGTGGCGCCGTCGCGGATGACGGTGACGCTGTCGGCCACGCGGCGGACCTCGTTCAGCTTGTGGCTGATGATGATGCTGGTGACCCCCTGCGCCTTCAGCTCCAAGAGCAGGTCCAGCAGCGCCTGGCTGTCGCGTTCCGACAGGGCGGCGGTGGGTTCGTCCAAGATCAGCAGGCGCACGTTCTTGGACAGGGCCTTGGCGATCTCGACCAGCTGCTGCTGGCCCACGCCAAGCGTGTCGACGCGGGTGCCGGGCGCGGCGCGCAGGCCGACTTTGGCCAGCAGCGCCTCGGTCTGGCGGAAGGTCTCGGGCCAGTCGATGACGCCGCGGAGGCTGCGTTCATTGCCCAGGAAGATGTTCTCGGCAATGGTCAGCAGCGGCACCAAAGCCAGCTCCTGGTGGATGATGATGATGCCCAGATCCTCGCTGTCGCGGATGGACCGGAAGGCGGCGGGGCGGCCGTCATAGGTGATCTGCCCCTCATAGCTGCCGGCCGGATAGACGCCCGACAGCACCTTCATCAGCGTGGACTTGCCCGCGCCGTTCTCGCCGCAGATGGCGTGGATCTCGCCCTCGGCGACCTCCAGGCTGACATCGTCCAGCGCCCTGACCCCCGGAAAGGTCTTGGTGATCCGGTCCATCCGCAACAGCGCGCCCATGGCTCTCCTCCCGTCGGTCCGGGCCGCCCGCGGGGGACGGCCCGACGCGCCCTATTGCAGCTGTTCGGCGGTGTAATAGCCGCTGTCGATCAGCACCTGCTGCCAGTTCGAGGCATCGACGCCCACCGGCTCCAGCAGGAAGGAGGGCACGACCTTGACGCCGTTGTCATAGGTCTCGGTGTCGTTCACCTCGGGCTCGGTCCCCTTCAGGACGGCATCGACCATGCCCACGGTGACGCGGGCCAGTTCCCGCGTGTCCTTGAAGACGGTGGAATACTGCTCTCCCGCCTGGATCGACTTGATCGACGGGATCTCGGCGTCCTGGCCGGTGACGATGGGCATGGTCTGGTCGCCCGACCCGTAGCCCACCCCCTTGAGCGAGGACAGGATGCCGATGGACAGCCCGTCATAGGGCGACAGAACGCCATGCACCGCGGCCTGGGTGTAGTTCGCGGACAGAAGGTTATCCATCCGCGCCTGCGCCGCCGCGCCGTCCCACCGCAGCGTGCCGACCGTGTCCATGCCCATCTGCCCCGACGGGATACTGATGCGGCCCTCGTCGATCAGCGGCTGCAGGACCGACATCGCGCCGTCATAGAAGAAATAGGCGTTGTTGTCGTCCGGGCTGCCGCCGAACAGCTCCACGTTCCAGGGCGTCACGTCGGGGAAGCGCTCCTCCAGCCCCGCGACCAGGGAATTGGCCTGCTCAACCCCCACGCTGAAATTGTCGAAGGTCGCGTAATAATCCACATCCGGCGAATCCCGGATCAGCCGGTCATAGGCGATGACCGGGATGTCCGAGGCGGCGGCATTGGCCAGGGCGTTCGACAGCGTGGTCCCGTCGATGGCCGCGATGACCAGCACGTCGACGCCCTGGGAGATCATGTTCTCGACCTGGGCCAGCTGGTTGGGGATGTCGTCCTCGGCATATTGCAGGGTCGTCTCGTAGCCCGCCTCCTGGAACTGGCGGACCATGTTGTTGCCGTCGTCGATCCAGCGGGCCGAGGATTGCGTCGGCATCGAGATGCCCACGGTCTGGGCCGCGGCGCCGAAGGCCAGCCACGAGGTTCCGATCGCCAGCGCGACCGCGGCGGTGTTGAATGTCATGTTACCCTCCCTATCGGCGCCGTGGCGCCGCCCCTGTGCGGCCCCTCTGCGGGGGCTTCATCAGGACGATAGCAAAGCGTCCGCATATCAGTAAAATGAGATTGACGACGATCAGCATACCGGAAACCGCATGTCGCCCCATCTGCATCTGAAGCCCGCCCCCCTGCGCCTGATCCTGGAGATCGCCGAGACCGGCCAGCTGCAGCAGGCTGCCGCCCATTGCGCCATGACCCAGCCCGCCGCATCGCGCATGCTGGCCGAGGTCGAGCGGCAATGCGGCGCGCCCCTGTTCATCCGCCAGCCCAAGGGCATGTCGCCCACCGAGATCGGCACCACCGTCCTGCGCCGCGCGCGGGTGATCCTGCGCGAGATGCAGGGCATGGCCGAGGACGTGAACGCCCTGCGCGGCGGGCAGGCGGGGTCGGTGCATGTGGGCGCGGTGACGGGACCCGCGGTCGGCTATCTGACCGCCTCGATCCGCGCGATCAAGCGCGACACGCCCGAGGCCGACATCACCGTGGACGTGATGCCCTCGCGCGAGCTGCTGGGTCAGCTGAGCCTGGGGCAGATGGATTTCGCGCTGGCCCGCATCCTGCCGGACTTTGACAGCCGCGAATTCCAGATCACGCCGTTGCGCGACGAGAAGGTGACCTTCTGCGTGCGGGCGGGCCATCCGCTGGCCGGGGCGGCGCGGGTCGGGCTGGCGGATCTGCACGACCAGGAATGGATCATGCAGTCCCGCGGCGCCCCCATCCGCGAAGCCACGGTGGAGGCCTTTGCCGCCGCGGGCCTGCCCGAGCCGCGCAACATCGTGAACAGCCCCTCGATCCTGTTCACCATCGCCTATCTGGTGCAGGGCGACGCGATCGCCTCGATCTCGGAGGAGGTCGCGCAGCTCCTGATGCGCCCGCCGGTCAATGCGGGATTCGCGCTGCTGGACCACCCGCTGGATATCCGGGTGGCGCCCTATTACCTGCTGTCGCTGCGCCGCCGCCCGCTGTCGCCCCTGGCCGCGCGCATCCGCGACGCGGTGATCCGGGCGACCCGCGTCACGCCGGCACCACCGGGCTGATCAGCGGCCGCCCGGCGAAATGGGCGTCCAGATTGTCCACCATCAGCGCGGCCATCGCGTCGCGCGTCTGCACCGTCCCCGAGCCCTGATGCGGCGACAGGGTGACGTTGCGCAGCGCGGTCAGGCGCGGATCGGGGTCGGGTTCCGAGGCAAAGACGTCCAGCGCCGCCGCCCCCAGCCTGCCCGATTGCAGGGCGGCGATCATCGCCTCCTCATCCACCACGCTGCCGCGGGCCACGTTGACGAACAGCCCCTGAGGCCCAAGCGCCTCCAGCACCTCCCCCGAGATCAGCCCCTGCGTCCCGGCCCCGGCCGCGACGATGGCGATCAGGATGTCGCTGTCGGCGGCCAGCGCCACCAAGTCGGGCTGGAACGGCAGGTCGATCCCCTTGTCACGGCGGTTCCAATAGGCGACCCGTAGGCCCAGCATCCCAGCCAGTTCCGCAATCTTCTGCCCGATCATCCCCATGCCGACGATGCCCAGCCTGCGCCCGCGGAAGGACCGCTGCAACGGGAACGACCCCGTGCGCGCCCAGTCCCCCTGGCGCACCCAGGCATCGGCTGCAACCATGTCGCGCCAGCCCATCTGCGCCAGCAGCAGCGCCATGTCGGCCACCTCCTCGGCCAGCGCCGGAGAGGCGTTGGTCAGCGCGATGCCGCGCGCGGCGATGGCATCGGTGTCGAAGGCATCATATCCCGCCGATCCGCAGCTGATGATCTCCAGCGCGGGCAGACGCTCCAGCAGGGCCGCGTCGATGGGCACATGGCCGATGGCCGCGATGGCGCGGATTTTCGCACCGTGACGGTCCAGCAGGGCATCGGGATCGTCCGCCCGGTCCAGCCGGTGCAGGGCATAGCCCGCCTCCAGCCGGGCCAGGGCTTCGGGGCGGGTCGGGGTCATCAACAGGACGTCATGGCGCATGGGGGCCCTTTCCGGCGTTTGGGACCCGCGGACGGGCCGTGCCGGGACACCATGCACAAGGCGGCGGGGGCCTGCCATGCAAAACCGCCCCCGCCGCCCGCGACCGCGTCACCGCAGGACGTAATCGACCTGCGATCCGTCCTCGGCGGCAAAGCGCACATGGACCAGCGTCGCGCCCGCATACCACAGGTCGCGGTTCAGCCCGCCGCGCAGCGCGTAATGGGTGGCCGCGACCGTGCCGGACCCGGTGGCCACGTTCTCGGTCCCCAGATTGCTGACGCTGATCGGGTCGGTGCTGCCGTCGATGGTGTTCAGCACCGCCTGCGACCGAACCATGTCGGCGTTCCACAGACTGGCCGGGATCAGCGGGGTCGCGCCCACCGTGATGTCATGCGGCGTGCCGTTGTCATCCGTGCGCGAGGTCAGGCCGGCCAGCCGGCCGCCGCGCCAGGTCTCGGTGCTGGTCTGGGTGAAGCGATAGGCGCTGACGCCGATCACCGGCACCCGGACATGTACGTCGGTGGCGATGTCCACGGTGACGTCGTCGCCCGATCCGCGGAAGGTGACGACATAGTCGCCGATGTCGCGGTCCTTGCGGATCACGTCGAAGGCCAGCCGCCCGGAGGCGGGGACGCTGGCGCCGGGGGATGCGATGGCGGCGGGCGCCAGGGCCAGCGCGGTCAGCAGCGACAGAAGGCGGGTCATGCGGGGTTTCATGTCAGATGGTTCCCATACCGATGAACAGGTTGCGGTTGGCGTCGGCGATGGCGCGGCGGCCATGCATGACGCGGGTGTTGTCCAGGATGGCGATGTCGCCGTCCTGCCAGTTGATCTCGTGCGTGACCTCCTCGGCCAGGGCGCGGATCTCCTCGATCTCCTCCGGGGTCACCTCGGTGCCGTCGGCCATGGCATAGCGCGGCGGCTGATAGTTGTGCGACGGACCCAGGACGGCGTTGGCAAAGCCGCGCGTCTCTCCGCCGAAGGCCGACGGGCGCACCGGGTCCAGCGTCAGGCGATAGGTCAGCGAGCCGTCCGGGTGCAGGGCAAAGTCCTGATCCGGGATCGCCGCCTTGAACTGAAGGACATGCTCCATCGTGACCTGCGCCGGGTCCGAGATGGCCGGGTGCTCGTTCGCCAGATAGCGTTTCCACAGCGCCTCGGGCAGGACGCGTTCGACGGTCATGCGCTGCGACCAGCGGGCCTGGAGCGCATCGTCGAACCGGTCCCAGACCGCGCGGCCGTCGCAGATGGTGGTCTGCGAGCCCTCGAAGGCGGCGGTCTGGGCAAAGAAGGTCACGATGTCGGGGCAGCGGGGCGTGTTGCCGTTCTCGATATGCAGGCCGATGGGGCCCAGGCCCGCATCGACCATCTGCGTCGTGTCGGTGCTGTGGCTGCGCGCCGGATCGAAGGTCACGCGGCGGCACAGCGTCGTCACCACGCCCGAGAACGCCTCCATGTCGGGCTGAAAGCCGCGCAGCAGCGTCCAGCCGTCGCGGGCCAGGTCCTCGCGGATGGTGGCCAGCAGCCCCGGATCGGTCAGGCCGCCCGGATGGTCGCGGTGGCGCAGGATGTTGTAGCTCATGGGGATCCTCATCACTTGGGAAGGGTGGCGGCGGCGATGACCGCCGGGTCGCGGGCAAGGCGCATCAGCGCCCGGTCGATCAGGCCGGGGCGCAGGCGTTGCAGGACCACGAACAGCCGCTCGCGCGAGGCGGGCATCTGCTCGCGCCGGCGCGCGGTAATGGCGCGCCAGGCATGGGCCGCGACGGCGTCCGGGCTGTCCAGCGTCATCGCCATCGGCCCGATCAGCGCGTCAAAGCCCTGCGCCGCATCGGTCCGCGTCGCGCGCGGCGCCAGATAGGTGACGGCGATGCCGCGCGGGGCCAGTTCGCGCCGCAGCGCGTCCGACCAGCCCCGCAGCGCGAACTTGGACGCGGAATAGAGCGCGAAATACGGAAACCCGATATCGCCGAAGACCGAGCCCACGTTCACGACCTGCCCCCGGCTGGCCGTCAGCGGTCCCAGCAGGTCGCGGGTCAGCGCCATGGGCGCGGCCAGGTTCAGCGCCAGCGTGGCCGCGATCTGCGCGTCGTCGGCGGTGTCGGCCGCGCCCGAAGGCACCATGCCCGCATTGTTGATCAGGATGTCCAGCCCGGTTTCGGCGACCGCGCGTGCGATGGCGGCGCGCCCGTCGGGGGTGGTGACATCGGCGGGCAGGATCAGCGCGTCGCGCAGCCCCGCCGCGGTCTGTTCCAGCGGCCCCGCGCGGCGGCCGACCAGGATCACGCCGTGGCCCTGGCGGTCGCCGCGGGACCGGGCAGTGGCACCAGCAGCGCCCCCGGGCAGCGGGCAATGCGCGCGGCCACCTGCCGGTCGGCGGTGCCGGAGGCGCGGATCAGCCCGGCCTCGCGCGGGTCGGCAAAGACCAGCGTGTCGGGGCGGGCATAGTCGGGCAGGGCGGCCAGACGCGCCGTCAGCGCCGCCATGTGGGGGCTGCCCGTGACGGCCAGGACCAGCATCAGCCGGTCGTCCCCGGTCAGGATCAGGGCGGCGGCGGGGATGGCCGGATCGGCCAGGGCCGCGGCCTCGACCCATTCGGGGGCGATGTTGCGCCCCGAGGCGCGCAGGATCATCGCGTCGCGCCGCCCCAGGACGGTCAGCCGCCCGCCCTCCAGCCGGCCCAGATCGCCGGTCCGCCATGGCCCGCGATGGGGCGCATGGCCCAGATAGCCCGACATCACGGCGGGGCCGTCGACCACGATCTCTCCGTCCTCGATGCGCAGCTCCGCGCCGTCCAGGGGCCGCATCGCCGTGCCGCCCGCAGGCGTCATGGCCACGACCGATGACGCCTCGGACAGGCCATAGCCCTCGGCCAGCAGCGCCGGAGAGACCGGCGCGCCGCCCACAGCGATGTAGCGCAGGCTGTCGGGCGCCTGCGCGCCCTGCCGCAGGGCTGCGACCCACAGCGTCAACTGGCGCGGGGCCAGCACGGTGACGGTCGGGCGGCAGGCGGCGGCCGCACGCGCCAGGGCGGTGCCGTCGCCGGTGAAGAGGCAGGCCGACCCCTCGGCCAGGATGACGGTCTCGGCGCCGGTCAGCACGGGCACGAAGATACCGCAGATCTGCTCCAGCAGCTGCGACAGCGGCAGGACCGACAGATAGCGGTCGCGGGGGTCGGCCCCGATGGCCGCCGCCAGCGCGCGGGTCTGGGCACTCAGCTGGCAGTCGCCCAGCACGACCCCCTTGGGCCGTCCCTTCGTCCCCGAGGTATAGATCACCCGGTCCGCACCGCCCGCATAATCCAGCGGCAGCGCGGCATCCGAACGCGGCAGGCGGTCGATCAGCACGGCCCCGGAATCGGCCAGCAGGTGACCCACCTGCCCGGCCGAGAAGAAGCCCGGCACCGGCACCACCCGGCATCCGGCCAGGGTCGCCGCCAGATCGGCCACGACATAGTCCAGCCCGGCAAGGCGCAGGCCCACCGTGCGGGGGCCGTCGGCAAAGCCCGCGGCGGCGCGACCGACAGCCTGGGCAAGGCCCGCCCAGGTGATGTGGCGTTCGCCGTCGCGGAAGGCGGTGGCACCGGGCCGCTGGCGGGCATGGCGGGCGAGGGCGTCGAAGATCGGTGTCATCGGGCGGCCACCTTGCTGAGGGGGCGGGGCATGAAGCGCAGCGGTTCGGACCGTTCGGCCAGCGCGCAGACCCAGGGGTCGGTGTCGTAATAGCGGCTCCAGCAGGCCGCCTCGGGCAGGCATTCGGCCCGCGCCGGCGCCAGCGCCAGCAGCGGCACGCCGGTCCACCGCAGCATCGCGACCAGCGCGGCGGTGGCGGTGAACAGGCCCCAGATCTTGCCGCGCAGGCGGCCTTCGGCGGCGATCGCCTCGATCAGGGGCAGGGTGGCGATGGGGCGGGGGCAGGCCATCGACACGACCTCCAGGATGTCACCGTCGCGGACCGTGCCGCCGCTGCGCTCCGACAGAAGGTCCGCCACCGGGCGGTCCAGATAGACCTGGGAGAAGAAGCCGGTCGCCGCATCGCGCAGCCCCGCCGCCCCCAGCACCGCCCCCGCGGCCGACCGCGCCACGGCCAGAGGCACCGCGGGCAGGGTCATGGCGGCGCCATGGCTGTCGCGGAAATGGCCTTCGATCATCCGGGCGGCGGGCTGCCAGCCGGGGTCCGACGGCGGCAGGATCTGCAGGCGCATGGCGTGGTCGGACAGGTGGCGCAGGGCTTGCATGGCGGGACCTTTGCGTGGTTCATGCCCCCCGTCTGGCGGGCGAAGCTTGCAGCAGGCTTACAGGCCCCCGGCCGCGCATCACGACGCCGTGAGGCGCGATTTCCGTTGATCCGGGCGCGTGGCCCGGCCATGTCTGGGCGCAACGGAAGGAGATCCGATGCGTGTGCTGCTGATCGAGGACGAGGCCGACATCGCCGATGCGCTGGTCCGCTACCTGCGCGCGCAGGGCCATGCGGTCGATCATGCGCCGGACCTGGACACGGCGCGGGCGGCGCTGGAGGTGGCGGGTTTCGACGCGATCCTGCTGGATCTGGCGCTGCCGGACGGCTCGGGGCTGGTGCTGCTGCGCGAACAGCGGCGGTCGGGCAACCGCGTGCCGGTGATCATCGCGACCGCGCGCGACCAGATCACCGAACGCATCGCCGGGCTGGATGCGGGCGCGGACGACTATGTCGTCAAGCCCTATGACCTGGCCGAGATCGAGGCGCGGCTGCGCGCCAATGCCCGCCGCGCCACGGGCGATCCGGCGACCGAGAGCCGCTTGGGCGGGCTGCGGGTGGACCGCGCCGGCGCCCGCCTGTTCAGGGGCGAGACCGAGATCCGCCTGACCTCGCGCGAATGGGCGCTGTTCGACGCGCTTTTGTCTGCGCGGGGCCGGGTGCTGTCCAAGCAGGCGCCGGAGGACCGGCTCTATGCCTTCGACGACGCGATCGAGGGGAACGCGGTCGAGGTCTATGTCTCGCGCCTGCGGGCCAAGCTGGGGGCCGACGCGATCCAGACCCGGCGCGGCCTGGGATACCTGATCCCGTGACGCGGCCGTGGTCCCGGCGCGGGCGGCTGGTCCGCCGGGTGGGCTGGGGGCCTGCGCCGCCTGGCTGGCGGGGGTCGCGCTGGCCGCGACGGTGATCTCGCACGAGATGTCCGAGCTGATGGATGACAGCCTGGCCGCCTCGGCCCGGCTGTCGATGGCGCTGTATCAGGGCGGCGGGCAGGTCGGCGCGGTGCTCCCCGAGGACAGCGCCATCCGCGTCATCGACGCGGGCGTGGCGGTGACCGAGGCCCCCTGGACCCCGGTCGCGGCCGATGGCGGGCAGGACGTGGCTGGCTGGCGGGTCTTCCGGCTCAGCGATCCGGCAAGCGGCCTGGTGGTCGAGGTCGGCCACACCACCGCCTGGCGCCGCGACGAGCTGCGCGAGAGCCTGATCTGGCTGGTGGCGCTGATGCTGCCGGTGCTGCTGGCCGCGCCCTTGGCCATCGGGCGCGCGGTCGGATCGGCGCTGCGCCCCACGACGCGCTTTGCGACCGAATTGCGCGGCCGGGACGCGCAGGACCTGTCGCCGGTCGATGCGCCCGACCTGCCGGTCGAGCTGGCCCCCATCCCGCAGGCGCTGAACGGCTATCTGGACACCATCCGCGCCCGGATCGACGCGGAGCGCCAGTTCGCCACCAATGCCGCGCATGAGCTGCGCACCCCCATCGCCGCCGCGTCGGGCCAGGCGCAGCTGATCGCGGCGGGGCTGGCCGACGGGGCGGCGGCGGGGCGGCGGCGGGGCGGCTGGCGGGCGCGCTTGGCCGGATGGGACATCTGGTGGACCGCCTGCTGCAGCTGTCGCGGGCCGAGGCCGGATCGCCCGGTGCGGGCCCCTGCGATCTGATCCGCGTGGCGCGAATGGTCATCGACGATCTGGGCCTGCCCCTGCGCTTCGACGACGGAGAGATGACGGCGGCCCCCGTCGCGGTCGATCCCGACGCGCTGGCGCTGATCCTGCGCAACCTGCTGCGCAACGCGGCCGATCACGGGGCGGGCGACATCCGCGTGGTGATTGCGGCCGGGCCGGTGCTGACGGTCGGTAATGCGGTCGGGCCGGGGGCGGCGTTCCGGCACGCGACATTCGACAAGTCGGCCAGCTCTCAGGGGGCGGGGCTGGGGCTGGCCATCATCGCGCGGATCGCGGGCGCACAGGGCATCGCGGTCGATTACGCGATGGAGGCGGGCCGCGCCAAAGTTACGCTTCGGCTGCCTCGGGCGGAGAAGGGGTCAGCTGTCAAAGCCGAATGAGGACTCCATCGCCTCCCAGCTCTGATCCATGGGCCAGGCCGCGCTGACCGGCAGCGAGACATGGCCGTAGCGGAACGACATCTGCGCCTCGGCCTCTGCCTCGCCCCGACCTGCACCTGCCAGAAGCAGCGCCGCGGCCAGTCCCGTCCGGTCGGCCCCGGCCTTGCAATGGATCAGCACCGGCTTGGGCAAGGCCTTCATCAGGGCCATCAACGCAGCGGCACGGTCTAGCGTCAGGATTTCGCTGTCACGCATGGCGAAGTCAGCATGCGTCAGGGTCAGGCGCGCGGCGGTCTGCCGTTCGGCGCGATACCAGTCTGCATCCGACGGCCCGCGCAGGTTCAGGACGCTGCGAAACCCGTACGCCGCCGTCCACTCCACAAGCTGTGCTGCCGAGGGCTGGGCCGATCGGTAGACCTCGCCCTCCAGCACCGCATGCAGGTTGCCGTTTTGCTGCAGCCACGCAGCCCATCCGCCGCCGACAATAACGGCAAGAATCGACAGAGCCAAAATCACTGCGGCCCACCGCCTCACGGGCGGTCCCGGTCGGACAGGGGGCGCTTGGTGCCGGTCAGCATGGACAGGACCAGGTTCTCGTGGTGGCGCAGGCTCTCGACCAGGACGCCCGCGACATGCAGCCCCGCCAGCACCAGGATCAGCGTGGCCAGGGCCTCATGGATCTCCTCCATCGCGGACGATCCCCAGAAGGCGTCGGTCGTCTGCAGCCAGCCGGTCAGCGCGGTCCCCGTCACCGTCAGCAACAGCGCCAGGATCATCGCGCCGCCCGCCGGGTTGTGGCCCAGAAAGCGGCGTTCGCGCCCGGCGCGCAGGTCGCGCAGATAGGCCAGGACCGGCCGCGGGCCGCGGATGAAATCCGCGAACCGGGCATGGCGGGGGCCGATCAGCCCCCAGACCCCGCGCAGCGCGATCAGCCCGGCGATCGCATAGCCCACGCCCTCATGCAGGACCTTCGGCCCGTCGGCGGTCAGCCAGGCCGTGGCGATGCCCGCGACCAGCGACCAGTGGAACAGCCGCACAAAGCCGTCCCACACGCGGACACGCTCAGTCGTCATCGCCCACGGCCTCGAAGGTGGCGAGGTCGAAGAAGGTCTCGACCCGCTTGCCGTCGGCATCATGGCCATAGACCTCATAGCAGCCGTCCTCGGTCTTGACGTTGCTGACGGTCCAGCCCTTCGCGGTCAGATCGGCGGTCAGCTCCTCGACCGGGCGCCAGTCGGCCTGCCGCACGGCGCAGCGCTCGGCGGCAAGGGCGGAAAGGCCAGACCGGCCAGGATCAGGGCAGCAAGGGGGGTACGCATGGAACGCTCCGTCATCGGTGTTTCGATGCCGGCATCCATGCCCGCCCCAGCTTGCGCCAACCTTACAATTCGCCCCCGTCGCATCGGCAAGGCGACGGAGGTCACGCTGCGGCGACAGCGAACATATGCCCGACCGCCGCGGTGGCGGCCATGGCCATCGCGCCCCAGACCCGCACCCGCTGCGTTCCGCGCCGCATGCCCGCGCCCCCGGCGCGCGCGCCGACCGCCCCCGGCCCCGCCCGCGCCAGCAGCGTGGCCCCCGTGACCCAAACGGCGATCGCCCCGTCCGGCGCCACCGCCGCCGTGCCGAGCGGCAAGCGCCGCGCCCGCCGCAAAGGTCGCTGCGGACACGATCGCCGCCAGCCCGGCCATCCTCGCGATCAGGATCTGGCCGCGATCGCCGCTGGCGGCGGCCACTTTGACGATCAGGCAGGCGGTCGAGACGATGCCGCCATTCGCCCCCATCACGGCGGCGCGCAGCCAGCCGATCCGGTGGACGAGATGGGCCGCGGGGCGGGCATGGGACAGTATCGGGTCGCTCTTTCGGGAAGATGGCTACCGGCCGGCGATTGGGTCGGCGGCTGTGTGTCGACCTCGATGACAGCGCGGGAGTTGAGCAGCGTATCGCCGGAAACCGACCCGCGGCAGGGGTCGCGCACAACGCCGTTGCGAATTCCGAGTATAGGGTATACCCCTATGCCTATGAGCCATGTATCCCACCATCAGGCTAGGCTTCTGGCCCGCGTCCGTCGCCTCAAGGGGCAGATCGAGGCCGTCGAACGGCAGCTGGAGGCCGGTGCCCCCTGCGGGGAGGTGATGAACCTGGTCGCCTCTATCCGCGGCGCCATCGGCGGCCTGACCGGAGAGCTGATCGAGGATCACATCCGCGCCCATGTCGCGGACCCGGACCACGATCCCGACCCCGAACGCGCCCAGGCCGCGGGCGAGCTGATCTCCGTCATCAGGACCTATCTGAAATGAGCCTCGACCCCGCGCGCTTCGCCACGCCGCACGACCACGTCTATCTGGGCGGGAATCACGACCGGAACGAACGGCGCACCTGGCTGGTCATCGCGATCACCGCCGCCATGATGGTCGTCGAAATCACCGCCGGGACCCTTTACGGCTCCATGGCGCTGGTCGCGGATGGCTGGCACATGTCGACCCATGCCGGGGCCATGCTGATCGCGGCGCTGGCCTATCGCTATGCGCGGCGCAACGCCGGCAACAGCCGCTTCACCTTCGGCACCGGCAAGGTGGGCGATCTGGCGGCCTTCGCCAGCGCCGTCGTGCTGGCCCTGGTGGCCCTGCTGATTGCCTGGGAGAGCGTGATGCGCTTCTACCGGCCGGTCGAGATCGATTTCCGGCAGGCCATCGTGGTGGCCGTGATCGGCCTGGCGGTCAACCTGCTCTGCGCCTGGCTGCTGCGCGAGGACCATTCGCATGAGCATGCGCACGGGCATTCGCACTGGCACGCCCATGCGCCGGACAACAACCTCCGGGCCGCCTACATGCATGTCCTTGCGGATGCCCTGACTTCGGTCCTGGCGATCGGCGCGCTGACCTTGGGCAGCCTCTACAGCTGGGACCGGCTGGACCCGGCCATGGGGATCGTCGGCGGGCTGGTCATCGCGCGGTGGTCATGGGGCCTGATCCGCGACACCGGGCGGGTCCTGCTGGACTATGTGCCGGCCGACGAGGACCTGCCCGACGAGATCCGCGCCGCCCTCGAGACGGACACGGACATGATCACCGACCTTCACGTCTGGCAGCTGGGGCCGGGGCAGCGCGCCGGGATCGCGGCGATACGTTCGACGGCGCCGCTGTCGCTGGACGCCTATCGTGCCAAGCTCTCGCATATCCACGACCTGTCGCACATGACGATCGAGATCGAGCGGGCGCCGTCATCACGCTAGTTCCGGCGGGTTGATTCCATCCAGCGTCCGGCTCTCCCGATTTTGTGACGCGACAAGGCCATCTGCGTGTCGCGTCCCGTACGCAGTCGCGGCCCCAGCATCCCGGACCCCAGAGGCCGCGCGGTTCAGGTCGGCTGTCGGGACGACGGGGATGTGATGTCCTTGGTTCCTGTGTCGCGCGATTGTCACGGTTTCTCCGCCAGAACGCTCTCGGTCGTCCTGCCTCGAAAGCCGATCCTGATCGCCGATCTCACGCTCAAATCACGATGCGGCCGCTGCATACGACGGGCCTACCGGGAATATGGGGTGCGCGAAACATAATTCTGATTACCGTCACAATTTCGGTTCCCGATCCGGGCGTCACCTCATTCGATGCAGCGGCTCTGGACACTGGCACATGAGCCGTGATCGAGGGACTGACACTCAACGCGGATCCATTGGCGGGCAATGCCGTTGCAGGCGACCGACCGCCATGCCAAGGAATTGGTTGACCCGTTGCTGATCGACCTTCGGCCACGGCATTCGCGCCGGGGGCCTGGGTCGCGGCGCTGAAGAACCCGGACAGCCTGCAACGGCATCGCAACTAGGCGATCGCGCCGTCAGCGGAGGACAAGGTTCGGCCCGTCTGCTGCCCTGCCCCGTGCCGTCGGACCCGGCGCCGCAGGGTCGGTGCACAGGTCACGGACGATGGCGTGGAGGACGCGGCGCGCCTCCTGCAGTTCGGCGGTCAGGACGAACTCGTCGGCGCGATGGGCACGCTCGATCAAGCCTGGGCCGCAGATGACCGCGGGGATGCCGGCCTGCGCGAAAAGGCCTGCCTCGGTGCCGTAGCTGACCGCCGCGATGGGCGCCCGGCCCGTCAGCGCGGCAAGGCGCCGCGCTAGCGCGGGATCGGCCGCGGGGCGCAGCGACGGATAGCTGGCGCGCAGATGGACCGCCGCCTCGGGCGGCAGGTCGCGCAGCAGATCGGCGATGATCGCCTCGGCGGGCTGGTCGGGGATGCTTCGCGCCTCGATCAGCAGGCGGGCGTGGTCGGGGATGATGTTGACCGCCGTGCCGCCCGCGATCACGCCCGCCTGCAGCGTGGTGCAGGGCGGATCGAAGGCCGGATCGAACGGGCCGTCACGCCGCAGCCGTGCGGCCAACGCCTCGACCGCCAGCGCCAGGCGCGCGGCGGGATAGATGGCGTTCACCCCCTGCGCGGGGTCCGAACTGTGGCCGGGACGGCCGGTGAAGGTGACCTCCACCGTGCGCTTGCCCTTGTGGGCCAGGACCGGGGCCATGCCCGACGGCTCGCCCACGATGCAGCCCAGGGGCTGCGCGATCAGGTCGGGCAGGCGCGCGATCAGATGCGGCACGCCCTGACAGCCGATCTCCTCGTCGCAGGAGATCGCCAGATGCACGGGCCGGGTCAGCGGCATGGCCAGCAGGCCGGGCACCAGATCCAGCATCACCGCCAGAAAGCCCTTCATGTCGCTGGTGCCGCGCCCGACCAGCCGGTCGTCCCGGACCGTCAGGCGGAAGGGGTCGCTGCTCCAGTCCTGGCCCTCGGCCGAGACCACGTCGCTGTGGCCCGACAGCATCAGGCCGGGGCGGTCCGCGGGGCCGATGCTGGCCAGGATGTTCCAGCGTCCCTCGGGCGTGGGGACGCGGTGCAGCGCGATGCCTGGACGGTCCAGCAGGTCGCAGATCGCGTCGGTGATGGCCGCATTCGGCGTGCCGGGCAGCGAGGGGATGGCGACGAGGCGCGCCAGGATGTCGGTCAGGCTCATGGTGGCTCCTTTGCGGCCAGTCTGCGCGGGGCGCGGCGCAGATGCTGCCGAAGCCGGGGGGTGGGAACGGAACGATCCGCCGCCTTGGCCGCGAATCGCGCAAATCCTGCCGCGACGGCGGGGCTAGCCTGCCCCGAACCCCATCCGGAGGCCGCCATGAGCCTGAGTTTCGACCCCGACCGCCTGACGCTGCCGCTTGGCCATGTCATCGACGGCACGCTTGTCCCGGCGGCGGGCGCGCTGACGATGCACCGCCCCTCGGACGGGGCCGAATACGCCGCATGCCCGGTCGCGGATGCCGAGATGGTGGACCGCGCCGTGCAGTCGGGACGGCGCGCGCAGGCGGCGGGCTGGGGCGGGGCCGTGCCGCGCGACCGGACGCGGGCGCTGCACCGGTGGGCCGACCTGATCGAGGCCGACGCCCCGCATCTGGCGCAGCTGGAGGCGCTGTCCTCGACCCGGCCGGTGGCGCAGCTGGCGCCCGGCGACATCGCCGTCACCGCCGAACAGATTCGCTTCTTCGCCGAGATGGCCGACAAGGAGGGCGGCGATCTGGCCCCCACCCGCGACGCCTCCCTGGGGATGACGGTGACCGAGCCCTATGGCGTGGTGGGCGCGATCACGCCCTGGAACTTTCCGATCTCCATGGCGGGGTGGAAGCTGGGCCCGGCGCTGGCGGCGGGCAATGCCGTGGTGCTGAAACCCTCCGAGATGACCCCCTTCTCCACGATCCGCCTGGCGCTGCTGGCGGTCCAGGCGGGCATCCCGGCGGGGCTGGTCAACGTGGTCCTGGGCGACGGGCCGGTGACCGGCAACGCGATCACCGGCCATCCCGACATCGCCAAGGTCAGCTTCACCGGATCGACCGGTGCGGGCCAGGCCATCATGGCCAATGTCGCGCGCACCGGCATGAAGCCGATGACGCTGGAGCTGGGCGGCAAGTCGCCGCAGATCGTCTTTGCCGATGCCGACCTGGACCTGGCGGCCGAGGCCATCGCCCGCTCGATCACCTTCAACGCGGGCCAGGCCTGCGTGGCGGGCAGCCGCGTCATCGCCGACCGGCGCATCATCGACGCCCTGGCGCAGAAGCTGGCCGCGCGGCTGGTGCCCACGGGCGTGGGCCCCACCTGGGACGGGGCCAGCGCCTATTCGCCGATCATCTCGGAACGCCAGCTGCAGCGCATCGACGCCATCGTGTCGGACGCGGTGGCGCAGGGCGCGCAGGTCCTGGCCGGGGGCCGGAGGCTGGACCGCGCGGGCTGGTTCTATGCCCCCACGCTGCTGACCGACCTGCCCCCGGACAGCCCCGCTTTGCTGCAGGAGATCTTCGGCCCGGTCCTGACGCTGCAGGGCTTCGACGACGAGGATCAGGCCATGGCCCTGTCGGACCATCCGACCTACGGGCTTTGCGCGGGCATCTTTACACGCGACCTCTCGCGGGCCATGCGGGCGATGCGGCGGGTCCGGGCAGGCACGGTCTGGATCAACCGCTATGGCCGCTCGCGCGATCACATCCTGCCGACCGGGGGCTATGGCCAGTCGGGCATCGGCAAGGATCTGGGCCGCGAGGCCTATCGTGCCAGCCGCCAGCAGAAGACCGTGCTGATCGACATCTGAGGAGCCTTACCATGACACATCGCATCGCCCTGATCCCCGGAGACGGCATCGGCATTCCCGTGACCGAGGCCGCCCTGCGCGTCATGGAGGCCTCGGGCGCCGACATCGCGACCGAGAGCCTGCCCTGGTCCTGCGACCACTACCTCCAGCACGGCCGCATGATGCCCGAGGACGGGATCGAGACGCTGCGCCGCTTCGACGCGATCCTCCTGGGCGCGGTCGGCTGGCCCGCCCGCGTGCCCGATGCCGTGTCGCTGCACGGGCTGCTGCTGCCGATCCGCAAGGCCTTCGTGCAATATGCCAACATCCGCCCGCACCGCCTGCTGCCCGGCGTCGAGGGGCCGCTCAAGACCCGCGATTTCGACATCCTCTGCATCCGCGAGAACACCGAAGGCGAATATTCCGGCGCTGGCGGCCGCGTCCATCAGGGCACCCCGGACGAGGTCGCGGTCGAGACCTCGATCTTCACCCGCGCGGGCGTCGAACGCATCCTGCGCTTCGGCTTCGAGCAGGCGCAGGCGCGGCGGGGAATGCTGGCCTCGGTCACGAAATCGAACGCGCAGCGCCACAGCATGGTCTTCTGGGACGAGGTCACCGACCAGATCGCCGCCGAATACCCCGATGTCGCGGTCACCCGCTACCACATCGACGCGATCTGCGCGCGGATGGTCATGGCGCCCGAGACGCTGGACGTGGTCGTGGCCTCCAACCTCTTCGGCGACATCCTGACCGATCTGGGTGCGGCCATCCAGGGGGGCCTGGGCTTCGCGGCCTCGGCCAATATCGACCCGACGCGCCGCAACCCGTCGATGTTCGAGCCCGTCCACGGCTCGGCCCCCGACATCGCGGACAAGGGCATCGCCAACCCGATGGCGACCTTCTGGTCAGCGGCGATGATGCTGGAGCATCTGGGCCAGACCGCCCCCGCCGCCCGCATCATGGCCGCGCTGGAGGCCGCCACCGGTCGCGGCATCGGCACCCGCCCGGGCCGCGACACCACCGACGCCATCACAACGGCCGTTCTGGCCCATCTGGAGGACTGACCCATGACCATCCACGCCCCCATCAGCCGGCTGGCCGATCCGGACCTGATGCGCCAGCAGGCGCTGATCGGGGGGCGGTGGGTCGATGCCGATGACGGCGCCACGGTCGCGGTCACCGACCCCGCGACCGGTGCGACCCTGGGCACGGTGCCCGATGTCAGCGCCGCCCAGACCCGCGCCGCGATCGCGGCGGCCGATGCCGCCTTCGCCGACTGGCGCCATCGCCCCTCAGCCGAGCGCGCCGATCTGCTGATGGCCTGGCACGACCTGATGGTCGCCGCGACCGAGGACCTGGCGCTGATCCTGACGCTGGAACAGGGCAAGCCCCTGGCCGAATCGCGCGGCGAGATCGCCTATGGCGCCAGCTTCATCAAGTGGTTCGCCGAGGAGGCCCGGCGGATCGAGGGCCAGATCATCCCCGCCCCTACCGCCGACCGCCGCATCCTGGCCATGCGCGAGCCGGTCGGCGTCTCGGCCATCATCACGCCCTGGAACTTTCCGAACGCGATGATCACCCGCAAGGTCGGCCCGGCCTTGGCCGCGGGCTGCACGGTGGTGGTCAAGCCGTCGGAATTCACGCCCTATTCGGCGCTGGCCCTGGGCGTGCTGGCCGAACGCGCGGGCATCCCCGCGGGCGTCATCAACATCGTGACCGGCCTGCCCACCGCCATCGGCGCTGCGCTGACCGACAGCGCGACGGTGCGCAAGCTGTCCTTCACCGGCTCTACCCGCGTGGGCTCCATGCTGATGGGCCAATGCGCGCCCACGGTGAAGCGCCTGTCGCTGGAACTGGGCGGCAACGCGCCGTTCCTGGTCTTCGACGATGCCGACCTGGACGCCGCGGTCGAGGGGCTGATCGCCGCCAAGTTCCGCAACGGCGGGCAGACCTGCGTCTGCGCCAACCGCATCTTCGTGCAGGACGGCATCCACGACGCCTTCGTCGCGCGCCTGTCGGAGCGGGTCTCGGCCCTCAAGGTCGGCCCCGGCACCGATGCGGACACGCAGATCGGCCCGATGATCAACGCCGCCGCCTTGGAGAAGATCGAGGCGCATCTGGCCGACGCGACCGCCCAAGGCGCGCGTATCGCGGCCCAGGCCCCCGCCCCCGCCGGGCAATATGCCCGCCCGACCGTGCTGACCGGGGCCACGACCGCGATGCGCCTCGCCTCGGAGGAGACCTTCGGCCCCGTCGCCCCGATCTTCCGCTTCCGCGATGAGGCCGAGGCCGTGGCCGCCGCCAATGCGACCCCCTTCGGCTTGGCCGCTTATTTCTACACCCGCGACCTGTCGCGCGCCTTCCGCGTGGGCGAGGCGCTGGAATTCGGGATGGTGGGCCTGAACACCGGCGCGCTCAGCATGGCCGTCTCGCCCTTCGGGGGCGTCAAGCAGTCGGGCCTGGGCCGCGAGGGCGCCCGCGCCGGCATCGACGAATACCTGGAGACCAAGGCCTTCCACATGGCGGGCCTCTGACGCCGAAGGGCGGGCACGACGCCCGCCCCCTGGCGCGACGCGGGGTTCCCCAAGGGGCCGATGGGCCCCTTGGGCGAGGGGTGCGGGGGAGCAGGCTCCCCCGCCTTCCCCGTCAGCCGACGATCACATAGATCTTGCGCACCGTCTCGATGGTTTTCCACACCCCGCGATAGCCCGGCTTCATGACGAAGCTGTCGCCCTTGCGGAAGACGCGCGGCGCCTGCCCCTCCTCGGTCAGCTCGATCACGCCCTCCAGCAGGTGGCAGAACTCGAACGTCTCGCCCTTGATCGAATGGTTCTCTCCGGGCGTCGCCTGCCAGATGCCCGTGCGGATCCTGCCCGCGTTCGTGTCGTCAAAGGCCCAGGTCAGGAAGTCCGGGTCCCCTGCGATCAGGCGTTCGGGCGCGCATTTCGCGGCCACGGGTTCCCCGGCCTCGGCCAGGTCGATCTTCTTCAACAGGCTCATCAGCTCACCTTGTCCTTCATCTTGTAATACATCCCCACCAAAGGCAGGAACCACGGCTTGCCCGAATGCATCGGCACCGCGGCCCAAGGCAGGTCTTCCCATGGGTTCGCGCGCGCGCGGCCCATGATGCGGTCGGCGATGATCTCGCCCATATGCGTGGCGATCTGCGCGCCGTGGCCCGAATAGCCCATCGAGAACCACACCCCGTCCGCCTGTCCCGTGCGCGGAAAGCGGTCGGCGGTCATGTCCACCAGCCCGCCCCAGCAATAGTCGATGCGCACATCGGCCAGCTGCGGGAACACCTCGGCCAGCGCCGCCTTCAGCACCGCGCCGCTGCGCGCGTCCGAGCGCTGGTCCGACCGGGCCGAGAACCGCGCCCGCCCGCCCCAGATCAGCCGCCGGTCCGGCGTCAGGCGGAAATAATTTCCGATGTTCATCGAATTGACAAAGGTCCGGTCGCCCGGCACGCTGCCCGCGATCTGCGCCTCGGTCAGGGGCGCGGTCGCGATGATGAAACTGCCCACCGGCACGATCCGCCGGCGGAACCACGGGAAGGCGTCGCCCGTATAGGCCCCCGTCGCCAGCACCACCTGCCCCGCCGTCACCGCGCCGCGCGGCGTCTCCAGCCGCCATCCCGCCCCGGACCGGGTCCGCGCGGTCACCGGCGCCTCCTCATGGATGACCGCGCCGCGCCGGGCGGCGGCATCGGCCAGCCCGGCGACGAAGCGGCCCATATGCATCATTGCGCTGCGCCGCTGCAGCATGCCGCCATGGAACGCGTCGCTGACCACCTCGGCCTCCAGCGCCGCGCGGTCCAGCCATTCGGTGTCGGGATCCGCCTCGCGATGCACCGCCTCGAAGTTGCGGCGCAAACCCGCGACATGGCTCTCCTTGGAGGCCAGCTTCAGCTTGCCCGACCGGCGGAACCCGCAATCGATCCCCTCCTCCGCGATGATGCGCTCGATCGTGGCGATGCCGTCATCGAAGGCGCGGTAGAGCGCGCGGGCCTTCTCGGCGCCGAACCGCTCCATCGCGGCCGGATAGCTGTGTGCGATGCCGTTGTTCAGATGCCCGCCATTGCGCCCCGAGGCGCCCGCGCCCACGCGCAGCGCCTCCAGCACCACGACGGACTTGCCCTCCATCGCCAGCTGCCGCGCGACGCCGAGGCCGGTGAAGCCCGCCCCGATCACCGCCACGTCGTAATCGCCCGACACCGGCCCGCGGACCGCCCCGGCAAAGGGCGTGGCGCTGTCCTGCCAGTAGGGAACCTGCCTCACAGCCCGAAGACCCCCGGCAGCCCGCCGATATCCCTGATCTCGGTATAGCCGTAATAGGGGTTCGCCGGTTCATGGCCGCGATTGACCCAGACCTTCTGCGTGATTCCCAGATCATGCGCGGTCATCAGATCATAGCGGAACGACGACGAGACGTGGCAGATGTCCTCCGGCCCGCAGCCCAGCTTGTCCAGCATGTACTCGAAACCGCGCATCTGCGGCTTGTAGGCGCCGGTCTCCTCGGCGGTGATGACCATGTGGAAGGGCGCGCCCAGCTTGTCGACATTCGACATGATCTGGCTCTTCATCGCGTTGGACAGGATGACCAGCGGGATCTCCTGCGCCACCTTGGCCAGGCCCGCGGGCACGTCGGGATGCGGACCCCAGGTCGGCACCTCCTCATAGACGCGCACCGCATCCTCGGGGCGGAAGGGCACGCCGTTCGCGCGGCAAGTCCGCTCCAGCGCATTGTGGACCACATCGGCATAGGGCTTCCACGCGCCCAGCACCTCGTCCAGGCGATAGGCGGCGAAGTTCTTGATGAACTGCACCATCGCCGGCTCGGACAGGGCCTCGCCATAGATGCGCCGCGCGGCGCCCGCCATGTCGAAATGCGTCAGCGTGCCGTAGCAGTCGAAGGTGATGAACTTGGGGCGGGGGGACATGGCATGGCCTCTGGATTGGATTGGCGATGCCCCAAGCCTAGGCGCGCCCGGCAGGCCGCACGCGCCGCATCCATGCGCCGCCAAGGCAGATTGCACCGTTCTGGCCCGGACCTGCCGCAGGATATGTCGCGGCGGGTCCGGCGCGCCTGCCGCGCCGCGCGCATGGCCGACCGGGGCACGGCATATCCTGCGGCAGGGCCGCGACATGACGGCGCAAGATTGTGCCGCGACCGGGCTTACGGCGGCAGATGCCGCGCCCGCCGCGCCAGACTGGCCCCACACGATCCGGAGGCCCCATGTCCGACACCATCACCCTTGCCCCCTTCGCGTCCGAGCATCTGCCGGCCGCCTTGGCCCTGTCCCGCGCCGAGGCCTGGCCGCATCGCGCCGAGGACTGGGCCCTGCTGTCGTCGCTCAGCCGGGGCCTCGTCGCGCTGGCGGATGGCCAGGTCGCGGGCACGGCCCTGCTGACCCGCTTCGGCCCCGTGGGGCTGGTGAACATGATCATCGTGGGCGAGGCGCTGCGCGGCCGGGGCCTGGGCCGCCGCCTGGTCGAGGGGCTGATGGCCGAGGCCGACATCCCCGAATACCGCCTGATCGCGACCGAGGCGGGCCTGCCCCTCTATCGCAAGCTGGGCTTTCTTGAGACCGGCCGCATTCGCCAGCATCAGGGTCCGGTCGCGCCGCCGCCCACAGCACCCGTCGATTGGGCCAGTGCCGCAGATCATGCCGCGCTGACTGCGCTGGACCGGCAGGCGACCGGCATGGACCGCGCGCCCCTGATCGCGGCGCTGCTGCGCCAGGGCCGCGTCGCGGTGCTGCGCGAGGCGGGGCAGCCCATCGCATGGGGCGCGATCCGGCCCTTCGGGCGCGGACAGGTCGCGGGCCCGGTCATCGCCCGGGACGGCGCCACGGCGCGCAGCCTCCTGTCCGCGCTGATGGCGGGCCAGGAGGGTCGGTTCCTGCGCGTGGACGTGCCCGAGGATAGCGGCCTGTCGCCCTGGCTGGAAACGCTTGGCCTGGCGCCCGTGGGCGGCGGGGTCGCCATGTCCACGGCCCCCGTGCCCCACGCCGCCCAGATCCACAGCTTTGCCCTCGCCGCTCAGGCGCTTGGTTGAATAAGGACCCTTCCGATGCTTGCCAATTCCCTGGTCGAACTGGACCGCGCCCATCTGATCCACCCCGTCGCCAGCTGGCGCGGCCATGAGGCCGCGGGCCTGCGCCTGCTGACCCACGGTCAGGGCACCACCGTGCGCGACGGCGAAGGCCGGACCCTGATCGACGGCTTCTCGGGCCTGTGGTGCGTGAATGCGGGCTATGGCCAGCCCTCGGTCATCGAGGCCGCGACGCGGCAGATGCAGCAGCTGTGCTATGCGACGGGCTATTTCGGCCTGGGCGCCGAACCCGCCGTGCGCCTGGCCGCCCGCCTGGCCGAGGCCGCGCCGGGCGATCTGGACCATGTCTATTTCACGCTTGGCGGCTCGGACGCGATCGACAGCACGGTGCGCTTCGTGCGCTATTACTGGAACGCGCGCGGCATGGCGTCCAAGCAGCATTTCATCTCGGTCGCGCAGGGCTATCACGGCTCGTCCACGGTCGGGGCTGGGCTGACGGCGCTGCCGTCCTTCCATGCGGGCTTCGGTGTCCCTTACGACTGGCAGCACAAGATCCCGTCGCACGACCTCTATCGCAACCCGGTGGGCCGCGACCCGCAGGCGGTGATCGAGGCCTCGCGCCGCCATCTGCTGGACAGGATCGCGGCCCTGGGCGGGCCCGAGCATGTCGCGGCCTTCTATGTCGAGCCGATCCAGGGATCGGGCGGCGTCCTGGTACCGCCGCCGGGCTGGATGAAGGCGATGCGCGACCTGTGCACGGAACACGACATCCTGTTCATCGCCGACGAGGTCATCACCGCCTTCGGCCGCACCGGCCCGCTGTTTGCCTGCGCGGATGAGGGGATCGTGCCGGACTTCATCACCACCGCCAAGGGGCTGACCTCGGGCTATGTGCCGATGGGGGCGGTGTTCATGTCCGACCGGGTCTATCAGGTGATCGCCGACGGGGCGGGCAAGGCCGCGGTCGGCCATGGCCAGACCTATTCGGCGCATCCCGTCTCGGCGGCGGTGGGGCTGGCGGTGCTGGACCTCTATGAGGACGGGCTGCTGGCCAACGGGCGCGCGATGGGCGTGCGACTGCAGGCGGGGCTGGCGGCGCTGTCGGACCATCCGCTGGTGGGCGACGTGCGCGGGCGCGGCATGCTGGCCGCGATCGAGCTGGTCACCGACAAGGAGGCCAGGACCCCCCTGCCCGCCACGGCGGAACCCGCCACGCGCATCTTCGACCGCGCCTGGTCCGAGGGGCTGGTCCTGCGCGCCTTTGGCTGGGGCGTGCTGGGCTTTGCGCCGCCGCTGTGCTGCACCGAGGCCGAGATCGACCAGATCGTCGAGCGCACCCGCCGCGTCCTGGACCTGACCCTGGACGACCCCGAGATCCGCGCGGTGATGCGCTGATGGCGGCCCTGTTCCTGTCCGAACCGGCACGGGGCGCGGTCTTCGAACGCGCCTTTGCGGAGGCCCTGCCCGACCTGCCCTTCCATCTGGGCCATGCGCCCGATCCGGCGGCGGTCGAATACATGATCGCCTGGACGCCCCCCGCCGACCTCTCCGCCTATCCGAACCTGCGCCTGATCTTCTCGGTCGGGGCGGGGGTGGATCAGTTCGACCTGACCGCCCTGCCCCCGCAGGTCGGTGTGGTGCGGATGCTGGAGCCGGGCATCGCGCGGCAGATGGTGCAGATGGCCGTGATGGCGGTCCTGGCGCTGCATCGCGACCTGCCCGCCTATCTGGATCAGGCGCGGCAGGGGCGATGGCAGGCCCGCGCCAACCGCCCGGCCGAGACGACGCGGATCGGGGTCATGGGTCTGGGCCAGCTGGGACAGGCGGTGCTGGACGCGCTGGCGCCATTCGGCTTCGCGCGCGCGGGCTGGAGCCGCAGCCCGCGCAGCCTGGCCGGCGTGGACTGCATGACCGATCTGGACGCCTTCCTGGCGCGGACGGACATCCTGATCTGCCTGTTGCCGCTGACCGAGCAGACGCGCGGCATTCTGGACGACGACCTGTTCGCCCGCCTGCCCGATGGCGCGCATCTGGTCCATCTGGGCCGCGGCGCGCAGCTGGACCCCGGCGCACTGGAACGCGCGCTGGAGGCGGGGCTGGCCTCGGCCTGGCTGGACGTCACCAACCCCGAGCCGCTGCCCGCGGATCATCCGCTGTGGCGCGACCCGCGCGTTGTCGTCACGCCGCATGTGGCCAGCCAGACCAATGCCGCCGATGGCGCGGCCCATGTCATCGCGGGCATCCGCGCCGACCGCGCGGGGCGCGCGGCACCCGGCCTGATCGACCGCGGCCGCGGCTACTGAGCGTGCCGCCGCGCGCCGCCAATACGGAACTTTCTGCGGCGCAGGCGACGATTTCGGGGTTTTCGGTCGCGACTATGGCCGGAGACTGAACAGGACGGCAGGCGGAACAGACTGTCACGACCGGGGCGACCCGGCGCACCGCCTGCCACAGGAACGCCGCGACGCGGCCATCTGACGGGACGAATCCATGCCGAAGAAGCCCCTGAACGCCTATAAATGCCTGACCTTCGACGTGGTGGGCACGCTGATCGACTTTGAAAGCGGCCTGATGGACAGCCTGTCCGCCATCGCCGCCGAACACGGCACCCGCCTTGCGCGCGAGGATGTGCTGAGCGCCTATCGCGCCGAACGCTATCGCCCCGACGTGCAGCGCTTTCCCGACGACCTGGAGCGGGTCTATCTGGCCATCGCACCCCAACTGGGCCTGCCGCGGGACGCGGAGCTGGGCCGGCGGCTGCGCGACGACGCGGCCCGCTGGCAGCCCTTCGCGGATTCGGTCGCGGCCATGCAGGCGCTGTCGCGCCGCTACACGCTGGTGGCGATGACCAATGCGCAGCGATGGGCCTTCGCGCATTTCGACGCAGCCCTGGGCCATCCGTTCCACGCGTCCTTCACCACCGACGACACCGGCACCGAAAAGCCCGATCCGGCCTTCTTCCACCACGTCCTGACGGCGCTGGAGGCGCGGCGCGTGGCGCGGGACGACATCCTGCATGTCGCCCAGAGCCAGCATCACGACATGGGCGTCGCGCGCGACCTGGGCCTGGCCACCTGCTGGATCCAGCGCCGCCACGACCAGCCGGGATGGGGCGGCACCATCGCGCCCGCCGCCGTCACCGTGCCCGATTACCACTTCACCGCGATGGCCGAGCTGGCCGCAGCGGTCGAACCCGCCTTTGCCTGACCTTCCGCCGCAGAAGCCCCCAAGGGCCCGGCCCCAACCTGGAGAGACATGATGACCAACAGGGACGTCACCAACTGGACCCGCGCCGATGACGCGATGGTCGAGACCGCCATCCGCCGGGGCGCCAACCGGCGAGAGCTTTTGCGCATGTTCATGGCCGGCGGCATCGCCATGGCCGCGGGCGGCGCGATCCTGACCCGCGCGGGCGCTGCTCTGGCGCAGACGCCGGTCAGCGGCGGCCATCTGCGGTCGGCGACCTGGTCGGCCTCGACCGCCGACACGCTGGACCCGGCGGCGGCGGCCAATGCCACCGACTACACCCGCGCCTGTTCGATCTACAACCGCCTGACCTTCCTGAACGAGCAGGGCGAGCTGGTGATGGAACTGGCCGATGCCATCGAATCCGACGATGCGCGCGTCTGGACGGTCACGCTGAAATCCGGCGTCACCTTCCATGACGGCAAGACGCTGACCGCCGATGATGTCGTCTTCTCGCTGATGCGCCACAAGGACCCGGCCGTGGGCTCCAAGGTCGCGACCATCGTCGAGCAGATCGAGGAGGCCCGCGCCGAGAACCCCACGACCGTCCGCATCACCCTGGCCGCGCCCAATGCCGACCTGCCGACCATCTTCGCGATGCATCACTTCATGATCGTCGCGGAGGGCACGACCGATTTCAGCCTGGGCAACGGCACCGGCGCCTTCGTGCTGGAGGATTTCCAGCCCGGCATCCGCAGCCTGATGTCGCGCAACCAGAACTATTTCCGCCAGCCTGCCCATCTGGAAAGCCTAGAGATCTTCGCCATCGCCGATGACAATGCCCGCGTGAACGCGGTGCTGGCCGGCGACATCCACATGGGCGCCAACATCAAGCCGCAGTTCCTGCGCATGGTCGAGGGTCAGCCGGGCATCGCGCTGAACAGAAACACCGCGGGCAACGACACCAACCTCAACGTCCGGCTGGATCTGGCGCCGGGCGACAAGGCGGGCTTTGCCGAGGGGCTGAAATACCTGCTGGAACGCGAGACGATCCAGCGCTCGGCCCTGCGCGGCCTGGCCGAGATCGGCAACGACCAGCCCATCCCGCCGATGAACCCCTATCACAATGCCGAGCTGAAGCCCCGCGAATACGACCCCGAGCGCGCCCGCTCGCTGTTCGACAAGGCGGGCCTTCTGGGACAGCGGATCGAGGTCGTCAGCTCGGACGCGGCGAACGGCGCCAACGAGATGGCGATGATCCTGCAGCAGGCCGGGTCCGAGATCGGGATGAACTTCGACATCCAGCGCGTGCCCGCCGACGGCTACTGGTCGAACTACTGGCTGCAGGCGCCGGTCCATTTCGGCAACATCAACCCGCGGCCCACGCCCGACATCCTGTTCTCGCTGCTCTATGCCTCGGACGCGCCCTGGAACGAGAGCCAGTACAAGTCCGAGAAGTTCGACGGCATGCTGGTCGAGGCGCGCGGCGAGCTGGACTTTGCCCGCCGCAAGGAGATCTATGACGAGATGCAGGTCATGGTCGCCAACGAGGCCGGCACCGCGATCCCACTGTTCCTGACCGGCGTGGACATCCATACCGACAAGCTGCACGGCGTGCGTCCGAACCCGCTTGGCGGCACGGGCGGCTTCGCCTTCGCCGAATACGCCTGGCTCAGCGCGTGAACCGCCCGCCCCCGGCCGCGCGCCGGGGGCCCATTCACAGGAGAGGCGCATGAATATCCAGGTCCTGAACCTGATCCTCGGCCGTATCTGCGTGTCAGCCGTCATCCTGCTGATCGTCGGCTTCATCGTCTTCGGCGCGACCCAGATGCTGCCCGGCGACGTGGCGCAGATCCTTCTGGGCCAGGCCGCGACCCCCGAGGCCGTGGCCGGCCTGCGCGAGGCTATGGGCCTCGACCAGCCCGCGATCCTGCGCTTCTTCGGCTGGATCGGCGGCATGCTGACCGGCGATCTGGGCCATTCCTATGCCAACCGCATGGCCGTGGCCGATCTGATCGGCGGGCGGCTGGCCAATACGCTGAAGCTGGCGGCGATCACCGCGGCATTCGCGGTGCCGGTCGCGCTGGCGCTTGGCATCACCACCGCGATCTGGCGCGGCAGCCTGTTCGACCGGCTGGTCAGCAGCGTGGTGGTCGCGGTGATCTCGGTGCCCGAGTTCCTGGTCGCGACGCTGGCCGTGCTGATCTTCGCGGTCTGGCTGGGCTGGCTGCCGGCGCTGTCCTTCGGCGGCGACACCTCCAGCATCTGGGCGGTGCTGCGCGCCTATGCGATGCCGGTCATCACGCTCAGCTTCGTCGTCTCGGCGCAGATGATCCGCATGACCCGCGCCGCCGTCATCGAGACGCTGAAATCCCCCTATGTCGAGATGGCGCTGCTGAAGGGCGCATCGCGCGCGCGCATCGTGCTGCGCCACGCGCTCCCGAACGCGATCGGGCCCATCGTGAACGCGATGGCGCTGTCGCTGTCCTACCTGCTGGGCGGCGTGATCATCGTCGAGACGATCTTCAACTATCCGGGCATCGCAAAGCTGATGGTGGATGCGGTCGCCACGCGCGACCTGCCGCTGATCCAGGGCTGCGCGATGATCTTCTGCCTGGGATACCTGCTCCTGATCACCATCGCCGACGTCGTGGCGATCCTTGCCAATCCGAGGTTGCGACAGTGATGGCCATGACCCTTTCCCTCCGCGCGCTGTCCCCCCGCCGCCTCGGCTGGAAGGTCAGCCCCCTGGGCGTGCTGGCCGCCTGCGTCATCGTCTTCTGGGCGGCCGTCGCGGTCATCGGCCCCTGGATCGCCCCCCACCCGCCCGGAGAGATCGTCGATTACGACTTCTTCGGGCCGCTCTCGGCGCAGTTCCCGCTCGGCACCGACTATCTGGGCCGGGACATGCTGTCGCGCGTGCTGGCCGGGGCACGCTACACGGTCGGCATCTCGCTGGCGGCGGTGATGCTGGCCTGCACGGCGGGGGTCGTCCTTGGCATGACCGCGGCCGTCATCGGCGGCTGGACCGACACCGCGATCAGTCGGGTGCTGGACGCGGTCAGCTCGATCCCCTCGAAGCTGTTCGGCCTGGTCGTGGTCGCGGCCATCGGCTCCTCCATCCCGGTGCTGATCGCGGTCCTGGCGGTGGTCTACACGCCCGGCTCCTACCGCTTCGCCCGCGCGCTGGCGGTGAACGTGAACACGATGGATTACGTCACCGTCGCCCGCGCACGGGGCGAGCGCACCGGCTACCTGATCCGGGCCGAGATCATGCCCAACATCCTGGGGCCGGTGCTGGCCGACATGGGCCTGCGCTTCGTCTTCATCGTGCTGATGCTGTCGGGCCTGTCCTTCCTGGGCCTGGGCGTGCAGCCGCCCAATGCGGACTGGGGATCGCTGGTGCGAGAGAACATGGGCGGGCTGTCCTTCGGGGCGCCGGCGGTGCTGGTCCCGTCGCTGGCCATCGCCACGCTGACCATCAGCGTCAACCTGCTGATCGACAACCTTCCCACCCGCATCCGCGACAGGAGCGAATGATGAGCCTGGTCCAGATCCGCGACCTGCGCCTTGGCGCGACCACCGACAGCGGCCGCGAGGTCGAGATCATCCGCGGCGTCTCGCTGGACATCGCGCCCGGAGAGATCGTGGCCCTGATCGGCGAATCCGGCAGCGGCAAGACGACCATCGCCCTGTCGCTGATGGGCCATTGCCGCCCCGGCTGTCGCATCCGCTCGGGCTCGGTCATGGTGGACGGGCTGGACATGGCCACGGCGCCCGAGGCCCGGCGCGCGGCCATGCGCGGCACCACCGTCGCCTATGTCCCGCAAAGTGCGGCGGCCGCCTTCAACCCGGCGATCCGGCTGATCGACCAGGTGATCGAGGTCGCGCGCATCCACGACCTGATGCCGATGGAGGAGGCCCGCGCCAAGGCGGTCGAGGTGTTCCGCGCCCTGGCCCTGCCCGACCCCGACCGCATCGGAGAGCGCTATCCGCACCAGGTCTCGGGCGGGCAGCTGCAGCGGCTGGCCGCCGCCATGGCGCTGATCGGCGACCCCAAGCTGGTGATCTTCGACGAACCCACCACCGCGCTGGACGTGACCACCCAGATCGAGGTGCTGCGCGCCTTCAAGTCGGTGATGAAGGCGGGCGGCATGGCGGGGGTCTATGTCAGCCACGACCTGGCCGTGGTGGCGCAGATCGCCGACCGCATCATCGTGCTGAAGGGCGGCGAGGTGCAGGAGGAGGGCACGGCCGAGCAGATCCTGCATCGCGCCGCCCATCCCTACACGAAATCGCTGCTGGACGCCTTCCACCCCGCGCCCCGCAGCGCGGCCCCCCCGCTTGCGCAGGGCGTCCCCGCGCTGGAGGTGACGGGCGTCACGGCCGGCTACGGCCGCGGCCGCGACGGCCAGCCGCTGAAGATCGCGCTGCACGATGTCAGCTGCCGTCTGGACAAGGGCCGCAACCTGGGCGTGATCGGCGAATCCGGCAGCGGCAAGTCGACCCTGGCCCGCGCCATCGCGGGGCTGCTGCCGCCGGTCTCGGGGCGGGTCCTGCTGGACGGGCACCGGCTGGAGCCGGGGGTCGCCGCGCGCAGCAAGGAGGACCTGCGCCGGTTGCAGATCGTCTTTCAGCTGGCCGACACGGCGCTGAACCCGGCGCAATCGGTGGGCGACATCATCGGGCGGCCGCTGACCTTCTATCACGGTGCCAAGGGGAGTGCCCGCGAGGCCCGCGTGGCGCAGCTGCTGGACATGGTGCGCCTGCCCCGCGCCATGCGCCACCGCCTGCCCGGAGAGCTGTCGGGCGGGCAGAAGCAGCGCGTGAACCTGGCCCGCGCCCTGGCCGCCGATCCGGAGGTGATCCTCTGCGACGAGATCACCTCGGCGCTGGACACGGTGGTGGCCGCCGCGGTCATCGACCTTCTGAAGGAGCTGCAGCGCGAGCTGGACCTATCCTATGTCTTCATCAGCCACGACCTGTCCACGGTCGAGGCGATCTGCGACGAGGTCATGGTCATGCATCACGGCCGCGTGGTCGAGACCCTGGCCGCCGACCGCCTGTCCGAGGCCCGCGACCCCTATTCGCAGCTGCTGTTCGCCTCGGTGCCGCAGCTGGACACCGGCTGGCTGGACCGCGTGCCGCAGCGGGCGGCGGGCTAGAGGTCGAACAGGTTCTGCAGCGGCAGATGCGCCTTGGAGAAGGGCGTCTTGATGACGACGAAGCTGAAATACTTGTCGATGCCGACCTCGGCATCGATCAGCCGCTCCATCACCGCCTGATAGTCGCCGATCCCCGCGGTCACGAACTTGACCAGATAGTCGTAGCCACCCGACACCAGATGGCATTCCACCGCCTCCTCGACCTTCTCCAGCGCCTGCTGAAAGCGGGCAAAGTCGATCTGGCGGTGGTTTTTCAGAGTGATCTCGGTGAAGACGGTCAGGGTCGGGCCCAGCTTGGCCACGTCGATCTGCGCCGAATAGCCGGTGATGTAGCCCGCCTGCTGCAGCTTCTTCACGCGCATCAGGCAGGGGCTGGGCGACAGGTGGACCAGGTCGGCCAGCTCGACATTGGTGATGCGGCCGTTCTTCTGCAGCTCGTGCAAGATGCGGATGTCGATGCGGTCCAGCTTCATGGTCGGCGCCTCCGATCTGCGCCTGCCGGGTCTAGCATGATCTGCGGCGACCTCAACGATTCCGGCGCCCATTTCGGCCCCGACGGCCCGGATTCCGCCCGCTGCCCAAAGCTGCCGCGTCCCTTTGCGCAAACGGCAGGACCTGCTGCGCGGGCAGACGATCCGGCATATCCCGCGGGCGCTGGCGGGCAGAATGACCTCAGAATAAGGAGACGACCATGCCCGCGCCCCTGCTGACCATCCAGACCGGTTCCGACCTGCCCGCCCGCGCCGACGTCGTGGTGATCGGCGGCGGCATCGTCGGCTGTTCGACCGCCTATTACCTGGCCCGCAAGGGCGTCCGCGTCGCGCTGGTCGAGAAGGGCCGCGTGGGTGCCGAACAGTCCAGCCGCAACTGGGGCTGGTGTCGCCAGCAGAACCGCGACGCGCGCGAGCTGCCCATGGCCACGCGCAGCCTGGACCTGTGGGAGGCGATGGCCCGCGACATCGGCCAGGACCCCGGCTTTCGCCGCTGTGGCCTGCTGTATCTGTCCGACAGCGAGGCCGAGATCGCCGGTTGGGCGCGCTGGCGCGAGATGGCCCGCGGAATGGGCGTCACGACGCACATGCTGGACGCGTCGCAGGCCGCCGAGCGGGGCCGCGCCACGGGCCGGGCGTGGAAGGGCGGGGTCTTCTCGCCCGATGACGGCGTGGCCGACCCGTCGCGCGCCTGCCCGGTGATCGCGCGCGGGATCATGGCGGCGGGCGGCACGGTCCATCAGATGTGCGCTGCGCGGGGCCTGGAGCTGTCGGGCGGGCGCGTGTCGGGCGTCGTCACCGAACGCGGCACCATCGCCACCTCGACCGTGGTGATGGCGGGCGGGGCCTGGGCCTCGTCCTTCTGCCACCAGCTGGGGGTCAGCTTTCCGCAGGCCTCGATCCGCTCCTCGATCATGAGCGTGATGCCCGGCGTCAACGGTCCGGACGCGCTGCACACGGCCGGGATCTCGGTCACGCGGCGGGGCGACGGGGGCTATGCGCTGGCCATCTCGGGGGCGGCGCGGGTGGACCCGACGCCGCAGCAGATCGTCCATGCCCGCCACTTCCTGCCGATGTTCGCCAAGCGCTGGCGCATCCTGCGGCCCGGCGGGACGCAGGCCTGGCGCGCGGGCCACGAGACGCGCCGCCGCTGGCGGCTGGACGCGCCGACCCCGATGGAGCGGATGCGCGTCCTGGACCCGGTCCCCGACGCCCGCGCCCTGCGCCGCATCCGCGCGCGTGCCGACGCGCTGATCCCCGCCATGGCCGGGGCCCGCGTCCAGGCGACCTGGGCGGGTTACATCGACAGCTCCCCCGACGGCGTTCCTGCCATCGGCGAGACCGCCGTGCCGGGCCTGGTGCTGGCCGCGGGGTTCAGCGGGCATGGCTTCGGCATCGGGCCGGGCGCCGGAGAGATGATCGCCGACATGGTCACGGGCGCCGTGCCGGCGCTGGACCCCGCGGCCTATCACCCCGACCGCTTTGCCAAGGGCAGCTGGGGCAAGGTCTCGGAGTTCTAGGATCGGGACTCGTTCCCGGGTCATGGCCGGAACATGACGGTTGCGTCGAGGGCGATGGCTGAGAGGAAGACCTTCGGGCATCTGTCGTAATGGGTTGCGACCCGTCGCCAGTCCTTCAGCCGGCCGAACATGATCTCGATGCGGTCGCGGCGCTTGTCATACTCGGCGGGTTTCCCACGGGACTTCCGTCCCGGTATGCAGGGCTTTATCCCCTTGTCTTTCAACGCATCTCTGAACCAATCGGCATCATGGCCACGGTCGCCCAGCAGCCATTCTGCCGCCGGCAAGCTGCCCAACAGGGCCGCAGCACCGCTGTGATCGCTCACCTGAGCTGCCGTCATGAGGCACCGGACCGGCCGCCCATCAGCGTCGGTGACGGCGTGCAGTCTGGTGTTCCGTTCTCGGGCGAAACTGTCCACTGGACAGTTTCTGTCTCCCTCAAACCCCTTGATGCGGCCGATCAGGCGGCCCTTCTGGTCCCCGGGTCCCCTTCTTCGGCCCGCAGGCTGCAGGCCGTGCGGTGCGCCTTGAGATCGGTCGCGTCGATCATCACCGTCTTTGGACCGGCCGCCTCGGAGGCCAGGCCTTCCATCATCCGGACGAAGACGCCGTTGTAGCCCCACCGCTTCCAGCGATTGCAGAGGGCCTTCGGCGGACCATACTCCCTGGGCGCATCTTGCCACCGCAAGCCATTGCGATTGCTGAAGATAATGCTGCTGAGAACACGCCGGTCATCGACGCGAGGCTTTCCGTCGCTGTTGGGGAGAAACGGCCGAAGGCGAGCCATCTGCGCATCCGTCAGCCAAAAAGGATTGCTCATGATCCAGTCTACTTACCGAGCCTGAAGCATCCCGCGCGGCTGAAATCAATGGCTCCTGAGCCTAGCCGAGCGCCTGGTTCGCCAGCGCAAAGATCTGCGCGCCCGGATCGACCGGGCGCGGCCGGCCCCGCCACATGCTGGTCACCGTGTCATGGGCGGGCAGGCCGCAGGCCCTCAGCATCTCGATGAAGGGACCGTCGGTCCGGGCGGTGTCGATGCGCAGGAAGCGGCCCCGATGCGCGGCGACGTGTGGCGCGGCCAGGGCCACGCCATCCTCGGGCGTCGCGGCGACGACCGGCCCCACCACATGGCCCCGCCCGAAGCGACGGCAGAGTGCATAGCCGGTGACGCCGCCGCCCTCCTCGATGACCGTGCCGGTGGACTGCTCCAGAAACAGCGTCAGCGCATCGCGCCGCTCGGCGCCATAGGCGCGGGCGTCCAGCGCGCGGACCGCGCCTTGGTCTTCGGGGCGCAGCGGCCGGACGCGGGGGTCGGGGCTGGGCGCCGCGGTCACGACCCCCTGATGCTGCCAGACCCGCGGCCCGGTCTGGAACCCCAGGGCGACATAGAGCCGATAGGCCGCGTGGGTCGCATGCAGCGCCAGATCGCGCGGGCCGGTGCGCGCCAGGATCTGCTCCATCATCCAGCGCCCCGCGCCCCGCTCCTGCAGGCGGGGGGTGGTGATGACCATGCCGAGCCGCGCCAGGTCGGGGGCCACGGGAAACCACATCGCGGAGCCGAAGGGCCGGCCGATCTCGTCGGTCAGATAGATACCCTCGCCAAGTCGCAGGGCGGTGGCCCAGTCCTCGGTGCGGTGCATCCAGCCGACGCCGACCGACAGCTCGTGCAGCTTCGGGATGGCCTCGGGGGTGATCGGTCGCGCGGACAGGCTGAAGCTGTCGACCAGGCGCTGCGTCTCGTCAGGCATCGGATAGGCGTCCCCCCTTCGGCATGCGGACCGCAGGCCCGATCCGGCACCCGCATGTCCCACCGGCCCAAGACGACCATGCCTCGGGCGGCATGGAAAGAGGGAAACACCGGGACGCGGCGCCGAAGGGCCGGGGTCGTCCCTTCGGCTATAGCATCGGGGCGACGGCAGGACCTGCCGAAGATCGCCGGGCCGCGACATAACCTGTCGGCATGCCGCCCTCAGACCGCCTGCGACTGGTTGACCCGCTTCGACAGCGCCTCGTGGCTCTCGACGCGCTCGGAGTAGCGGTCGACCAGGTGATCCTTGATGTCTCGGGTAAGTAGCGTGAAGCGCACCAGCTCCTCCATCACGTCCACGATGCGGTCGTAATAGGGCGAGGGCTTCATGCGCCCGGCCTCGTCGAACTCGTCCCAGGCCTTGGCGACCGATGACTGGTTCGGGATGGTCAGAAGCCGCATCCAGCGGCCCAGGATGCGCAGCTGGTTGACGGTGTTGAAGCTCTGGCTGCCGCCGCAGACCTGCATCACGGCCAGCGTCTTGCCCTGGGTGGGGCGCACGCCGCCCAAGGACAGCGGAATCCAGTCGATCTGCGTCTTCATCACGCCAGTCATCGCGCCATGGCGTTCGGGCGAACACCAGACCATGCCCTCGGACCAGCCGACCAGATCGCGCAGCTGGGCGACCTTGGGGTGGTCGGCCTCCGCCGCATCGGCCAAGGGCAGGCCGCGCGGGTCGAAGATCCGCGGCTCGGCCCCCAGGGCGGTCAGCAGGCGCGCGGCCTCCTCGGTCGCGAAGCGCGAGAAGCTGCGCTCGCGCAGCGAGCCGTAGAGCAGCAGGATGCGGGCCGGATGGCTGCTGCGCGTCGGCGGATGCAGCCGCGCGGGGTCGATGGCGTCGAAGCAGGCGGGGTTCAGGTTCGGCAGGTCACTCAACGATCCGGCCCTCCTCGGTCAGGATCATCTGGCCGTCCTCCTTGTAGAGCGGACCGGCGGGCAGGCGCTCCAGCAGCGGCAGCACCGCCTCGGAGGGACGGCAGAGCCGCACCCCCCTGGGCGAGGCCACGATGGGGCGGTTGACCAGCACCGGATGGGCCAGCATCGCCTCCAGGATCTGCGCATCCGTGACACCCTCCTCCAGCAGGCCCAGCTCGGCCGCGGGGGATTTCGTGTCCCGCAGCGCCTGTCGCGGGGTCAGATCGGCCGCGGCCAGCAGGGCCAGCAGCTGCGGCCGCGTCCAGCCTTCGGACAGATAGTCGATCACCACCGGCTCGGTGCCCGAGGCGCGGATGATCTCCAGCACGTTGCGCGACGTGCCGCAGGCGGGGTTGTGGTGGATGACGATCATGCGCGGACCTCCGGGAAACGGGCGCGGGTGCGGTTGGCAAGGGCGACGAGCGACAGCATCACCGGCACCTCGACCAGCACGCCCACGACCGTGGCCAGCGCCGCGCCCGAGTTCAAGCCAAAGAGGCTGATGGCGACGGCGACCGCCAGTTCGAAGAAGTTCGACGTGCCGATCATGGCGCAGGGCGCGGCGATCCGGTGCGGCACGCGCATCAGCCAGGCGGCGCCATAGCCGATGGCGAAGATCAGATAGCTCTGGATCAGGATCGGCACGGCGACCAGCGCGATGATGGCCGGCCGGTCCAGGATCGTCCGGCCCTGCAGCGCAAAGAGGATCACGACCGTCGCGACGAGGCCGATCATCGAGCAGGGCTTGATGCGCGCCGAGAAGGCCTCGATCCGGTCGGCGCCGCCCAGGGCGCGGCGCGTCAGCAGCCCCGCCGCCAGCGGCAGCACGACATAGAGGACCGTGGCCAGAACCAGCGTCGACCACGGCACGGCGATCTCGGTCACGCCCAAAAGCAGCGCGACGAGAGGGGCGAAGGCCACCACCATGATCAGGTCGTTCACCGACACCTGCACCAGCGTGTAGGTCGCATCCCCCCGCACCAGCTGCGACCAGACGAAGACCATCGCCGTGCAGGGCGCGGCGCCCAGCAGGATCAGGCCCGCGATGTATTGCTGCGCATCCTCGGGCGCGATCCAGGGGGCAAAGACATGGTCGAAGAACAGCACCGCCAGCAGCGCCATGGTGAAGGGCTTGACCAGCCAGTTGACCGCCACCGTGATCAGCAGGCCCCGGGGCTGGCGGAACGCGCCGCCGACGGACGCGAAATCGACATTGACCATCATCGGATAGACCATCGCCCAGATCAGCACCGCGACGACCAGGTTGACCGATGCGACCTCGGCCCCGGCGATGGCCCGGACCGGGCCGGGGGCCGTGGCGCCGAGGGCCAGACCCGCCGCCATGGCCAGCGCGACCCACAGGGTCAGCCAGCGTTCGAAGGCGCCCAGGGGGGCGGTCTGCACGGGCGTGTCGTCGGTCATCGGAAGGGGTCCTTGTCGGAGGAGGCCGCGCTCAGCAGGCGCAGGCGATCTGGTCGAGGATCGGCTGGCACAGCGCGGGCTGGCCGCCGCAGCAATCCTCCATGAGAAAGCCCAGCAGCCCGCGCATCGTGTCCATCCGTGCGAAATAGCGGATCGACCGGCCCTCGCGCTCGGATCGCACCAGATCCGCGGCGGTCAGGATGGTCAGGTTGTTCGACAGCGTGTTCGCCCGGACCCCGAGCTGAGCCGCGATGTCCCCCGCGGCCATGCCGCCCGGCCCGGCCCGGACCAGCAGGCGGAACACGTCCAGACGCATGTCGTGGGCCAAGGCGGACAATGCCGCAAGGCTGTCATTCTTTTCCATGCTTCATGTTTAATCGAATAGTTTTCGATCTGCAAGGCGGTTTCGCGGCCCGCATCACGCGCGGCAGCGCGATCGGGACCGGAACCTCGGACATGACCGGGACGGCCTGCGCGAAAAGAGACGGGGCCGCGCAAAGATTTCTTGACTGCTTCACATATACTTATTTATTTGTGAAGTAACGGAGGGCTTCACATGACCAGATTCGCAACGCGCCTGAACTCATTTGCCGCGCAGGCCGATCGGGCCTGGCCCGACCATGCGGGTAAGCCGACGCTGGAGATGATGGCGCGCCGGGCCGCCAGCGTGCCGGGCCTGACGCATGTGGACCTGAACTTTCCCGACCATGTCGCCGACGATCCCCGCGACGTGCTGAACCGGATCACCGATCTGGGTCTGCAGGTCAACGGCCTGGCCATGCGCTACTACACGAACCCGGCCTTCAAGCTGGGTGCCTTCACCAATCCCGACCGCACCGTGCGGCAGGAGGCGCTGGACCTGACCAAGCGCGGCATCGACGCCGCCTTGGCAATGGGTGCGCCGCTGATGACGCTGTGGCTGGGTCAGGACGGCTTCGACTACAGCTTCCAAGGCGATTACGGGCGCATGTGGGACGACGAGGTGTCGGGCATCCGCGAGGTCGCCCAGCATGCGCCCGAATGCATGATCTCGATCGAATACAAGGCGAACGAACCGCGCTCCTATGCACTGCTGCCGGATGCGGCGACGACCCTGCTGGCCATCGCCGAGACGGGCTGCGCCAATACCGGGGTCACGCTGGACTTTGCCCATGTGCTCTATGCCGACGAGATGCCGGCATTCGCCGCGACGCTGATCGCGCGCAAGTCGCGGCTGCTGGGCGTGCATCTGAACGACGGATACGCCAAGCGCGACGACGGGCTGATGGTCGGCAGCGTGCATCCGCAGGCCACGCTTGAGCTGCTGTGGCAGATCGGGCGCGACGGCTATGACGGGGTGATCTACTTCGACACCTTCCCCGACGCCTCGGGCATCGACCCGGTCGAGGAATGCCGCACCAACATCGCGGCGGTCGAACGCTTCATGGCCATGGCCGAGCGCGTGTCCGCGGACAATGCGCTGCACGAGGCGATCGCCACGCAGAATTCCCCGGTCAGCCAGCGCGCCATCGGACGCATCATGGCCGGGGGCTGACTTCACAGACCTCACGGTTATCGTAAAGGGAGGAGACCCAAAGATGATCTCGATCAAGACGTTCCTGCTGGCCGGCGCGATGACGGCCCTGACCGGCGCCGCCTTCGCGCAGGACCTGGCGCCGCTGAACTCGGATACCGAGGCCGACCGCATGGACTGGTCGGCGCTGTCCGAGCAGTTCGGAGAGATGCCCGCCGCGCCCGAAGGCACCCAGGTGGGCGGCGTGTCCAAGACGCTTACCAACGAATACTGGCGCTCGCTTGGCGAGGGCTATCAGAACGTGGCGGACGCGCAGGGCGTGACGCTGGCCTATCAGGCGGCCCCGTCCGAGGGCGACCAGCTGGGTCAGCTGCAGATCGCGGAGAGCATGATCCTGCAGGGCAACAAGGGCCTGCTCGTCTCGCCGCAGACCGACAACAACCTGCAGCCCGCGATGGAGGCCGCGGCCGAGCAGGGCATCGTGGTCGTGAACGTCAACGACGCGGTGATCCCGTCCGCGGAACATTACGTCGGCAACGTCCAGCGCGACAACGGCGTGCGCGTGGCGCAGTGGTTCATCGACAACAAGCCCGAGGGCGGCAAGGTCGCCGTGATCGAGGGCCAGCCCGGCGTCTTCGCCGCGGGCCAGCGCACCGACGGTTTCACCGCGACCATCACCGACGCGGGCAAGTTCGAGGTCGTGGCCAGCGTGCCTGCCAACTGGAGCCGCGAGACCGCCTATGACGCAGCCTCGACCATCCTGCAGCAGCATCCCGACCTGATCGGCTTCTATGCCAACAATGACGGCATGGCCCTGGGCGTGGTCGAGGCGGTCAAGGCCGCGGGCCTTCAGGACCAGGTCGCGGTGTTCGGCACGGACGGCATCTCGGACGCCTATGCCTCGATCCGGGCGGGCGATCTGACCGGCACCGTCGACAGCTTTCCGGTCCTGACCGGAGAGGTCGCGATGGAGGTCGTGCTGCGCCTGATCGGCGGACAGGACCTGCCCCGCGTGGTCGCCACCCCGCAGGCGCTGATCACCGCCGACAACGTCGAGGACTACTCGGTCGAGGATACCGCGGCGCTGCGCGAGCTGCTGCTGGCCGAGTGATCCGGATCGCCCCTCCCGGCGGCGCGGCGGGTTCCTCCCCCCGCCGCGACCCGGGCCTCGGGTGGCGCCGCGATGGCGCCACCCGCCCCATCCCCCGATAGGTGTCGACATGACCACTTCCGCAAGCCGGCTGTCGCTTGTCGGCGTCAGCAAGGTGTTTCCGGGCATCCGCGCGCTTGACGATGTCAGCTTCGACGTGCGCCCCGGCGAGGTCCACGGCCTTCTGGGCGAGAACGGCGCCGGCAAGTCGACGATGCTGAACATCCTGTCCGCCGTGCTTCAGGCGACCGAGGGCCGCATCGTGATCGACGGTCAGCCCGTCACCCTGACGCGCCCGTCCGATGCCCGCGCCGCCGGGATCGCGATGATCCACCAGGAATTGCAGCATATCCCGCAGCTGAGCGTCGCGCAGAACCTGTTTCTGGGCCGCCCGCTGACCCGCGCCGGCGGCCTGCTGGTTGACCGCGCCACGCAGGATGCCCGCGCCCGCGCCATCCTAGCCGATCTGGACCCGCGCATCGACCCGCGCGCGCCCATCCACACCCTGAAGGTCGCCCAGCAGCAGATCGTGGAAATCGCCCGCGCCTTGCTGGACGACGCCAAGATCATCGCCATGGACGAGCCGACCTCGTCCCTGACGCCGTCCGAATTCGAGGCGCTGGCGGCCCTGATCGCGCGGCTGGCGGCGCAGGGCAAGTCGATCATCTATGTCAGCCACAAGATGAACGAGGTGTTCCAGGTCTGCGACCGCGCCACGATCCTGCGCGACGGACGCTTCATCGACACGGTGGACCTGAGCCGGATCACCGAGGATCAGGTGATCGCCAAGATGGTCGGCCGCGACATCCTGCATGCGCGCCACGTCACCCATGCCCGCCCCGAGGTGGTCATGGAGGTCCGCGACCTGTCGGACGGCGGCCTGATCCGCGACGCCGGGTTCTCGCTGCACAGGGGCGAGGTCCTGGGTCTGGCCGGTCTGGTCGGATCGGGGCGCACCGAACTGCTGCGGCTGATCGCGGGCATTGACCGTGCCAAGACCGGTACCGTCATGCTGCGCGGCAAGGCGGTCGATCTGCGCAGCCCGCGCACCGCCATCGCCGCCGGTATCGGCCTGGTCCCCGAGGAGCGCAAGAAGGACGGCATCGTCCGCGCGCGCCCGGTGTCGTCCAACATCGCCCTGCCCTGCATGGGCCGCTTCACGCGCTTCGGGCTGGTCCAGCGGCGCAAGCTGCACCGCGAATCCACCGCGCTGATGCAGCGCATGGGGATGCGACCGCCCGACGTGACCCGCGCCATCGGCACGTTTTCCGGCGGCAACCAGCAGAAGGCCATCATCGGCCGCTGGCTGGCCGCCGACGTGGACATCCTGCTGTTCGACGAACCGACCCGCGGCATCGACATCGGCGCGAAATCCGAGATCTACGACCTGATCGCGCAGCTGGCCCGGTCCGGCAAGTCGATCATCGTCGTCAGCTCGGAACTGCCCGAGATCATCCGCCTGTCCGACCGCGTCATGGTGATGCGCGAGGGCCGGATCGCGGCCATTCTGGACGCCGACCAGATTTCCGAAGACGCCATCGTGGCGAACGCCATCCCCAAGTCCAAAGGCCCGGTTTCCGCGGCCCCATCCGTGAGGGTCCAGTGATGACCGATACCGCCTCCCCCCTCCGCGCCGCCCCCCGCATCAACCTGCGCGATGCCGGGACGTTCTTCGGCCTGGCGCTGATCTTCGCCGTGTTCGCGGTGCTGAACCCGGTCTTCCTGACCGCGCCGAACCTGATCAACATCCTGCAGCAATCCTCGATCAACGCCTGCATCGCCCTGGGGATGACCTTCGTCATCATCTCGGGCGGGATCGACCTGTCGGTCGGGCCCACGGCGGCGGTGTCGGCCATCGTCGGCGCCACGCTGATGATCGCGGGCGTGCCGATGCCGCTGGCCGTGGCGGGCGCCATCGCCACCGGCATGGCCTGCGGGCTGTTCAACGGCGTGCTGGTGGCCATCGCGGGGCTGCAGCCCTTCATCGTGACGCTCGGGGCGCTGTCGCTCTATCGCGCGCTGGCGCTGATCTTCACCGGCGGCAACCCGATCTTCGGCATCCCGGCGGGCTTCCGCGAGGCGATCAACGGGCTGGTCCTCGGCGTGCCGGTGCCGGTCGTGATCGTCGCGATCATCGCGGTGGTCCTGTGGGTGGTGCTGAACCGCAGCCCGCTTGGCGAATACATCCTGGCCGTGGGCGGCAACCCCGAGGCCGCGCGCATCGCGGGCGTTCCCGTCGCGCGTACCAAGATCATCGTCTATGTTCTGTCGGGGGGCCTGGCGGCCGTCGCGGCGCTGATCCTGACCGGCCGCCTCGGCGCTGCGGACCCCACGATGGGCAACCTGTGGGAGCTGGACGCGATCGCGGCGGCGGCCATAGGGGGCGCATCGCTGATGGGCGGCAAGGGATCGGTCGTGGGCACGCTGATGGGCGCGGTGATCCTGGGCGGGCTGCGCAACGGGCTGACGCTGATGAACGTGCAGGCCTTCTATCAGCTGCTGGCCACGGGTATCATCATCCTGGTCGCGATGCTGATCGACCGCGCCACCCGCGGCCGCGCATGACAGGAGCTTTGATGGACCAGACCGACCCGCGCAGCATCGGCGCCCAGATCCGGATGCGGATGCCCTATCTGACCCCGCTGGAGACGCGGGTCGTCGAGGGGATGACCGGGCGCACCGACCTGGACCGCACCACCCCCCTGCGGCAAGTGTCGGGCGATGCGGGCGTGTCGGATGCGATGGTCGTCAAGATCGCCAAGAAGCTGGGCTTCGCGGGCTTTCGCGACTTCCGCGAGGCGCTGGTCGTCTATCGCCAGACCGACGTCGCCTCGCTGCATTCCGAGATCTCTCCGGACGACAGCTCGGCCGACATCATCCGCAAGGTGTTCCAGACCTCGATGCAGGCCCTGGAGGAGACGATGTCCATCATCGACGTCGCGGCCTTCGACCGGGCCGCCGACCTGCTGCACAAGGCGGGCCAGCGCGACTTCTACGGCGTCGGCGGATCGGCCCAGATCGCCCGCGACGTGGCGCACAAGTTCCTGCGGATCGGCCTGCGCGCCAGCGTCCAGGACGATCCGCACATGATGCTGATGTCGGCCTCGCTCTTGGGGCCTGCCGACGTGGCGGTGGCCTTCAGCCATTCCGGCACCACCTCCACCGTGATCGAGGCCGCGCGCCTGGCCCGCCGCCAGGGGGCGCGCGTGATCGCCGTGACGAACTATGCCACCGCCCCCCTGTCCGAGCTGGCCGACATCGCGCTGTGCTCGACCGCGCAGGGATCGCCCCTGCTGGGCGAGAACGCGGCTGCGCGCATCGCGCAGCTGAACATCATGGACGCCATCTTCGTGGCCGTTGCCCAACGCGACCTGGACCGGTCCGAGGCGCAGCTGGCCCGCACCCGAAACGCGGTCGAGACCAAGCGCCGCCGCTGAACAGGACCCGCCTCATGTCAACCCCGCCCTGCGCCGTCGTCGTCGGCAGCCTGCATTACGACATCGTGGTCGGCGCCCCCCACCGCCCCGCCGCGGGCGAGACGGTGACCGGCACCGCCTGGCGTCCGGTCTTCGGCGGCAAGGGCGGCAACCAGGCCGCGGCCGTCGTGGCCGCGGGCGTGCCCTGCCGGATGGTATCGGCGGTGGGCGACGACGGGTTCGGGCCGTTCCTGCGCGATCGGCTGCGCGCGGCGGGGGTGGAGGACCGTCACGTCGCCACCCTGCCCGGCCGGGGATCGGGAATGAGCGTCGCGATCATGGATGCCGGGGGCGATTACGGCGCGGTCATCGTGTCCGGCACGAACGCGGCCATCGCACCCGAGGCGCTGGACCGCGACGCGCTGTGGCAGGGCGCGACCCATCTGGTCCTGCAGAACGAGATCCCCGAGGCGCTGAACATCGCCGCCGCACGGGCCGCGCGCGCCCGCGGCCTGTCGGTCGTGCTGAACGCCGCCCCCGCCCGCACGCTGTCCGAGACCTTCGCGCCCCTGATCGACATCCTGGTGGTGAACGCCGGCGAGGCCGAGGCGCTGTGCGGCGTCGCGGTGGACAGCCTGGACGGCGCCCGCACCGCGGCCGAGGCGCTGGCCGACCGCTTTGCCGTCGCGGTGGTGACGGCGGGCGGCGATGGTGTCGCGGCGGCGGGCGCGGGCCTGGACGGCACCCGGTCCGAGCCCGGGCACAAGGTGCGGCTGGTCAGCACCCACGGGGCGGGCGACTGCTTCATCGGCACGATGGTCGCGCGCCTGGTCGAGGGACACCCCCTGACCGAGGCGATCGCGGAGGCCAACCTGACCGCCGCCCGGCGCGTGTCCAGCCCGCGCTGACGCGCCCGGTCACCGCCCCGCGTTCTGGCCGCAGCTCATGGACAGCATCCGGTTCTGTGCGACCCCGGCGGTCATGTTGTAGGCGTGCATGGCCAGCTCGGTGCGGTTGCGGACGTCCAGCTTGCGGAAGATGTTCGTAAGGTAATGCTTGACCGTTTTCTCGCTGAGGTTCAGCGACCGTCCGATCTCCTTGTTGCAGCAGCCGCGGCGGATCAGGACGTAGATCTCTCCCTCGCGCTTGCTGAGGATGCCGGCATCGACCTCGGGCGTGGGCATGTGTCCCGGCGTGGCCAGGATGCGGGCGGCCAGATGGGGGGTGATGTGGCCGATGCCGTTGACCAGCCGATTCATCACCTGCTGCAGTTCGGCCCCGCTGATCCCCTTGAGAACATAGCCCGCCGCCCCGAGACGCATCGCTTCCATCACGTCCTGGGGCCGCTCCGAGATCGTCAGGACCAGGATCCGCGTGCGCAGACCGGCCTGTGTGATGGCGCGGATGGCCTCCATTCCGGTGCCGGGAATCCCCAGGTCCAGGATCAGGATGTCGGGCGCCTCGCGCTGCGCCAGCGCGACCGCGTCGGCTGCGGTGTCCCCCGCCCCGATCACGCGAAAGCCGCCGAAGCCCCTGACGACCTGGATCAGCCCCTCGCGGACGATCGGGTGATCGGGTGATCGGGTGATCGGGTGATCGGGTGATCGGGTGATCGGGTGATCGGGTGATCGTCGACCACGGCCACGGTGCTGTCAACCATGGGCGTCCTCCATGTCCTCGTCGGGAAAGCTGGCGTGAATTTCCATCCGTTGATCCGCCTGATCCAGCACCCGGAACGTGCCGCCCAGGGTCTCGACGCGGTGGCGCAGGTTGCGCAGCCCCATCGGCGGGCGGGCGGCCTCGCCCCCCTCGGACCGGCAGTGCCGGGCATCGTTGCACACGGTCACGATCAGTTGCCCGTCGCGCCGGTGCAGGCTGACGCATTGATCGCGTCCGCCGGCATGCTTGAAGGCGTTGTGCAGCCCCTCCTGCACGACGCGGCAGATTGCGGCCTTGACCGACAGGCGCGGCTCGGGAAGGTCCGGCTCCAGCAGCAGCCGGACGGTCGTCGCGGTGCGGCGGCAGTGGTCGTCGACCAGCGCCCGGACCGCCTCCGCCAAGGGCCGTTCCGATGCCGGGTGCTGGCTGGTGCCGTTCAGCAGCGCATGGACCTCGCTCATCGCCTCCTCCAGGATCAGGCGCACGGCCTGCGCGCCCTCCTCCTGCGCCGATCCGCCCGGCGGCGAGGCCGTCATGCGCAGCAGCGCCACCGTCAGCAGCTGCCCGATGCCGTCGTGGATGTCGGCGTTGATCTGGCGGATCTGGGCCTTCTGCTCCTCCTGGATCTGCAGCGTCCGCCGCTGGATGCGGGCCTGCATGGCCTCGGTCCGGTCCAGGAGCTGCATCATGTGGGCCATCCGCGCGCCCAGGTCGATCCGCTGGCGCAGGATGATCGCGTCGCCGTGGCGCAGGATAAGCACCATCACCGCCACGAACATCGCGCCGATCGCCGCCAGCAGGCCCCAGGTCTGCCAGCGGGCGCGGGTCAGCGCCTCGGAGGCGACGGCGGCGTCCTGATAGTATTCCGCGACCGCCACGATGCGGTCCAGGGGGCGCAGGCGGATCGGGACGTAGATCTCGAACTGCCGCGGCCCGTCGGTCGTCGGGGGGTGGTCGGCATCCTCGTGGAACATCGCTTCGACCGAGACCGAGACCTGCCCGGACAGCGCCGAGGCCAGCGCCTCCTCCACCGGCTGAACTGTTCCGGCCAGTCCCGGGCGGGAGGCATAGAGGATGGTGCCGTCCGCGCGCCAGATCTTCATCTCGGACAGGCCGAGCGGCCCTGAGACGTCGCGGAAATGCGCGTCGATGACCGCCGTGAGTCCCGGCGGCAGGCGGTCGCCGGACAGGTCACCGGCATGTCGGCTCAGCATGGTCTCAAGGACGGTCGCGGCCCGCTGGCCGACCTCGGCCTCGACGGCGTGCTGCAACCGCGACGCGGTCCAGACGCCCAGGATCGCAAGCCCCACCACTACGATCTGCGCGCAGCTGGACAGGTGCCGACGCAGCAGCCCCAGGCCCTGCCAACCCGGCCGCAGATGGGCTCTCGACTGAAGAACGGGGATATCAGACCTGCCGGTCATACCACCCAACGCCTCTGGGATATTTTGTTTGACCTCCCGGGAACTTTACCATGCGTCCGGACGTTCACAAACCTGTCACAAAGTCAGGTCGGGCCTTTTTTGCGCGGCGCGAACGCATTATTCCCCTGAGGGTTTGCACGTCGCGAAACGGTTTTCGACGCATGGTTGCGTCTTCCATTTCAGCGTCATCCCTGACGCGATGCGGCCTTAAGCTGCGGCTCCGACACCCTCCGAAGCAGCCCGAGTCAGACGGTCTATGGCGACCAAAGTCGCCATCACTGGCGACCGACCGACGTATTGGGACCAGCCGGAACTGGCGTAACCTAGGCCCATGTCCCGCCGGCCCGACGACGGTGGCAGGACAGGTTTCTTGTAACGGCCCGCGTCCAGAGCGAACGCCCTTCGTCCCGGGGGGCGAAGGTTTCGCCGCCATGCGCCGGCCGATGGTCACGTCAGGGAGGTTATCATGGCAACCAGTTTTCACGTGAATGCGCATGACCTAGGCTTCATCCTCTAGCAGATCGAGGTGTCCGAGCTGCAGGCATCGACGCCGGGCATGACGACGGTCGAGGCGATCCAGGCCGTCTATGGCGTCAGCGCCGCGGACGCCGCCCTGATGCCCGTCGGCCTGCGCACCGTGGACGGCAGCGACAACGGCCTGCTGCCCGGCACCGAGCAGAACGGCGCGGGCGACACTCCCTTCCCGCGGCTGCTGGATCCGGTCTACACGAACGAGGGCGACGAGAACCCGTTCTTCGGCATCAGGAACACCGATTACGGGACCGGCGGCAACGTGATCGACAGCGATCCGCGCACCATCTCGAACCTGATCGTCGACCAGACGCCCGCGAACCCGGCTGCCATCTATGCCGCGCTGAAGGTGGCGGGGATCACCGGGCCGGACGCCAATGCGGCCGTGGCCGCGATCTCGGCCGCCTATCAGGCGACGCTGAACGCCAAGGGCGCCGACGCCCGGGTGACCGCGGCGAACGTCACCCTCGCGCAGGAGATCGCCGATCACGGCGCGGCCGTCACGGCGCTGAGCGTGGCGACGGACCACTTGGGTCAGCTGACCAATGCCGGCACGCTGGCGCAGGCCGCGTCCGTCGCGGCCGACGCCGCGGCCACCGCCTTGGGGGCGCTGATCACCGATATCGCGAACGCGGCCGACCCGACCGCCGCCTTCGCCGCGGCCCAGGCCGCCGCCGAGGCGGCCAAGGTGGCCGCCGATGCGGTCGCGGGCGAGATCGCCCTGCCCTCGGTCCAGCAGATGGCGGATGCCGCGCAGGCGCTGCTGGACGCGTTGGACGCCGCGAACGGGGACACGCTGATCGACGCCGCGGACCTGCCCGTCCTCGAGGCGGCGGCGACCGCCTATCAGCCGGTGCCGGGCGCCGGCGGGCTGGCCGGGACCAGCATCGACGCGATCGCGGATGCGGTGCAGGAGGCGCAGGCCGATGTCGATGCCGCCGTCATCGTCCGCGACGCGGCGGTCGTCCAGCTGGACGCGGCGCTGGATGCCGTGGACGCCGCGGTGGCGGCGGCCGGCACCGCCGGCACGCCCGAACAGACGGCCGCCAACTTGGCGCAGGTCCTCAAGGACTATCACCTCTCCACCGGTCCGGAAGGCGGGCTGGAGATCGACCACGTCTCTCCGGATGTGGGGCTGACCGCGCCCTTCAACAGCTTCATCACCATCTTCGGGCAGTTCTTCGACCACGGCCTGGACCTAGTGAACAAGGGCGGGAACGGCACGGTCTTCATCCCGCTGCAGGCCGACGATCCGCTGATCGCGGGTGCCGATCAGGTCTTCGGCACGGCCGACGACCTGCCCCATCACCTGCGCTTCATGGCGCTGACGCGCGCCACCCCGGTGGTGGACGCGAACGGGGTCGTCCAGCACACCAACGCCACGACCTCCTTCGTGGACCAGAACCAGACCTATACCTCGCATGCCTCGCATCAGGTGTTCCTGCGCGAACAGGTGCGCATCGAGGTCGACGGCGTGACGCGCGCCCATTTCACCGGCCATCTGCTGGATGCGACATCCGCGAACGGATCGCTGAGCGGCGCGGTGGCCAACTGGGCCGACGTCAAGGCGCAGGCGCTGTCGGTCCTGGGCATCCGCCTGCAGGACATGGACGTGCATCGCGTGCCGCTGCTGCTGACGGATGCCTACGAGAACCTGATCACCGGGCCGAACGGCTATGCCCAGATGGTGATGGCGCCCGACGCGGCCCATCCCGACCCCTGGCTGCGCGAGGGCACCGCCGAGGGCATCACGACCGCGGGTAGCATGGCCGCGGGCCCGGCCTTCCTGGTCGACATCGCCCATCGCGCGGCACCGGGGGCGGGCATGGTCGCGGATGCCGATGACGTCGTCGGCGACGACCACGACCCCACGACCTATGACGACGAGATGCTGGACCTGCACATCGTCTCGGGCGACGGGCGCGGCAACGAGAACATCGCCCTGCAGTCGCTGCACACGGTCTTCCACTCCGAACACAACCGCATCGTCGAGGAGAACAAGCACACCATCCTGGAGACGGGCGACGTGGCCTTCATCATCGAATGGCTGCTGGTGCCGCTGGCCGCGGGGACGAATGTCGCGACGCTGGACCCGGCCGAGCTGGTCTGGAACGGCGACCGCATGTTCCAGGCCGCGCGCTTCTCGACCGAGATGCAATATCAGCACATGGTGTTCGAGGAGTTCGCCCGCCGCATCCAGCCGGGCATCGATCCCTTCGTCTTCACCAACTCGGCCGATATCGACCCCTCTATCCTGGCCGAGTTCGCGCATGTGGTCTATCGCTTCGGGCACTCGATGCTGACCGACACGGTGGACCGGCTGGACGCGAACCTGCTGCCGGTGAACGGCGACGCGGACCAGATGTCGCTGATCGAGGCCTTCCTGAACCCTGAGGCCTTCACCGCCTCGGGCGCCACGCTGGACGAGGCGCAGGCGGCCTTCATCCGCGGCCTTACCGCCGACCGCGGCAGCGAGATCGACGAGTTCGTGGTGCCCGCGCTGCGCAGCAACCTGCTGGGCCTGCCGCTGGACCTCGCGGCGCTGAACATCGCGCGGGCGCGCGAGACCGGGGTGCCGTCGCTGAACGAGACGCGGGCGCAGCTCTACAACGACTTCGGCCTGCCCGACCTCAAGCCCTATGCCAGCTGGGCCGAGTTCACCCAGGCCCTGAAGAACCCGTTCTCGGTCGCGAACTTCATCGCGGCCTATGGCACCCACGAGGCCATCCTGACGGCCACCACGCTGGCCGAGAAGCGCGCGGCCGCCAGCCTGCTGCTGCTGGGTGACGGCACGAACGCGAACGGGGTGACCATTCGCGGCGAGACCTATTCCAACGCGGACCGGCTGGACTTCCTGAACGGCCGCGGCGCCTATGGCGCGGGCAACGAACGGGGCGGGCTGGATGACGTCGATCTCTGGATCGGCGGCCTGGCCGAGAAGGTGACCGAGTTCGGCGGCATGCTGGGCACCACCTTCGGCTTCATCTTCGAATACCAGATGGAGCAGCTGCAGAACGGCGACCGCTTCTACTACCTGTCGCGGACGCAGGGGCTGAACCTGCTGGATGCGCTGGAGGCGAACACCTTCGCCGACATCGTGATGCGGAACTCGGCGCTTGGCGGCGACTATGCGACCCATATCAACGCCAACCTGTTCCTGACCCCGGACATGATCCTGGAGCTGGAACGCGCCATCGCACAGCGCGACTACAACGACAATGACCCCGACAGCCGCGATCCGGTCTGGGACGACGAGCTGCTTCAGGCGATCAACCCCAAGGTAGTGCGGGTCGACTCGGGCGTGACCGACGGCAACGGCCACCAGGTCGGCGGCGAACTGCACTTCCGCGGCGGCGAGCATGTCGTGCTGGGCGGGACCGAGGGCGATGACACCCTGACCTCGGACCTGGGCGACGACGCGCTGTGGGGCGACGGCGGCGACGACTATCTGAACGGCGGCGCGGGGGCCGACCAGGTCTTCGGCGGCGACGGCAACGACATCATCGAGGACACGTTCGGCGACAACTTCCTGCGCGGCGAACGGGGCCATGACGTGGTGTCCTCGTCGCGCGGCATCAACCTGCTGTTCGGCGGGCAGGGCCGCGACGCGCTGCTGGTCGGGCAGGACGCGGGCGAGGCCTTCGGCGGCGAGGGCAACGACTTCATCCTGGGCGGCTCGGGCGGGGACAACCTGCTGGGCAACGAGGGCAACGACTGGATCGAGGGCGGCGAGGGGTTCGACGTCATCTCGGGCGACAATTCCGAGCTGTTCTTCAACTCGACCATCATCGGCCATGACGTGGCCTGGGGTCAGGGCAACGACCAGGACTATGACCTGGAGTCGGGCGACGACATCGCCCTGTCGGGCATCGGCGTCCAGCGCTTCGAGGGGATGTTCGGCTTTGACTGGGCCAGCGAGAAATACGACGTGGCGGGGGCGAACTGGGACTTCAACATCCCGATCTTCACCTCGGTCCCGGCCGAGATCCTGCGCGACCGCTTCGACCTGATGGAGGCCATGTCCGGCTGGAAGCATGACGACGTCATGCTGGGCGACAACCGCGGCGGGACCGCGGGCGACACCGACCCCAATGCCAGCTTCGACGACCATGTGCTGGACGCGGCCGGCATCAACCGCATCGAGGGGCTGCGCGCCTGGTTCGACGGCGCGCTGGAGACCCTGGGCGGGGCGGGGGCGACCGGCTTCCGGGACGGCAACATCATCATGGGCGGCGCGGGCGCCGACACGATGATGGGGCGCGGCGGCTTCGACATCCTGGACGGCGACGCCTGGCTGAACGTCCGCATCCGCATCGTCGTGGACGGGGTCGAATACTCGGCGGAATCGCTGAACAGCTCTCAGGCGGCGGCGGGACCCTTCGCGGGCAAGGTCTATGCCCTGGGGGCCGACGGGCGGCCCGACTTCTCGGCCGCGGCCTTCGGCGGCCGGTCGCTGACATCGCTGCTGCTGGACCGCACGATTAGCCCCGACGACATGTCCATCGTCCGCGAGATCCTGACCGCCGCACCCGGCAGCGCCCGCGACCGCGCCATCTTCGCGGGCAACCTGGACCAGTACGAGATCGAGGGCCGCGGCACGCAGCCGCCGGGCAGCCCGCTGATCCGCGCCGCCCATGACGTGAACGGCGACGGCTTCATCTCGGTCCGCGATCTGGGCGGGAACGGCCGGGCCGCCTTCGACGACATCGACCTGATCCGCAACATCGAGGATCTGGAGTTCGCCGATCAGGTGATCGCCATCGACGTGCCGCTCGGGGTGAACGCCGACCTGGCGCTGGAGGTGACGTCCGCCCCCGCCGCCCTGCCCGCCAGCGGCTCGACCATCGGCCAGATGACGGCCGAGGGCATCGCCGGCGGCTTCGGCCTGGCCGCGGGCAGCAGCAGCTTTTTCAGCGTGGCCCCCGACGGCACGCTGCGCGTCACCGGAGCGCTCGCGGTCAACCAGACGCATCAGCTGAACGTGACCTTCTCGGCCTTCGGGTTCAATCAGACGGAACGGCTGCAGGTCCGCACGGGCAGCACCCTCACCGACGCGATCGCGGGGTCGGCGGGCGACGACCTGATCTATGCCCTGTCGGGCGCGGATGTCGTGAACGGCGGCACCGGGGACGACGTGCTGTTCGGCCAGGCCGGCAACGACCAGCTGTTCGGCGGCGACGGACGCGACGTCCTGGTCGGCGGCGCCAACAACGACCAGATCCAGGGCGGCGGCGGGGATGACGTCATCCTGTTTGGCTGGGCGGACGGCACAGATGCGGTGAACGGTGGGGACGGCACCGACCGACTGCGCATCACCGGCACCGCGGCAAACGAGACCCTGACCGCCACCTGGAACGGCACCGCGGTCACGGCGCTGACCGGCTTCACCTCGATCACCTCGGTCGAGCGGATCCATGCCGATCTGGCGGGCAGCGCGGACACGCTGGCCTATGCCGCGGGGTCGGCGGGGGTCGTGGCCGATCTGGACGCGGGAACCGCCTCGGGGTTCGCCTCGATCGCCAACATCGCGAACCTGCGCGGCGGCAACGGCGCGGACGTCCTGGCCGGGAACGGTCAGGCCAACTCGCTGTTCGGCGGCGGCGGAAACGACTACCTGATCGCGCGCGTCGACAACCTGTCCGACCTCTTCCACGGCGGTACGGGCGTCGACACGGTCGACCTGTCGGCCTACGCAGGCAACCTGACGGTCAACCTGTCCCAAGCCACGGCGACGATCCTGGGCACGGGCACGACCGCCGCGCTGTCGGACCGCGTGACCGAGGTCGAATCGCTGATCATGGGCTCGGGGGCGGACAGCGCCACCGGCAGCACCGTGGCCAACGACCTGCGCGGCGGCGGCGGCAACGACATGCTGAACGGCGTCAGCGGCAACGACACGCTGGCGGTTGATGCGGGCGACGACCGGCTGATCGGCGGCGTGGGTCAGGACATGCTGACCGGCGGCATCGGAGCGGATGTCTTCGTCTTCACCGCGACCAGCCACAGCCTGCTGGCGGCCTCGGACGTGATCGCCGACTTCGAGCAGGCCGGGGTGCTGGGCGGCGACGTCATCGACATCGGCGACATGGCGGGATCGACCTTCGTGTTCCTCGACTCGGCGGGCTTCACGGCGGGCGGCGCGAACCAGGTCCGCGTGTTCGACAACGGGACCGACACCTTCATCCAGATCGACACGGACAACGACACCGCAGCCGAAGCGCAGATCCGCATCCTCGGGCTGCATGACCTGGCGGCGTCGGACTTCATCCTGTGACGGCGGGTCGCCCCCGACGGACCGCCTGAGCGGCCCCGCCCGGGCCGCGCGGCGGGACGGGCGCCAAGACAGCGGAAAGCGGCCTCTGCACGAGGCCGCTTTCCTGTCATGTCACCCCGACGACGACCTGTTGCGCCGGCATCCCCCCACCCGAGGGCGGCAGGGATGCATGCCGGTCCGACATGATCCGAAGCCAACGCGCGGAAACCGTCGCCGACAAACGAAACAGCGGCTTCTGCGTATGGGCTCCTCATCCCTTGCGCATGCCCTAACCCATGGTAGACACAGGGTATTCCGCTCGCCAGCCGTGGCCCGGAATGATGGCTAGTCTGGCCTGCGCTCACAAGTTAAACGGCGCAGAGACAGCTGACCTCATTGACGACAGCGGGTTTTTCAAGTCCGTCGGCACGGCGGGACCGACGCCGAATGACCTTCGTCGCGACACGTAGGACCTGTTGAACGTCCTGGCGCCCGAACGACAATCTTGAAGCCGCGTCAGTTCGGAGCAGTGTAAACAAGGGCCTCTTTCCGTCTGCCTGGAGACCCCCGACCAACCCGAAGTTCAAGGCGGTCGACTTCGCCGAGAACACCGTCGACGATGCCGGCATCGCGGTCGACGGTCTGTTCGACCCGCTCGTCTGACGACCGAAAGGGTAGGTGCGGGTCCGCGGTGACCGGCACCCATCGACGCCGCCCGGTGCCGACCGGGCGGGGTGTCGCGATGCCTTCGCGACGCGGTCAGGCCATCAGCAGCGGTCGGACGACCTGGGCAAGGCGACGTGCCGGATTGCGTGCCATGCGCCCCGATGCCGGCAAGCGCGCGGGTTCGGGCGCATGATCGTGGTCGCGCAGCGGCGGGTACAGGCTCAGCACCTCGTCCATGCCGAACATCTTCCTGGCGATTTGGCTGCGCACCAGGTTGCGGTGCTGCGGAGAGACCAGCGGGTCCGATGCGGCGCTGCCCATGCCTAAGCCCCTCGGCCAATGTGGATCGGGCGCATCACCGGGTTGCGCGCAAGATTCTCGGCGGACAGCCGGCACGACCCGATCCAGCGCGGCGGCTGCAGGCTGTTGTCGGCGGTGTGGATCAGGTCGCCTTGGCGCAGCGTCTCGATCGCGACGTCGCCATGGGCCTTGCGGATCAGGGTGCCGTGCTCAGGGTGCCGTGCGCGAAGCAGGGCTGAAAGCCCCCGCCCGGCCCGATGTGGCCATTGGGAGAGAACGTGATGGGGTGTTCAGCGCATCGGTGGCGTTCGTGATCAGCCCGGGCACGCTCTGCGGATACAGCAGGAACCGGCCGCCGCCGCTGGAGACGAGGATCACCGGACACTGCACCAGGATGCCGGACAGCAGGTCGCCCATCAGCCCCACGCCCACCACCGTGACATCGGCGAGGGCCGGGATCGGATCGACGAACGGGATGGCAACGTTGTTGTGATCGACGGTCTCTCCACTCTGGATGAAGCTGTCGTTGCTCTGGTCGTCGGCAGTGATCGGGCCGGTCTGGGTGATCAGACTGCCGATGTTCGACGGGACGTTCACCGACATGACGTCGTTGCCGACGAAGGTCAGCGAGATGGGCGGCGCGACCCGCTGGATGCCGACGTCGGGAATGCTAAAAGGCGAGACCACTCTACACGATATCAACGATCCGCACCCGTTGCAGTGCGGATGCAGGCGACGGTCATCTCAGGGACGAGGCTTCCGGGAACGCGGCTTGGCGGGCCCGGTCGGCAAATGGTCTCAGACGAAGCACATGGGGCGTGTCGATTGATCATCGTCAATTCCGGGCCTGTCCGTAAAACACAAACCATTGAGTAAAGTATGGGCGCGGCCTGCCTTCCCGCAGGCCACGGCATCTCCCCGCATTTTCGCGATTGGGGATGGCCGACAGGTCGAAGCGCGTTTTTGCCACGCCCCCCGGAGGCGGGCCGATCATGGCGAAGGGGGCGGGCGGACCTGCCGCGCCGCCCCCGGTGATGCGCCGCCGCGACCTTGGGGCCGCGCGCGGTCTCAGGCGTCCTTGAAGACGTCGTCGCGCGACTTGCGCATCGCGGGCAGCACGGCGATGACCAGGGCCGCCAGCCCCACCAGCAGCAGGCCGGCCGAGAGCGGCGAGGTCACGAAGGTCGTCATGCTGCCGTCCGAGATGATCAGCGCCTGACGCAGCTTCTCCTCCAGCAGACGCCCCAGCACGAAGCCGAGCGCCAGGGGGGCCGCCTCGAACTGCAGCTTGTAGAGCGCGAAGCCCAGCAGTCCCAGCACCCCCGCCATCATGACCTGCGCCGGATCGTTCGAGATCGAGAACAGCCCGATGCAGCAGAAGGCGACGATGGCCGGGAACAGCAGCCGATAGGGCACCGTCAGCAGCTTGACCCACAGCCCGATCAGCGGAAGGTTGATGATGACCAGCATCAGGTTGCCGATCCACATCGACGCAACCAGGCCCCAGAACAGGTCCGGGTTGTTCTCGATCACCTGGGGGCCGGGAACGATGCCCTGGATCATCATGGCGCCGACCATCAGCGCCATCACCGCGTTGGGCGGCAGGCCGAGCGTCAGCAGCGGGATGAAGCTGGTCTGCGCGCCTGCGTTGTTGGCCGATTCCGGCCCGGCCACCGCCTGCGGGATGCCGGTGCCGAAATCCTGCGGGCGGTCCGACAGGCGCTTTTCCAGCGCATAGCTGGCGAAGGGCGCCAGGATCGCCCCGTTGCCCGGCAGCACCCCCAGGACCGAACCCAGGCCCGTGCCGCGCAGGATCGAGCCCAGGTTCTGGCGCAGCTCGGACAGGGTGGGCAGCAGGCGGCCGATCGTGTTGCGCATGACGTCGCGCTTCTCGGGGTCGGCCAGGTTCTTGAAGATCTCGCCGAAGCCGAAGATGCCCATGGCCAGCACCACGAACTCGATCCCGTCGGTCAGCATGTGCAGGCCGAAGGTCATCCGCTCCCGGCCGGTCTCCATGTCGGCGCCGACGCAGGAGAGCAGCACGCCCGCGACGATCATCGCCAGCGCCTTGACCAGCGAGCCGTGCGCCAGCACAACCGCCAGCACCAGCCCCATGATCATCAGAGAGAAGTATTCGGCCGGGCCGAACAGCAGCCCCAGCCTGGTCATCGGCGTGGCCAGCGCCGCGATGACGATCGTGGCGAAGGTCCCGGCGATGAAGGAGCCGATGGCGGCCAGGCCCAGGGCAAGACCGGCCCTGCCCTTGCGGGCCATCTCGTGGCCGTCGATGGCGGTGACCACCGCGGTCGCCTCGCCGGGGATGTTGACCAGGATGGCGGTCGTGGAACCGCCGTACTGCGCACCGTAGTAGATGCCCGCCAGCATGATCAGCGCGCCGGTCGGGTCAAGCGACAGGGTGACCGGCAGTAGGATCGAGATCGTCGCCACCGGCCCGACCCCCGGCAGCACGCCGACCAGGGTGCCGATCAGGCAGCCGATGAAGCAGAAGAAGACGTTCTGCAGCGTCAGGGCCACCGACAGTCCCAGCCCCAGATTTTCGATCGTTTCCATCATGTCAGTATCCAATCAGCCAGGGGGCAACGGGCAGCGACAGGCCCAGAGCATAGCGGAACAGTCCGATGCACAGGGCGGTCATCACAACGGTGAACAGGGCCAGCTCCTTGTACCGCACATCCCGGGCGGCGGTGCCCGCCAGGAACACCGCCAGCGGCGTGGCCACCGACATTCCCAGGACCGGGACCGCAAAGGCCCCGAAGTCGAAGCCGCGGATGGTGATGGCGAACAGGAACACCCCGATCAGCACGGGCAGCATGTCGCGGACCGGCCATGATCCCGTCGATTCCTGCGGGGCGGTCCAGGTCAGGGCGATCTGGACCACCCCAAGGACGGTCAGGATGACCGACAGGGCGCGGGGCAGCAGGCCCGACCCGACGCCGCCCTCGGTCATGAAGGGCAGGTCGGAGCCTGCCCACAGGGTGAACAGGCCGAATGCCACGAGGCTGAGACCGGCCAGCCTCTCGCGGCCCAGCCACGGGTTCGACGGGGGGACATGCGGTTCGGGGTGATGTCCGGGGACATCGACCTGGATCCGCTCGGCGGGCACCTCGTGGCTCATAGCTCATTCCACCTTGATGTCGGCGGCCTCGACGACATCGCCCCAACGCGAGCGTTCGGAGGCCATGAAGTCGGCGAAGGCGGTTCCCACCAGCTGCGACGGCACGCCGCCATCCTTCTCGAGGCTCTCGACGAAGGACGGGTCGGCCAAGGCCTCGGCGGTCGCGTCGGCCAGACGGGCGCGCACATCGTCGGGCAGGCCCTTGGGACCCAGAAGGCCGTACCATGCCGAGGCGCTGTATTCGGGCAGCCCGGCCTCGGCGACGGTGGGCACGTCCGGCAGCGCCGCGAAACGCTCGGTCCCGGTGACGGCCAGCGCGTTCAGCGTCCCGTTCTGCACCAGCCCGATGACCGAGGGGACCGTGGTCACCATGAAGTCGATATGCCCGCCGACCAGATCGTTCACCGCGGGTCCCGCGCCCTTGTAGGGAACATGCTTCAGGTCGATCCCGGCCTCCTGCCCCATCAGCAGCGTTGCCACATGGCTGGCCGAGGCATTGCCCGCCGAGCCATAGACCAGCTCCTGCGTCTTGCCGGTCTCGATCAGCTCGGCCAGCGAGGTGACGGGCAGGCGCGGCCCCGTCACGACGACCAGCTGCGCGTCCGCGATCATCGCGATCGGTTCCAGCGTCTCGGCCGGGTCGTTGCGCAGGTCGAAGATGTGCGGGTTCACGACCATCGGACCCTGGTTGCCGATCAGCAGCGTATACCCGTCGGGATCGGCGCTGGCGACGACGTCGGTGCCGATGTTGGCGGCCGCCCCGGGGCGGTTCTCGACGATGACGCGCCCGTCCAGGGATTCCTCCAGCCGCGCGGCGAAGACGCGGGCGATGGCATCGGTGCCGCCCCCCGCGGCATAGGACACGACCAGGGTCACGGGCCGCGACGGATAGTCCTGGGCCGCGACCGGCAGCGCCGCCACGGTCATCGTGGCCGCACAGACGCCCAGCATCAGGCGACGGGTCAGATTGAGCATGTGATAGTCCTCCCTTGGATGAATGTGCCCACCACCGCCTCATGGGCGGCGCGGGATGGTCAGTTCCTGCGCCGCACCAGCGCCGCCCCCTCGAACAGGCGCCGGCATGTCCGGGTGACGAAGACGACGGGCCGGTCGGGGGCCGCATCGTCGATCTCGATCCGCACGCCCATGCGTCCGGTCGGATGTTCGAATGTCAGGTCGGTCGGAAAACGCAAGCCGGGAAGCGCCGCCCCCACGACGCTGTCGGGCAGCGTGGCCGCGATGGCGACCGAGACCGCGCCCGTGGTGGCCAGCGACGTGTGGCAGGCATGCGGCGTGAAATAGCGCACGGCCAGACTGCCGCCGGTCCGGGGCGACCCGATCAGCACCGGCTTGGGCAGGACCGAGGCGCGGACGTCGCCCAGGCCCATGCGTCGCCCGGCCTCGATGCGCATCTCCTCCAGCCGCGCCATGAAGACGGCGTCGCCGTCCAGATCGGATGCAGGCTCGGACCCGGTCAGGCCGAAGGCCTCGGCCCGCGCGATCATCACCGGCGTGGCCCCGTCGATCAGCGAGATGGGGATGCCCAGGATCACCTCCTGCGGGGTGCCCGAGGGCAGCATGACCCCGGTCTTGGCGCCCACCGCCTCGAGGAAGGCCAGGTGGACCGGCGCCGCGGTGCCGGGTACCCCGTCGATCGCGGTGTCGCCGTGATAGCGCAGCTCGCCGCCCGGGGTCTGGATGCGCGCCTCGATGATCTTGCCCGTGTTGACGTTGTGCACCCGCACGCGCGTCTCGCCCTGCTGCGCGGCGACCAGTCCGGTCTCGACCGAGAAGGCGCCGACCGCCGACAGCATGTTGCCGCAGTTCGGGCCGGTGTCCACGACGCGGTCCATCACGTTGACCTGCGCGAACAGATAGTCGACATCCGCCCCCGGCCGCGACGACGGTCCCACGATGGCGACCTTGGAGCTGAGCGTGCTGCCCCCGCCGATCCCGTCGATCTGCAGCGGATGGCCCGAGCCCATGATCTCGATCAGGATCTCGTCGCGCAGGCCCGGATCGACCGGCAGGTCGCGCTGCAGGAAGAACGGCCCCTTCGAGGTTCCGCCGCGCATGATGACGCAAGGAATGCGGATCTGGTCGTCCAACGCGAATGTCCTCCCCGGCACGGTTCGTGGCCTGTGCGACAGGGAATGCACCATCGTGACTATGTTGTTAATTGCAAAGAATTGTGCCATTCTTGCGATATGCGGAACAATTTTGATTTCCTTGATCTTCGGGCCTTTCTGGCGGTGCTGGAATTTGCATCCTTCAGCGAGGCCGCGAAGCAGCTGAACCTGTCGGCCCCCGCCCTGTCCCGGCGCATCCGGGGCCTGGAGGATGCGGTGGGGTCCCAGCTGATCGAGCGCACCACCCGGCGCGTCGCCCCGACCGAGACGGGCCGCAAGCTGATGCCCCTGGTCCGGCGCCTGGTGGACGAGTTCGAGGAATCGATCCTGTCGATCTCGGAGCTTGGCGGCCGTCACCGCGCCCAGATCACCCTGGCCGCCCTGCCGACCGCCGCCTTCTACTTCCTGCCCCGGGTGATCGAGGCGTTCAACCGGCGCTATCCGGGCATCCGCTTCCGCATCATGGACTTCTCCGCGAACGAGGGGCTGGAGGGGCGTTGTTGCAGAACTCTCCCCGTGAAGGATTCACTTGGTGAATCCATGCGGTTAGATGGGCAGCATGAGCAAGCCCAAGCCCGCCCGCTACCGCACC